>JBCDCO010000096.1:0-18290 GCA_039181635.1 Cyanobacteria bacterium P01_G01_bin.19 | reverse complement strand
GGAGAAAATGCGTTCGACCAACTTAATTTCTAATTGGTATCAAGTACAGAGAAATTTGTTTACTCTCGTTATCCGTGAATATATTATAGAAAATCTTTCAGCTACCCCTGTTGCTTAATTTACATAGTGTTAGTTTTTTGTCAATGCGTAAGTCCTAAATCATTGTTTTAACGCCCCCTTATCCGAAGGTGTATACCACAAGGGCACAATGTCCTTTAGGAAAATCCCCCAACAGCGTGGTTGGATATGCTGGCGGAACACCAGCATCACCCACGCTCAATTCTGGCGGACTTTTAACTATTCTCCCCCCAAACTTGGGGGGCTAGGGGGGCGAACTAAGAACTCGAATGTCAAAAAGATAACTTTTCAAAGGAATACCCGAGAAGGGGATTTCCAAAAAGCTTGAAGCTTAGAGCTTAGAGCTTAAAGCTATACGCGAAGCGGTATCCTTTAGGAAAAACTAGTTGATAAACAGTACACAACCTTAAGCTGTCACGAATAGACTTATACCGCTTCTAAGTTCTTTTCTCCAGTACGAATCCGAACCACCTGATCCACAGGATAGACAAAGATCTTACCGTCTCCAATCTCTCCAGTACGAGCGGCGGCAATAATTTTATCTACCACCATATCTACCTGATCTTCTTCGATCACGATTTCTAGCTTTAGCTTTTGGAGAAACTCCACAGTATATTCAGATCCTCGATAACGCTCGGTTTGACCTTTTTGGCGACCAAAGCCTCTCACCTCAGAAACCGTCATACCAACGACGCCAGCATTAACCAGGGCAATCTTGACTTCATCTAGTTTAAAAGGTCTGATAATAGCTTCTATTTTTTTCAATTTACAATCTCCTGTCTTTTCTATAAAAGTTAGACTTTCACTATTTTACGTATATTTATCTAGAAAGCTAGCCCTACGGTTTATAGATCGTAATTGTTTGCTCAAGCTAAACAGACATTTTATAGAGCTTACCCAAAATCAACATTTTTCAGATCGTCGCCAAAAATTTTACGTCATTCGGCTCAAACAGATAGGAAATATTTAGAGCCAGAGAAAATACTTTTCTCAAAATTATATTTCAATTGAATTATTTTTTGCTCTAACTAGGCAATCGGACAAATCATTTGTGCACCAGTGACTTAGAGAATATAAAATTTATTTTTACGATTAAATTATTAATATTAATATCGGAAAGTACTATTTTCTAGTTGTTTTTACGCAATAAAAAAGTAAATAGTTCTTCACTTATTCAAAATTCAATAATCAAGCAGTTATTTGAGCATTCTTTGTCTAAATTTTTTGTGCTAATCGCAAAATAATACTTACTTTACATATAAAAATAGGTATTTTTGATAATTTACGATCTATGTTTGCTACTGTTATTCTTGATTCACTGGCAATCAAAGCCGTTAATAAATAAAAAACAATCTAATTAGATTAATACGAATATTATCAATTGGAAAAAAGGAAACTAACTTAAATGCTTAAATTAATTAATTTTAAAAAGCTTACCGCTAAGACCTTAATTGGCATTCTGATGGTAGGCGGTCTGGTAGGAGGATTGAGTAAGAAAGCAGTCGCAGATGATTCACCAGACAGTATTACGCTAACTGGAACTCTTAGAGATTTTAGAGGATACAGAGATAAAAACGGTAACATAAATCCTAATGGTCATGAAGATTTTGAACGCAAACACAACACAGATACAAATCCAAGCGGTCAAAAATTTAAGTATGGTCTAGATCGAGGAATTACTACAGATACTTTGGGTGCAGACAAGAAGCCTATTTATGCTGGCGGTAGTTATTCAACTACTACTCAAGCAAACTTCGATCAATGGTATCGTGACGTTTCTGGTGTAAACCAAAGCATGAGCTATGACATTGAGTTGACCAAAGAAGCTGGCTCAAATATTTATAGTTTTGATAATAACGGCAATCAATTCTTCCCCATAAATGGGCTTTTATTAGGTAATGAAGGTCGCAATCATAACTTCCACTTTACCTTTGAAATTCACACCCAATTTACTTATCAAGGTGGTGAAACGTTTAACTTCAGTGGAGATGACGATGTTTGGGTATATATTGATGGACAGAAAGTAATTGATATCGGTGGTGTCCATGGAAAGACAAATGCAAGTGTCAACTTAGATTCACTTGGTCTAACTCCTGGAGAAACTTACGATCTCGATTTTTTCTTCGCGGAAAGACACGTTACTCAGTCTAATTTTAAAATTGAGACTACTCTTGAGTTAGAGACTGCTGTTGATCCTGATGCAGATGAAGACAATGATGGCATTCCCAATATTCTAGAAGGGTCGGAAGAAGAGACTCCCACGGATAGTGATGGCGATGGAACACCTGACTATGAAGAAGTAGATAGTGACAATAACGGTGTTCTAGATGAAGATGAGGTAGGAACTATAGCCGATCCTTCTGACAGTGATGGTGACCAAATTCCTAACTTCCAAGACACTGATGATGATGGTAACGGTATTTTGGACGTAGACGAAATAGGAGATCCTAACAGTCCTGATAACTTTGATGGAACAGATTTACCTGACTATCAAGATACGGATGATGATAATGACAATATTTTAGATGTTGATGAAATGGGAGACGATCCTGACGATCCAACTGATACTGATGACGATGATTTACCCGATTATCAGGACACTGATAGTGACGATGATGGAGTCTCAGATGAAGAAGAAACGGGAGATGATACCGATGGAGATGGAGCTCCTAATTTCCAAGACTGGGATAGCGACAATCCCGATGCTTCTACTTTAGACGATATTGAAGATCCTGATTATGTTGGTCTTCCTGATGATGTAGATGCCGATCCTGACAATGATGACAATGATGGAGATGGAATTCTCGATGATGATGAAATAAATGCGGATGCAGACAGTGATGGAGAGTCTGATGTCGAAGCTGGCGATTTACCCGAAGGCGGTACTCTTGATGATGTAGATGGCGATGGGATTCCTAATGATGAAGATACTGATAGTGATAATGATGGAGTTTCCGACGAGCTTGAAAATGAGAACGATGGCTCGGAACCATATATCAAATACTATGCTGATTAATATAGATTGAAATTGATTAATCTTTGAGTAATTAAATTAGTTTTTAGCGATCGTCTTACAAAAAGCGATCGCTTTTTGCGTATTTATACAGTTAAAAAAAATATCAATAATATTTTTTTATTTGTCGACATAAACACTTTATCAAAAAAACATTTTTTATTTTAGTTATTTATCAATTATCCATATTAAAAATCAGTATTTCTGATAATTTACAATCACAAAACACTAGAGATAAGATTGTCAATATAAGACAAAAAATTTTGTTTACTAATAATACTAAACAGCCATGAAAAAAAATATTTTAATTGCCTTGACAACAGTAATAGCTGCATCATTTCCTGTTCATGCTTCAAGTCCAGTAATGTCTAATGATGAACTAAAAAAAGTAGTATGTAATAACTTTCAGCAAATAGAAGATGTAAAAACTGCAATTTCTCAATCATATATTGAAACCAAAACTATTACTAGTAGCCAACAAAAGCAAATGTTAAAAGCCTTGGCATCTGGAAAAGCCGATATTGATAGGTATTGTGCTAACTATCTATATCAATAATTTTTATGACATCTTTCAATCAAATAAATAAATAATCAATAGATTTAGAACAAATGAAATATAAAAATGTAGCATTTCTTTTAGGTAGTCTAGGCTTATCACTAAGTTTTATACTACCTGCTAAAGCAACTTTTAGTTTTTCAGACTTTAGCTTCTTTAGACATAATGACCCTCAAACAGACTTTCACACTACAAACTATGTCAATGAAGATGGCAGCGCTGCAGGGCAAGGAATTGCTGCCTTTAATCAATTTGTCCATAAAGAATCTAGTGCAATTGATTTAGATGAATTGAATGCTCGAAGACTTGATGGAACTAAACTTCAAATGGTTACAGACATAGACGACCTAAAAATATACTTTATCCATGAAGGTGCAGGATATAAAAACCAGTTAAAATTAACGATGACTGGTGGAACATACGAAGAGGGTTTAGTGTTTGTTGATGGTTCTCAAGGAGGAGGAAGCAATCAATTACGTAAAGGAGATTATGTTAATGTTGGTGATGTTGCGGCAGGAACTACCTTAGATTTTGCTTTGCTAGCTAATGGCTATGGACGTACCAATTTCCATACTTACTATGCAGACATAGACCGTAATCCTGACGGGCTTCAGCACGTTATGGCATACGATTATCAAGGCTATCTGATTTTGGCTTGGGAAGATTTATACAACGGAGGTGATAAGGACTATAACGATATTGTCTTTGCTGTTGATATTGGAGAAACTAATTTAGAAAGGATTCCCTCCGATCCTGTTGTTAATCGTCCCCCAGCAGCAGCAGAAGATCAAGCAATTACTCCTTATGAAACGGAAATTTTAATTGATGTCATGGCAAATGACACCGATCCTGACCAGGATAGTATATCTATAACTGATGTAGATGGATTCTTGTCTAGCGGCACAGTACAAATTCAAGGAGACAAAGTACTTTATACTCCTGAAGATGATTATTATGGAACGGATACTTTTACCTACACAATAGAAGATATTCATGGAGGTACTAATTCCGCGACAGTTACAGTTGAAGTAGAAAAAATAGCGGCTGAAGCTACAGACGACTCATTAAGAACTCCAGAAGATGTACTGGGCACTTTAAATGTTTTGGACAACGATAGCACAAGCAGTGATAATTCCACATTAACCGTTATTAAGGTAAACGACGAAGAAAGCAAGGTTGGTACTGAAATCACTTTAACTTCAGGAGCAAAAGTTAAAATAGAATCTGATGGCGAATTAACTTACGATCCCAACGGAAGTTTTAATAGTTTGCTTGATGGAGACGTTGATAGTGATAGTTTTAGCTACAGTATTGACGATGGTAAGGGTGGAGAGAGTACTGCCACAGTGAACGTTACTATTCAAGGAGTAACTGGCAATACCGATCCAAATGCCATCGACGATGAGATAGAATTTCCCAGCAACAAAAACAAAAATATTTTTGTACTAGACAATGATGTCGATCCTGATGGAGATAGCTTGAAAATTGTTCAGATTGGAAGTCAGAATGCTCTCTATGAAGCGGATGGTAATCCAAAAACAGCTAAATATACCTTACCTTCAGGGGGCAAAGTAAAACTAATTAAAATTACTAAGGAAGGAAAAAATCAAGGCAAACATGTTATTAGATATTTCCCTTCCGAAGATCATAAAAAAATAACCACTGAAACTACTGATACATTTACTTACAGTATTGAAGATGGTAAAAATGGACTAGATACTGCAACGGTCCAAGTTACTATTCAACCGACAGTCTTTGCAGACTAAAATCATTTGGATTTTAAAAAATAGAGCGATCGCTTTCTTACAAGGCGATCGCTTTTTTCTGATTCGATTTTAAGGCGATCGCTCTATCAAGATCTTTAAAGGCGATCAATGAGATCTTTTAAATACAACTTTGTTGCTTTTTTTAAACCTGAAACAGTTTGTTCAATAGTTTCTCCTTGATCTACAGTACCGACTTCAGGACATTCAGCAATATACAAGCAATATACATATCATCTTCTCTGTAAACTATTACTGTGAAACTATGCCTTTTCATATCAATCTATATTTTTAAGTTTTCTGTAATGTTAGCTAATTGAGACGAGCAATGGCGATCGCTTTTTTTTGACTCGATGTTAGGGCGATCGCATTGTCAGATAAACCAAAACTGTTTTCGCAACTTATTGATGATCAGGAGTTCGGATAATGATAGTATATATGCTATCATATTGCAATGATCACAAAAATAGTAATTGACACCAATGTTTTTGTTAGTGTATTAATTGGACAGAGTGAATCAGCTAGTCGAGAATTGCTTCGAAGATGCTTGCAGCGAAAATACCAGCCTTTGATGGGCAATGCTTTGTTTGCTGAATATCATGATGTTATCAATCGCGATCATATTACAAATCTTTGTCCTTTAACTAATACCGAAAAAACGAATTTATTGGCAGCTTTTATGAGTGTGTGCCAGTGGGTTCGAGTCTACTATCTTTGGCGACCAAACTTACTAGACGAAGCTGACAATCATCTAATTGAATTAGCTATGGCAGGTAGTGCTCAAATAATCGCCACCAGAAATATTAAAGATTTTAAACAATCGCAACTAAAGTTTCCTCAGTTAAAGATTCTTAAACCAGAAGAACTTTTACACTATTAAATAACAGGTTATTTACTATGTCTGTTTTAACAATTCGCTTACCAGATGAAAAACACGAACGACTTAAAGCTTTAGCCAAAGCCAGAGGGATGAGTCTTAATAAGCTAATTGAAGAATTAAGCACTATCGCTTTAGCAGAATATGATGCTGAGATTAGATTTCGAGCCTTAGTAGCTCGAGGTAATCCCCAGGAAGGAATTGCTATTTTAGACAAACTAGATGCGTACTTTTCCCATACAAAATTAGAACAAAAATAGTTCTCTTAAATTAGGGCGTGTGATCAATTAGAAAAAAAGAGCTTTTTTCGTTTGAGTAGGCATTAGTGCGATCGCCAATTAAATTCACGAAAAATCAAAGGTATTATACGGTCGTTTCAATTAATTTTGAGACATCTAGTTTATTAGTTCGGGTGACTGGGGAATAGGGAATAGGAATCGGGGAGGATTTATGCAAATCAAGCTTGTATCATTCTTATTTGAAATGACTATAAAAACATATAGAATCACATTGATTTAATCCTTTTTGATAAAGCGATCGCTTTTTTTATACCAACACCATCAAAAAGTGACGACGCTACGAATAGATTCTCCCTTATGCATCAAATCGAAAGCATCATTAATTTGTTCGATGGGCATGGTGTGAGTAATCAGGCTGTCAATATCAATTTTGCCTTCCATATACCAATCAACAATTTTTGGTACGTCAGTACGACCTCTCGCACCGCCAAAGGCAGAGCCTTTCCAGACTCTTCCCGTAACAAGCTGGAATGGACGAGTACTGATTTCTTCTCCCGCACCAGCAACGCCAATTACAGTGGAGACACCCCAACCTTTGTGACAGCATTCTAATGCTTGTCGCATTACTTCAACATTGCCGATACATTCAAAGCTATAGTCTGCACCGCCACCAGTTAGCTCGACTAAGTACTCCACCAAATCGCCCTCTATTTCTCTAGGATTGACAAAGTCAGTCATGCCATAGAGTTCTGCCATGGCCTTTTTGTCGGGGTTAATATCTACGCCAACAATTTTGCTTGCGCCTACCATTTTTGCTCCTTGGATGACATTTAAGCCAATTCCACCCAAGCCAAATACAACCACGTTTGAACCAGCCTCCACTTTTGCCGTGTTGACTACCGCACCCAAGCCTGTAGTTACTCCACAGCCTATTAAACATACTTTATCCAAAGGTGCATCATCGCGAATCTTTGCCACAGCGATTTCTGGTAAGACGGTATAGTTGGCAAAGGTGGATGTTCCCATATAGTGATAGAGCTTTTCTCCATCCAGCGAAAACCTACTCGTACCGTTGGGCATGACTCCTTTTCCTTGTGTCGCTCGTATGGCTTGGCAAAGATTGGTTTTTTGACTCAGACAGTACTCGCACTGTCTGCATTCGGGAGTATATAAAGGAATAACTTTGTCCCCTGGCTTAACGCTAGTAACTCCTTTACCTACCTCAACTACAATGCCTCCGCCTTCATGTCCTAAAATGGTAGGAAATAAGCCTTCTGGATCTGCGCCAGAGAGGGTATAGGCATCTGTATGACAAACTCCTGTTGCTTTAATCTCTACTAGAACTTCTCCCGATTGTGGTGCTTCTAACTGTACGGTTTCAATACGAAGAGGTTCGCCCGAAGCAAAAGCAATAGCAGCCTTAACATCCATACTCTTTTAAACTTATCCATTCAATACGGTCAGAAGAATTTTAGCCTATTAGAGATTAAGTAATTATTTCGAGTTTTTGACTGGAGTTTGCGACTTGTAAATAAATATAAAGCAGCTTTTCAATCTGCAAAGGATTGATTTTATGGTTTTATGGGGCAAAATAATTGGTATCTGCTCATAAATAGCCAATATTGTTAACCACAAACTGCTGGTTAACAATCGGACAACAACTAATAAAATTTTTCTGGTATGAGATTACAAATTGATTATTTATTGGATAACCAAGCAGTAGAACGAGATGATATTGCCGATCTGGTTGCTGGGTTAAAGCGATCGCCAAAGTCTATTCCCGCACGCTATTTTTACGATCGAAAAGGCTCACAGTTGTTCGAGCAAATCTGTAAATTGCCTGAATATTATCCTACGCGCACAGAAGCCAGCATCCTACAACAGTATGCAGCAGAAATAATCGAGCAGACACAAGTTGACGAACTGGTTGAATTGGGAAGCGGTAGTTCGACTAAAACTCGCTTTTTACTAGATGCCTATCGAAGTAAAAATAAGCCGCTTTATTACACGCCAGTTGACGTTAGTGGCAGTATGTTAGAAGCGACTGCCGAGCAACTGCTACAAGAGTATCCCCAGCTAAAAATACAGGGGAAGGTTGCCACCTACGATCTGGCATTAGAACAATTGTCAACCTATTCGTTAGGCAAGAGGCTGATTATATTTTTGGGTAGCAGTATTGGTAATTTTGATGCCGACGAATATGATCGCTTTATCGAGCGAGTCACGGCTGCATTAAATCCAGGAGATTATTTTTTATTGGGTGTAGATTTGTATGCGCAGCGGTATCCTTTAGGACAAAAACCAAGAGAAATATTAGAAGCTGCTTATAACGATGCGCAACAAGTTACCGCAGCTTTTAATTTAAATATGTTGCAACATCTCAATAATCGTTTTCAAGCTAACTTTAATTTGGATCTATTCAAACACAAGGCAATTTATAATACCGACTTAAATCAAATTGAAATGTATCTTATTAGTCAAGAAGAACAGTCGGTAAATTTAGATAGTTTGAACTTGAATATTCAGTTAGAAGAAGAAGAAGCAATATTAACTGAAATATCTCGCAAGTTTAATCTTCAGCATATGAAAAAATATTTAAAAAGTAATGGCTTAAATTTAGTCAATGCTTATACCGATTCGCAACAATGGTTTGGTTTGTTGTTGAGTCAGAAAAAAATCTAGTCTATGAAATATCTAGTCTATGAAATTTATAGATTTTTTCTACAAATTATAGTTTTATTGGGCGGTGGAGATAAAAGTACTCAAAAAAAAGATATTAACAATGCTAAAAAACTATGGAGGAGATATAAAGATGAAGCTGAAAGATATGCACGAAAGCTTGGATAATGAATTGACCGATCCAGAATATGCAGCAATATACTTAAACGATGCTCTTAATGATGGTTCGGTAGAAGAATTCTTGCTGGCTTTACGCAATGTTGTTCGTGTTAATCAAATAATGGAAAAAGCTGCATCAGAGACAGATTTGGATCGAGAAACTCTTTACAAAGCTTTGTCTGAGTCTAATAATCCTCAGTTTATGACAGTTAATCAGGTACTAGCTGCTTTAGGATTGCAATTCTGTGTAGGACAGATAAGTTAAAGTATTTAATTGCTTTAATTGCGATTAGACTGGTTTGGTTTGGTATTGTGTCAAAAAAATAGCGGTTGAAAAAAATAAATTTTTACCTGCTGAAAATTATTATATTTACTGAATTTCTAACAATTTGTGAGTCTGCAAACTGATACGCCACTCGGAATGGTCGAGGATATATTTAAAAATTAAATCTTTACTTTTGGGTGAATTCCATTCTGGTTGTAAGTAGTACAAAGCCGTTCTGGGAACTAAAGCTCTTTGTTGCTCTGCCCACTTTAAATCGTACTTACCAGTCACCACTACTTTTAATTCATTAGCGTGCTGATAAATGCTGCTGTGAGGAGCTTTAAACTGTTTGGGCGAAAAAGTTACCCAGTCAAAATCGCCACTAAAAGGATGCGCGCCAGAAGTTTCTAGATGAACCTTCATTCCTGCATTTTTCAATGCTTTAGTTAAGGGAAAAAGATCGTGCATCAGAGGTTCGCCTCCTGTGATAATGACGATCGCAGGATTGACTTCTTTGGCTTCAATTGCCAGTTCTTCTATCGATTTTTGAGGATGATTTTTCCAGTTCCAAGATTGCTTGGTATCGCACCAAGGACAATGAACATCACATCCTCCAAGACGAATAAAAAAAGCGTTTACTCCAGTCCAATAGCCTTCTCCTTGAACTGAATGAAAAGTTTCTACAATGGGATAGGTTACAGTTTTAGTTGCGGTACTCAAGATATCAGTAAATATATTTTTTGGCTGGAAATTAGGAACTTTATTCTACTACAAATTTTTATAGCGATTCCAATTTAATTAGGCGAAAAATACTTGTTTGACTACAGTATGTAACAAAACAAATTGTCACAATCAATCGTAAAGTAATTATTTATTTTTAGACAATCAAGTTGGGAACAAAAACTCAATTAAAAAATGTTAGGAAAATATGTAAGCTTTAGTCTAAGCCTGGGAATTATAGCAATTATTGCAGGTGCTATCGTTCAGTGGTTGAATATATCAGCAGGCAATCTGATAGATTGGTCGATTGGTGTTGCTTCTTTTTGGTG
This sequence comes from Cyanobacteria bacterium P01_G01_bin.19, assembly GCA_039181635.1. Taxonomy (GTDB): domain Bacteria; phylum Cyanobacteriota; class Cyanobacteriia; order Cyanobacteriales; family Xenococcaceae; genus Waterburya. Next base: position 7,612 of record JBCDCO010000096.1, on the reverse strand, counting down.
GCTGTTGGTCATTGTGACTATTCCATGGAATATCTATTTTGATGCGCGTGAAACCCTCAATGAAGCTAAGATATCTCAAGCAAAAGGCATCGCCATCGACCGAGAACCATTAGATTATGTACGACAGGTAGCTCGTTGGTCTATTGTTGGCGCGATCGCTTTACACCTCACTTCTGCGATCGCGCTTTATCTATTGGCAGCAACTGGTATTAGCAACGTGGGTTATGTTAGTTCGGGTTTAACTTTACTATTAACAATTTTGCGTCCAGCAATTCGTGGCTATCAATATTTGACCACAAGACTGTTGACGATCAAAAAAGAAGTTAAATGTCCTCGTGAAGATGCAATTGAACTGGGTAGTAGAGTTGAAGCAATTGAAAAAGCGATCGCGAAAATAAAATCTCAATTGGATACTAAAAATCCTGATTCCTTGATTGGTAAACAGCAGCAGGTTATTCAAGAAAACAAATTAGCATTAGCCCGCCAAAAAGCATTGCTAGAAGAGTATCAAGCCCAAAATACAGTCCAACACGAACGACTATCTAGAGAGGCAAAAAATGCTATCGCATCCCTTAGTGAAGACAGTCAGTTTTTGGGCAATGTCAGAGAAATCATCCGCTTCTTTAAAACAGCATAAAGACTTTAGCCGTACAAAGTTATATTGAGGATACTCAAAAAGTTATTAGTTCGTCCCATAGGGATACCGCTTCGCATATAATTAGCAAGTAGCAAGTAGCGCCCTCGACAATAACCTTATGCTTGCGGTATCCCTTCGGGACAACGGAGGGAACCTCCGCAACGGTTTTGCACCACAAGGGCATAACATCTCGCAAGTAGAAATTGCAAAAGTGTCCTAACGTTTGTACGTAATGCTTATTTTACGCCTAGTGTGAATTTAAATTATCTCTTAAAATCTTATAAGCTATAGAAACTTGAAGCTTTGTTTGAAAAAATGAAGATGGACTATCAATTCTATCTTATCTTTAAAGCTTAAGGCTTAAAGCTTATAGCTCCCAACTAATAGCTTTAAAACGAAGCTAATCCACACCAAGCGTATTTACTAATTTTTGCTAATCGATTCGGGAGGAGTATCGCGCCAGAAAACAATATTGTCATTTAAGGGTTTTAGTTCGGTTTGAGGATAGTAAAAAGCGAGAATTTGTTCTGCCGACCAACCTATGTTGGCTAAATTATAAGAACCATACTGACTCATACCAACACCGTGACCAAAACCTCCACCGACAAAAGCATAGCCTTTTAGCTGCTTATTATTATCTTGTAGAGGCTGGAGATAAAAGAAGGTGCTGCGAGGAGGCTCTAAGGCGCTGCGGATTTCATTTTTGTGTAGTTGAAGCTTGCCTAGATCCGTTTCAATTGCCAGAGTTAAAATTCTGCCAGAGCGCGATCGCTTGTGAATTCCCATGGACTCAATCGTATTGAAATCAGCTAAAGGATGGCGTGTCTTTTTGAGGTATTTCTTGAGATCTTGGTTGAGATTTTCAATGCTTCTAGTTTTGCGCCAGCGAAATACGCCTTTTCTACCAGTTTCGTTAAAGCCTTGGTTGAGGCTAATAAAGTGTCGAAAGTTTTTTTCGATGTTCAGGGGATATTTTGTTAGATCCCAAAAAGGCTTGGGAGCATCAATTACAGGCTGGAGATAAGGACGTTGCGCTCCATTCCAGGTATCTTCAAATCCAGCTGTTATGCCTCCTGTTGTCGAAGAGTAAAGGGCGTCGATTAATTCGTTTTCATAAGTGAGCACTAATCCTGCTGTTTTAGCGATCGCGCGATCGCTGGTAGGATTAGCATCATTTAATCCTTTATATACTTGGCAGTGGACTGTGGCACATAGTTGATAGTCATCCACCCCAAAGCGTCTTAGGTTGCGCAGAGCATAGGTGCGAGCAATAATAGTTTGTGCCGCTACTGCTTCTGCGGGAGCATTTGCACCAATTTCGTAGGGGACTACTCCCCGTAAATAAGTTTCTAAAGGGACGTGATTGACCAGGCTAAATTCGCCATGAGAATTGGGCTGTAGTTCCAGGCTACCGCCAAAAACACGTGCGGCGTTGGGGTTGCTGGTAGCGTTTACTTTAAGCAGATTTTTGCCACTGCTAATTTCGACCTCATCCTGGTTGTATTCTTGTCCGTCAATTTCCAAGATGATATCTGGTTCTTGATAGAGAATTTTGGTGTCGAGATAGGGTTCTTCATAACCATTAGCCTCCAGACTATGAAGCAGCCAACGACGTACCAAGGGAGTATTATAGACATTTCGTTTTGCCCACACCTGCCATCTACCTGGCTGGGCGACTTCTACCTCAATACCCAGCTTTTTCCAAGAGTTAGCACTGTCTTCTGCGGTTTCAAAAGTAGAGCGATCGCTTAAGATTAACTTTTCCCGTACTTTTGGTTGAGTCAACTTAGCAGATTTAACCTTTAATATGACTTGGTTGGTTTCAATCGGCTTATCTGCTGGAGATTTATCCAGAAAGCGAACTTTCAAAGAATCATTAGCAACGCTATTGATCGTAACCCGAGTAACCAGTGGATCTTTTTCTCGGATCGGGCTTGCACCCAAACGCTGAATAATGCCAATTTCTAGCTCCAGATCTTTTGTTTTCGCTTCAGCCGCAATACTTGGTCGAACTCCCCACAGGCTGCTCATACCTAAGATGCTCAGAAAAATCGCAGTTCTAATCATATAGTTTCTCATCCTATTCGATATATGAAGGCAGAAAGACAGCAAGCTTATTCCATTATGCTCAAAAAAATAAAGCCTTCTTGAATTTAAGAAGGCTTAAAAATCAAACTTTCTACTTATAAGCCAATAAGTAAATTTATCTTCATCAGTAAAGTATCGACTTCGCTTTTTCTATCCCTCTCATTCGGTCTCAATCAGCATTTCTCCATTCATCATTTTCTCTGCTGCCTTTAATAAATCCTCTTCGACATAAGGTTTGACAAAGTATCCATTTGCACCGCGAGAAGCAGCTATATTACGCATCTTTTTCGCTCCACGAGAGGTCAACATAGCGATTGGCATTTTAGCTAGTTTCTCGTTTTTTTGGAGCTGAGAAAGCAGTTCTAGACCATTCATTCTAGGCATTTCAATATCGCAGAAAGCAATATCGCATTCCAAACCATCGTTTAGTTTTTCCCAGGCTTCCTGACCATCTCGAGCTTTTTCCACTCGATAACCAGCTTTTTTAAAGGTCATTGAGAGTAATTCTCTAACCGTCACTGAGTCGTCGATAATCAACACCATTGGAGCCGTGCTTACTTCTGCCTCAGAGCCAGAATTACGCTTTTGGACTCGATTGAGATTTACCGTCGCAGATTCAGCTTCTTTATTGGCTCGATTGATATCGATTAGATGCTGTGCTACGTCCATCAAATCTTTTTCGGTGTAAGGCTTAGTTAGATAAGCTTTTGCACCCAGATCGTTGGCTATTTGTTTGTGCTTGTCTGCACCACGAGAAGTTAGCATGGCAACGGGAATGGACTTGAGCTTGCTATCTTTATGAAGATTGGAAAGTAGTTCCAAACCATTCATCCGTGGCATTTCGATATCACTAAAGATCATGTCACATTCCAAACCGCCTCGTAGTTTATCCCAGGCTTCCTGACCATCTCTAGCCTGTTCTACCCGATAGCCTAGTTTGTTGAAACTCATCGACAGCAATTCTCGAACTGTAATAGAGTCATCTACTACCAATACCATAGGCTCTTGCTGGATAGTCTCGGTCTGTACGGGTTTGGCACCCATTTGACCGTTAATAATATCAAAGCCGATTTCAATCGTTCTCTTACCTTGAGCAATTTCAATCAATTCTAGTACGTCACCAATTGGCATAATCGTACCGTCGCCCAAAACAGTCGCTCCCGCAATACCTGCTGGCTTGGGAATTGGACCGTCAATTTGTTTGATTACAATTTCTTGTTCTGCTCTGACTTCATCTACCTCTACCGCTAGCAGATTATCCAAACTGCGAAGAATAATTACCGAGATAGTATCATCGTTATTTTGGTTGGCGTTGTAGATCCCCGCCCGACGAATTTGACGATTGTAATTTAACAATCCGTTAAGAGGTCTTAAGGGTAGTAAGGTATTCTTCCAGGAAATACAGCGAACGCCATTATTATTAGTTTGGATGTCGCTAGGTAAATATTCTTTGGTATCTTCAACCCCATCAATGGGGAAAGCAATTTTGCTATTGTTATCTACACAGGTCAGAGCTTTACAGATACTTAATACTAAAGGCAGACGAATAGTAAAGGTCGTACCTTTGCCGACTTCCGATTCGGTACTGACCGAACCGCGAATTTTCTTCAAATCGGTGTTCACTACGTCCATTCCCACGCCACGACCAGCAAAGTCATCGGCTTCGTCTTTGGTACTAAAACCAGGATGGAACAGCAATTCGTAAACCTGCTGATCGGATAGCTGTTGAGCCGTTGCCCAGGTGATTAGATTTTTTTCAATTGCCTTGGCTTTTACTCGTTCTGGATCGATTCCCGCTCCATCATCAGTTACCGTAATTACGGTTTGGTTTCCCTGTAGAAATGCTCTGATGTTGATGTTGCCTGCCTCGGGTTTGCCAAGACTAATCCGCTTTTCAGGGGTTTCAATTCCGTGAGAAATAGCATTATTAACCAAATGAGTCATCGGATTGTAAAGATGCTCGACAATCATTTTGTCGATTAGCACATCTTTACCTTCTACATGCAGCTTGGTTTGTTTCTTCTGCTTGCGTGAAATATCGCGAATTGCCCTTGGTAGTCGGTCTGCGGTCTGTCCGAATGCCACCATACGAGAGGAGTTCATGCCATCTTGTAGCTGGCTGGTTACTTGGCGGAAAGTTTGCGCTACTTTATCGGTTTCATCAACCACAAACTGAATATCAGATGCTGCCTCACGAACCCTGACGATTAACTCAATAATGTCCTGAGAAAGTAAATGAAAGCCATTGAAACGATCCATTTCTAATGCGTCCAGTCCTTCTTCTTTGGGTTCTTCGCCACCAAACCCAGAGTTTCTTCCTGCCGCAACAGCCGAGTTTGCCCGCGACTGACGGCTAGCGATCAAAGCACCTTCTAAAAGCGATCGCTCGTACATATCGTGCATTTTTGCACCTGCTTCACCCAAGGATTGAACGTGACCCAAAAGGTTATCTAAGAAGCGGCGCAGTCTTTCTTGGTCGTCTTCTAGGCGATTGCGTTTGACCACCAACTCTCCAATTAAGTTATTCAGATCGTCCAGTTTTCTGACCGAAACCCTCATGGTTTGATCGAATCCTTGGGCTTTAGCAGGAGGAGGAGCGGCTTTCTTTGCCGTTGATCGAGATGAAGTTGCAGTAGCTGGCGTACTCATTGCTGTCGAACTCGCGCTGGCGTTTTCTTGCAGCAGAGAGTCTAGACCTGGTAGCTCCGAACCAGAGCTTAAGGCATCTTCCAAATCGCCAAGATCGGCATCTGATTCTAGAATTAGGGAATCAAGGGAGTATGTATCGGAATCCAAATCTAGCAAGTTATCTAGGTCGTTACTATCCAAACTGTCTAGAGCCTCTACAGTGAGGGAGTCAAGTTCTCCTTCCAAACCATCTAAGTCCATACCAGAACTATCTAAGCCAAGTGTTTCTAGTTCATTGTTCTCAGAACTATCTTCAGTTTGAGCAACTAAGTCTTGAAATTCGCCCAACTCATCAAGGCTTAGATCGCTGCTGCCTAAGTCATTTAAGCCAAGCTGTTCGAGGTCGTTATTCTCAGGACTATCTTCAGTTTGAGCAACCAAAGTTTCAAATTCACTTAGCTCATCTAAATCAGATAAATCCGAATTATCTTCACCCAAGCCATCCAAGCCAAGTGATTCTAGTTTATTATTCTCAAAACTAGCTTCAGCTTGAGCAACCAAGTCTTCAGATTCACCCAGCTCACCTAGATCTGAATTATCTTTGTCTAAGCCATCCAAGCTAAGTTGCTCGAGGTCGTTATTCTCAGGACTATCTTCAGTTTGAGCAACCAAAGTCTCAAATTCACCTAGCTCATCTAAATCAGATAAATCCGAACTGTCTTCGTTTGAGCTTACCTCATCATGATTAGCCAAATCGTGGTCAGTCGATTCAGAACTAGAGTTACTGGTCTCCTCTTGAGCATTAATTGATAAAGCATCCCTAAAATCCCAGTTGTCAAAATCTAGTTCTGTGAGCTCTTTTTTCTTGGGCGGTTCCTGAGAAGTATACGGGGTTGAATTTTCCGAGCTGTCTACATTGTCAGCATTAAAATTTGCATCTTCTGCATTGATAAATTCAGTTACAGATTCAGGATTTTCTGCTTCCATCCATAAATCTGTCGAATCATTGTTTCCCTGTATATTAGAATCGCTATTGTCTAATGATTCCTCTAAATTGTCGTTAGCTTCTAAGGGCTTGTCTTGACTGTTCATAATAGTATGGTTCTGACTGAATGTTGCTCTTGTTGCTCAACCTTAAAGTGAAGATAGAATAAGTTTTAGATTTGCGCTGCAAACTATGGAGATAGTCGGTCGGGATTGTCCAAACTTGAATTTTTATATATCTGAAAATAGTTAATGTAATAAAGATTCTGACAACGAAACATATCTAATTTAAGTATATTTATTGAAATTATATAGTCGACCCCACGATACTAGGTTGCCCAAAATTTGAGTACCAAATTAAGTTTAGGTGAAAATATTTTGATATATTTCCATTTATTTACTGTCTTTTTTTGCTTGACTCTCAAAGTTATCATCTTAGTATTAGTAGTAGTTACACAGTGCGACGCATTTTTGATAGTTTATGATCGAGCCTACTGCAACCTTACTGATTTCTTGTCCCGATCGCCCTGGCTTAGTGGCAAAGATTGCCAACTTTATATATGCCAATGGTGGCAACATTATTCATGCCGATCAGTACACAGATTGCGCTACAAGTTTATTCCTGATTCGCCTAGAATGGCAACTTGAAGGATTCAATTTACCTCGCGATACAATTAATACTGCTTTTGGTGCGATCGCCAAACCCCTTGATGCCACTTGGCAACTGCATTTTTCCGATGTTTTGCCTAAGATTGCTCTCTGGGTAACTAAACAAGATCATTGTCTGCTAGATCTATTGTGGCGCAATCAAACTGGAGAGCTACCAGGAAATATTTCTTTAATAATCAGCAATCATCTTAAGTTAAAGGCGATCGCCGAACAGTTTGGTATCGATTTCTATCACATTCCCATTACTAAAGAAAATAAAGCCGAACAAGAAGCTAAACAACTAGATTTGTTACATCAATATCAAATAGATCTGGTTGTTTTGGCTAAATACATGCAGATTCTCAGCCCGAAGCTAGTGGATAAGTTTCCGAATGTAATTAACATTCATCATTCTTTTTTACCTGCTTTTCCTGGGGCAAAACCCTATCATCGCGCTCACAATCGAGGAGTAAAAATTATTGGTGCTACGGCTCACTATGTCACGGAAGATCTAGACGAAGGACCAATCATCGAGCAGGAAGTTGCTCGAGTTAATCATCACGATACGGTAGCCGATCTGATTCGTAAAGGAAAAGACCTGGAGCGTTTAGTTTTGTCCCGCGCGGT
>JBCDCO010000095.1:0-18395 GCA_039181635.1 Cyanobacteria bacterium P01_G01_bin.19 | reverse complement strand
GGATATGCAGACGTGTCACCCCTAGCCTAATTAGAGATTAAGTATTTCTATTTATGCCCAAGACGCAGCTATTTTTAGTTAGCGTGGGATAGGTGGCAGTCGCCACATAAGGAAAGAAAAACTATCTTGAACAGCAGGGAGGAGCCGTGTGCGAGGAAACCCGCAAGCACGGTTTTGAAGCAGAGGGTGGGAAGGTGACTTCCCGCTCGACTGTAACGGTTTTGACTACTACTAACGACTAACGACTAACAAATAACCAATACATGACCACCACCACACCCGAACAACTAATTCCCAAAACGCCACCAAATTGGCGGAAATACTTTAGCTTTAGTACCGACCATAAAGTAATCGGCATTCAGTATATAGTTACGGCATTTTTCTTCTTCCTCCTAGCTGGCGTCTTTGCCATGATTATGCGAGGAGAATTAATCACTCCCGAACCAGATTTGCTAGACCGCACTGTCTATAACGGTCTTTATACAATGCATGGGACGATTATGCTGTTTGGCTGGACGTTTCCCGTTTTGTCTGGCTTTGCTAACTACCTCGTTCCTCTGATGATTGGCGCGCGAGATATGGCGTTTCCCCGTCTCAATGCCGCAGCCTTTTGGATGATTCCCGTTGTCGGTATACTCTTTATTCTTAGTTTTCTCGTCCCTGGAGGTCCCGCCCAGTCTGGCTGGTGGGCTTATCCTCCCCAGAGTTTACAAAATCCAACAGGCAATTTAATCAACGGTCAGTTTATCTGGTTATTAGCGGTAGCTATCTCTGGCGTATCTTCAATTATGGGGGCGCTAAACATCGTCACTACCATCATTCGGATGCGCGCTCCTGGTATGGGTTGGTTTAAAACTCCTGCCTTTGTCTGGACAGTATTGGCAGCCCAATTAATTCAACTTTACGGCTTACCCGCCTTAACTGCTGGTGCGGTGATGCTATTGTGCGACCTATCTGTAGGCACGGCATTTTTCGATCCCGCCCAAGGAGGCAACCCCGTATTGTTCCAGCACTTCTTTTGGTTCTACTCCCATCCTGCGGTATACGTGATGGTTTTGCCTGTATTTGGCATATTCTCGGAAGTATTTCCCGTTTATGCCCGCAAACCTCTATTTGGCTACAAGATAGTAGCAGTATCTTCCCTCATCATTACTGGCTTAAGCGGTATTGTCTGGGTGCACCATATGTTTGCTAGCGGTACTCCTGGCTGGATGCGAATTATTTTTATGGCGAGTACTATGTTAATTTCCGTACCGACAGGAATTAAAGTGTTTGCTTGGGTAGGGACAATTTGGGGCGGTAAACTGCGTCTAGATACTCCGATGTTATTCGCGATGGGTGGTTTAATTAACTTTGTCTTCGCAGGGATTACGGGCATCATGCTATCTTCCGTACCTATCGATATTCACGTTAACAATACCTACTTTGTTGTGGGACATTTCCACTACGTCCTATATGGCACAATTACCTTTGGGATTTATGCGGGTATCTATCACTGGTTTCCCAAGATGACAGGAAAAATGTATTACGAAGGTTTGGGTAAACTCCACTTCTACTTAACCTTTGCAGGTACTGCCCTTAATTTTCTGCCCATGCATCCCCTTGGTTTAATGGGAATGCCTCGCCGTGTCGCTTCCTACGATCCTGAATTTGCTTTCTGGAATGTTCTGGCTAGTTTAGGAGGATTCTTACTGGGTATCTCGACTATTCCTTTCATTCTCAACATGGTTAGTTCTTGGACTTCAGGTAAAGCAGCAGGTAACAATCCTTGGCGGGCTATTGGTTTAGAATGGCTTGTTTCTTCTCCCCCCAAACACGAAAACTTTGAAGAGATTCCGATAGTTATTGCCGAACCTTATGGTTATGGCAAGGATGAGAAGCTGACGAAGAATATGGACGGGTAATTTTAAGTAATAAGTAGTAAGTAGTAAGTAATAAGTTATGACTAGTCCTGAAAGTGCAATTGATAACCAAGAGTTAAAGAGATCGCTTGAAGCAAATATAGCCCACGAACATGAAGAAGATAATAGAATGTTGGGTTTTATTATCTTTCTATTGTCGGAAAGTGTAATTTTCTTGAGCTTTTTTGCTGGCTATATTGTTTATAAAACCACGATCACTGACTGGCTTCCTGCTGGAGTTTCGGGGTTGGAAGTTCGCGAACCTGCTATTAATACTGTAGTGTTGGTTTCTAGCAGTTTTGTAATTTATATTGCCGAACGATTTTTACATAAAGAAAATCTCTGGGGTTTCCGTATCTTTTGGTTGCTAACTATGGCAATGGGTAGCTATTTCCTTTATGGTCAAGCCGTGGAATGGATGGGGCTAGAATTTGGTTTTACTTCTGGGGTTTTTGGCGGAGCTTTTTACTTGTTAACTGGCTTTCACGGTTTGCACGTTTTAACGGGAATCTTGTTACAAAGCATTATGTTAATCCGTTCTTTTCTACCTAATAATTATGCTGGCGGACAGTTTGGAGTAGAATCAACTTCTTTGTTTTGGCACTTTGTTGATGTGATTTGGATTGTTTTGTTTATTTTGATTTATATTTGGCAGTAAATTCTGGCAAAGTATTCATCTTATTTTTGGGAATTATATAAGTAACTTAATCTAGGTAATTATCGTGAACTATATAATTCACCCCATTCTTCCTCGAAGTCGAGATGCAGTAATAATTGATGAAGCTGAGTATAAAGAAATTACTGATGCTCAAAAGTTAGTTTGGGATATTCTCTTAGTTAAAGAGTTTTTTTCTTATATCGTTAGAAATTTTTTGTTGCTAGAAAACAAAATCCAAGAAATCGAGAGTAAAGATAAAGATAATCCTGATGAATTTAAAGAACAATGTAGGAATGGTTATTTTCACCTTGAGAATAGTCATATAAGTAATCTTCTTGTGATGAATTTACTAACTACTTGTAACTCTTATTTGGATTCATTCTATTATGGAGGAAGGAACAAAAATAAAGAGCTTTTCATTGGAAAAGATGATATAAGAAGTAAGTTAAAATTAATTGTAGACCAATACTATCAAAAAGATATTGTCTATACTCTTTTCAAAGAATTGAGAAATTATGCACAACACCATGATAATCCGATAAAAGGATGTCCAACAAATATAAGTCAAGCAATTAAAATTGGATTTACTATTGATGTTAGCAAAATCTTAAAGCAAGCTAATCAAGAAAATCTAAGAAAATATCTTAAAACTGAATCACCTAATTATTCTCAAAAAGAACTGGAAGGATACCCAAAAAAATTAGATATTAGACATTTAACTAAAGAATATATTTTTATACTCAAAAATATTCACGAAGAGTTTAACGATAAATTAGATTCTGAATTTAAGAATTCAAAAAACATAATTGCTCACAAAGTTAAATACTATTGCCATAATGATTCTCCAAGTTCTGCTTTTGAGATTTACAAACAAAATGAAGAAAATGGCAACTTAGAGCGACTAGATATATCTCTCAGTCTCTTTGATGATTGGGAGGAAGTAATTGAAAAATATTCAAATTTAGATATCTAAAGAGAATTGATTGAGAAATAAAACTGATTTTTTTCAAAATAACATAGAAAAATGGCTCAAGTTAAATATGAAGAAGATTATTATCTATGGATTCAAACGATGGTAGAGAAACTTAGAAATAAAGATTACCTAGATATAGATTGGGATAATCTAATCGAAGAAATTGACGATATGGGTAAGAGTCAAAAGCGTGCTATCGAAAGTTTGTTACTGCGCCTGACCGAACACCTATTAAAGCTGAAGTATTGGGAAGCCGAAAAAGAAAGAAATCAAAAACATTGGCAATCAGAGGTGGTTAATTTCAGAGTTTTATTACAAAAGAGACTTAAAGATTCTCCCTGCCTAAAAGCTAAACTACCAGAAATATATAGCGAAATTTTGCTGGATTCAAAAAAATCTATGAGTAAATTATTCGATTTACCAGAAGAAATAAAGTTAACTTTAAGTCAAGTTTTAGATGAAGATTGGTTCCCCAGTTAACTTCAATTATGGCAAAAGATATTTTTCATGAAACTGTAAAAAAAGCTTTAGAAAAAGATGGCTGGAAAATTACCCACGATCCCTATCGTTTGCGTTACGGAGTTACTCAAACCTTTTTGGCAAACAGCGACACCAAAAGAGCGATCGCAAGAGTTTCGAGAATGGGTGGCTCAATTACCTCATAGCGATGTTAGCTTGAGTGATGATGCTTTTGACCGTGACAGTATTTACGACTAATGACAAAATATTTGCTGGATACTAATATCATTCTACGGTTCGTTAATCCGTCTGATAAACAACACGGTCTAGTTACTGAAGCAGTAGCTATCTTATTAGAACAGTCTGATGAAAAGAAATACTTGATTTTATAAATTGAGATAGCCAGTAACAATTAACAATCAACAATTAACAAATTATGATTATCGACGACCAATTTTACGATGTAATTATTGTTGGCACTGGCGCGGGAGGTGGTACGCTGACTCGCAAATTAGCCCAGGCTGGAAAGAAGATCTTGGTATTGGAACAAGGAGATTTTACCGAAAAAGAAAGTTCCGAATTGGTCGAAGACGAACTGTTTAAGAAGGAAGATTATCATGCTCCAGAACAATGGTACGATCGCGAGGGCGAACCGTTTCATCCTCAAGCTAAGTATTGCGTCGGGGGGAATACCAAAATCTACAGCGGTGTATTATTGCGCCTACGGGAAAAAGATTTTGAACAGGTACAGCATCAAGAAGGTATCTCTCCTAGTTGGGGTTTGAAGTATTCCGATTTTGAACCCTACTATACTGAAGCCGAAAAGCTATATCAAGCACACGGTAAAGCTGGTGACGATCCGACAGAACCCCCTCGTAGCGAAGATTTTCCCTTACCTCCTGTAGAGAGAATACCGCAGATTAACGAATTAAGCGATCGCCTGACAAACCACGGACTACATCCTGCTTATCTCCCTATTGGCATTGGAGATGAAGGACGCACCGACTCGGAAGATACGGGGGTGAGTCCAGCAATTAAAGCAGGGGGGGATGTGACCCTGAAAACTTCGGCTAGGGTGGTTTCATTGCATACCAATCCTGCGGGAACGGAAGTAAAAGGAGTCCAGGCAGAGGTAAATGGACAAGCTTACTTGTTTATGGCACATATTGTGGTGCTGTCCTGCGGGGCGATTAATTCTGCTGCTTTATTATTGCGATCGGCAAATGCTAAATATCCTAATGGATTGGCGAATAGTTCCGATCTTGTAGGACGAAATCTGATGAAACAATTGATGACGGTGATTCTCCAGCAGTCACCCAAACCTAACGATGGTTTGTTTCAACGCAGTATGCAGATTAATGATTTTTATTGGGGAGATAAAGACTTTCCCTATCCGATGGGGCATATTCAAGATGCGGGGGGACTTTTGCAAGATGTTATCTTTTCCGAGTCGCCACCAATTTTATCGATCGCAGCTAAATTGATGCCTGGTTTTGGCTTAAAAAAATTAGCAAAAAATTCAGTGGGTTGGTGGTTACAAACCGAAGATTTACCCGATCCTAAAAATCGTGTTTATCTCAAAGGAGAAAAACTCTATCTAGACTACACACCAAACAACTTAGAGGCACACGATCGCCTGTTGTATCGCTGGCAAGAAGTTCTCAAAGCAACCGATAAAAAATCTCGCGGGATTCATCCTTACGGTGCAACTCCCATTCAAGTAGTGGCACATCAATGCGGTACTTGTCGTTTTGGGGAAGATCCCCAATCTTCGGTATTAGATCTAAACTGTCGCACCCACGACATTGATAATCTCTATGTTGTAGACAGCAGTTTCTTTCCTTCTAGTGCTGCGGTAAGCCCGATGTTGACGGTAGTTGCTAATGCTTTAAGAGTAGGAGATAAGCTGATTGAAAGATTGAGTTAGGAAAGAGCGATCGCAAAAACAAAAATCGCAGTATGAAAAATAGGCTTGTTGAAAATCTTGCTTGGCTATTATGTAGCCTTGGAATTTTTTATGAAAAGCATGTTTAACTGCCAGTTCATATCAACTATCGTTAGCATAGATCTTATATTACTGTTTAGCAATATAGTTTTGACTTGAATCAACAAGGCGATCAAAACCTAAGCAAAATCCTAGTTCGGGAAACCCTACTTTTAGAATAGTTGTCAAGCAAAAAATAGCTCTGCTATATTAGTCATCGAGAAAGCGGAAACGCTGAATCGCACTTGAAGAAGCGAATCGCGCCAAACTTTCCAATATTTTTAAGTTCAATCAATTTATATTATTCAACGGCTTGTTGAGTTGCATTTGATAGCGGAGGAAAATTCGTTATGACTTTTGTGAGCTTTTCACCCTTTGAACCCATGGATTATGCACGCGATCGCCTGAATCGCCTGTTTGCAGATATGGAAGAATCCAGTCAACATCATAGTCACTGGAAACCGTCTGTAGAGTTGCTAGATACTGGCGACAATTTGATTTTACGGCTGTCTTTAGGAGGAGTTAACCGTCAAGATCTAGATATTGAAGTGACCAGGGATAGTGTCAAAGTTGCGGGAGAACGCCATCGCGTAGCTAGTGATTCAGCAAGCTGTCTCTACACAGAATTTGATTACGGTCAATTTCAACGGCATATTTCCCTACCAGTAGAGATAATCAACACCAAGGTAAAAGCTGGCTATGAAGATGGGGTTCTTACTTTGACCTTACCTAAAGTAGAAGAAGCCAAACATCGTGTAGTGAAAGTTAGCTTGGATGGTGTTCAAGATAATCCTGTTTTATCAGAAGCCGAAGATACTTCTGAAGTAGAGATGGCAACGGCATAATCGTCTATTGGGGCAGAGTGTTTACAGCTAGACTTTGCCCTCTATCTATTCATTAATTTTTTGTTCATATCTGCAATTGGAGAATTTCATCAATGGCAACTTTAACCCTGCCCACATCTACCGTAAAACCCTTGGGCGATCGTGTATTTTTAAAAGTTCAAGCAGCCGAATCAAAGACTGCGGGGGGTATTTTATTACCCGATACTGCGAAGGAAAAACCTCAAATTGGTGAAGTAACGGCGGTTGGTTCAGGCAAACGTAATGATGATGGTAGCTATACACCCGTCGAAGTCAAAGTGGGAGATAAAGTACTCTACTCCAAGTATGCTGGCACAGACATCAAACTTGGTAGCGAAGAGTATGTACTGTTGGCTGAAAGAGATATTCTTGCCACCGTTATATAGCCCCATTGTCTTTGAACAAATTTTTTCGTTAGTAACTTTTCAGCAATACCAGTTAGCTAGTTAGGAGTAGATAAAACATGGCAAAACAATTGCGTTTCAATGATGAAGCCCGTCGTGCTTTGGAAAAAGGAATCGACACCCTTGCCGAAGCAGTAGCGGTAACTATTGGACCTAAAGGACGTAACGTAGTTCTCGAAAAAAGCTATGGCGCACCCCAAATTGTTAACGATGGTGTGACTATTGCCAAAGAGATCGAACTAGAAGACCACATCGAAAATACTGGTGTCGCTTTGATTCGTCAGGCTGCTGCCAAAACCAATGATGCTGCGGGAGACGGTACTACTACCGCCACTGTATTAGCTCACGCCATGGTCAAGGAAGGGTTGCGTAATGTAGCAGCAGGGGCAAACCCGATCGAATTAAAACGAGGTATCGATCGCGCCAGCAATTATTTACTAGAGAAAATTAGCGATCGCTCTCGTCCCGTCAATGATTCTCTGGCTATTAGTCAAGTGGGGGCAATTTCGGCAGGTAACGACGCAGAAGTCGGTAAGATGATTGCCGAAGCGATGGAAAAAGTTGGTCAAGAAGGAGTGATTTCCCTCGAAGAAGGTAAGTCTATGACTACTGAACTAGAAGTTACCGAAGGGATGCGCTTTGATAAAGGCTATATTTCGCCCTACTTTGCTACCGATACCGAACGGATGGAAGCAATCTTGGATGAGCCTTACTTATTGGTTACTGACAAAAAAATCTCTTTGGTACAAGATCTTGTTCCTATTTTAGAGAAAATTGCTCGTGCGGGGAAACCCCTCTTAATTATTGCCGAAGATATTGAAAAAGAAGCTTTGGCTACTCTAGTCGTCAATAGAATGCGGGGAGTTGTAAATATTGCTGCGGTCAAAGCTCCTGGATTTGGCGATCGCCGTAAAGCGATATTAGAGGATATTGCGACCCTCACTGGCGGTAAACTAATCACAGAAGATGCGGGTTTAACTTTAGAAAAAGTAGAGTTAGATTTCCTCGGCAAAGCCCGTCGCGTCACCATTACGAAAGACCACACTACTATTGTTGCCGAAGGTAATGAATTTGCGGTGCAAGCTCGTTGCGAACAAATTCGTCGTCAGATAGCAGATACTGACTCAGATTATGACCGAGAAAAACTCCAAGAGCGTTTGGCAAAACTTGCTGGTGGGGTAGCCGTAATCAAAGTAGGTGCTGCAACCGAAACCGAGATGAAAGACCGTAAATTACGCTTGGAGGATGCCATTAACGCCACTAAAGCAGCCGTGGAAGAGGGTATCGTCCCTGGTGGCGGTACTACCTTAGTACATCTAATCCCCGAACTAGAAACTTGGGCTAACAAGAGTCTAGACGGAGAGCAGCTAACTGGAGCGAATATTGTTGCCCGTGCATTAGCTGCTCCTTTAAAACGCATTGCGGATAATGCGGGACAGAACGGGGCGGTAATTGCCGAAAGAGTCAAGGAGCTAGATTTTAATGTCGGCTACAATGCTGCTACTAATGAATTCGTCGATCTATTTAAGGCGGGAGTAGTCGATCCTGCTAAAGTTACCCGCGCCGTGGTGCAAAATGCTGCTTCCATTGCAGGGATGGTTTTGACTACCGAATGTATTGTGTCTGACAAACCCGAACCTAAGTCTGCTACTCCTGCGGGTATGGGGGGTAATTTTGACTACTAATCTCTTAGCACCTTAAAACCTCGTTTTTGGAGCCACAGTCACTATAATCAACCAGAGATTGTGGCTCTTTTCTTTGGGAGAGGGCACCAGAGAGTTGCAAAAGGCAGTAGAAACTAGTTCCATTGGCAAACCCCTAAAGTGACTGTTCGACGAGGAGAAGAAGTCAAGCAGCTTACTATACGTCCTCAAGAATTACCTAAAAATAACAACTAGATCCGTAATATCATAATTTTTTGACATAAACTCAAAAACAAATGTCAAGAATGTGGCAAGAAAAGTTTGAACTTGTTAATATAAATATACAAACAAATAAACATCAAATAGAGGTCAAAACTGATGGAAAACCAAGAAAACAAACTCGGCTTTACTCAATTTGCAGAGAACTGGAACGGTCGTTTAGCTATGCTCGGATTTGTTATTGCCGTAGCTACTGAGTATTTCACAGGTCAAGGAATTCTCGGTCAACTAGGCATAATGTAGAGAGAGATTTCAGCACCGTCTGAAAATCATAGTTGCACTCATAAATTAAATACATTCTAATAATTATAAGGAGTCGGGTATTGCTACTTTGCATACTCGACTTTTTGCTATCGAGCGATCAAAAACGATTGCCAATTTTATAACTCTACTGTTCTCTAATTGAACCTCCCATCGCGGGACGCGTCCTAAAGCGATTGTCTTGAATGTCAAGTTAGAATTTGTTGTTCGATTGTTTTTACTTGAGATTTTTTGGCTTTTTCCTCTCTCTTCTAACTCTTCCTTGCGTCATACGGGGTAACAAATCCCCAGCGATTGTTTGAGTTGATAAGAAATAAGAGGATAGATAGTAGTGACCCAGCTTTAGGACGGTTTCAAACAACCAAGGATACCTCGGTCTACTACTTTCTTTAAGGTATCAGGATTTGATTCCCTAATTTCAAGATACAAGGATACCGCTTCGCATATGACTCCTGACTTCCGCCCTAAAGGATTCCCTTCGGTCTCGTAGCGGTACTAGTGACATCTCGATCGCAAGTGGTCATAAACTTTATTTGCTTCGGCAACAATAGAAGCTAGTACGTTACTGGTGTCGATCGCTTTGAGTTTGGGGTTACGGATGCGGGGAGCAAAGGCGAGTAGGGCTTGAGGGTTCTGACTTTGGACTATAGCTGCGAGACGTTTCAGTCCGCGATCGCTTTGGTGACATAGCTCGTCGTAATCAAAGAAGTGAACAAGCTCAGAGTTTTCTTGTAGCAGGTGTTGATAGCTGGCAGTCCAATACTCCAGCCAAAAGGCTAAATCTGTGGCATTTGAGATTTGACGGCGATCCAACCAGTTATCAAAATCGATGGGACGTAAGTTCTTGCCAAAATCATAATGACCGATCGCAGCCATATATTTGGCAGCAAAGGGATCTTCTTGATGGATCTGTAAAAAGTTGAGATGTTGTTGGAGTAAAGAGTTGGCGTGTTGTAGAGGATCGCGAAAGGGAACAACGATCGCAGCATCGGGCAACAACTTGTTGATGGTTTTGATGCGGGCAATATTAGCGTTATTTTTAGATACGTAACGAGCAGATTGGGTTAAACGGGGGCGACGCAGGTAGATGATTTTTTGCATATGTGTCGCCATAAAATCCTGAAATTCTTGATTCTCTTCGTAGTCCCAGGGTATGAGGCGATCGCGATGGTAGTGTCTCTGCCAAAAGGTTTGCCAAACTACTTCTTCTAGAGCTTCGTGACTGTCGGGGTTAATCTGCATTCCGTCACCGTGGGCGCGTTCGGTAGACTCAACCTGCTGTTGAAAAGGGCTAGAGAAACGATTCCACAGATAGGGAATCATGACAAAGGGCATATCCCGATAACAGTGGGCAGCAAATTCAGGAGATTGTGCCAAACATTCTAAGAGTAAGGTCGTTCCTGCTCTGGGAAGTGCGGTAATAAACACAGGACGCTCATTGCTACATTTAGCCAGCTGCCGAGATAATATTCTGTCTTCCAAACGTGCCAAAGACTTCTGTAGGCTGTAGGTATTAAATGCCAGTTGGTGTAGGGTGCGGTCTAGTTGCGAATAACTACTGGCGGGAGAGAGATCGCAGTCGCCTTTACTTTTTGGTTTAAACCAGAGGATTGCGATCGCCAAAATGCTACCGATAACCAAAAAAACAGGAGAGACAGTTATTGTCAATACTCGATCTACTGAAAGCCAGCCCAAGAGATCGGTTAACCATAAGCTAGCCAAAGGAAGTAATAAAGCGATCGCACCTTTGGTTAGCAGGATAAAGAACAAACCAAATAACTTTTGGGAGTTTTTTTGTAGCTGAGACTCCTTTTGCTCGTCACTCAATTCATTCGCACCAATCACCTGCAAAGAATCGAGGGAGATACGAACGACATCTCCACTTTGCTTAGTTAGTCCCAAAAGCTGAATTAAAACGGCAAATCCTACTACCAGCCAGATTGCACCCAACCACTGACTCATACTTCTCCTCTTTCTTGAGCGGCGTTAGTTTCTTCCTGGCGTTTTTTCATCATGCGCTTGAGGGGAAACCACAAAAAGCCAAAGATGGCGATAATTACCGCAGCAAGAATTGCTAGTAATGCTCCCAAGGCTGCAATTCCCGTACCAGGACCAACGTATGCCAAGGCGGGTTGTTGTACAAAAGCTACTAAGAGTAAAGCGCAGATTGAAATACTGATAAATGATGATAATTTCATATTGAACGATCAGGTTACGTCTGGCTATTAGCTTATTCTGCTTTAGTAAATAGTTCGGTATAGTCCAAGGGAAGACGCTGCACTTCGGACACTACTCCGACGATCGAGTCATCGACAAAGTTGAGATATTCCCACACAACTTTCCCTTGTGGATCGACTTCTAAACCTCTGCCCGACATCGATTCAGTAATTAGTAAGTTACCGTTGTCGAGCCACTGGCTCTTGCCCATCACTCTGGTAAAAAAAGGATTATCTGGGCTACCTGCAAAATAAACTTCATCAGTATCTTCTGTTGCCGACATCACCACAATGCGACTCTGACGCTGAGGCTTTCCTGCTTGATTGTTGTTGTCAAATACCGAAAAGCGATCGCCGTCCATAAAGTCAGGATCGTGCTGTCTGACTACCTCCCCAATGGAAAGATGCTTAATTTTCTCTGTCTCGACATTAAATACCAGCACCGCATTAATGTTACGCAAAGAAATTAGTACGTCTCCAGGTTGAAAAAAACCCGACTCTAATTCTTCGGAAAATGGTTCAACATCATTAAGGTGCATAAGATCCGTATTGCCTAACAGACGATTATCTCCTCGGATCGCTGTATTCTCGTTATTGAGACTACCCATATAGAGCAAACCTGTATAGCCATTGTTCCGCAGAATATCCGCAACGTACCACTCTCGCAAAATCTTTCCTGCTGGAGAAATTTCTAAGATTGTCTCCTCGTAAAATGGCGGAACGAGATGAGACAGACGATCCACCTTTTTAGTTTGGTATTTTGTCCCCGATACCCACAAGTTCCCATCATCATGCACATGAACCGAATGATGGGTTAGATAAGGCAACCGCCAGACAACTTCGCCATCGCGATTAAGCCGAATTAATCCCTTGCTTTCAAAATTAAACATCAGATCCCCATTGTCCATTATTGCTGCACCGTGAATGTTAGTTCCAGGTGGCGATTGAGGGACGAGGCTTTCGGGGAGATGATCGGCATCTGACCATAGCTCAAACCAGTCAATATCCCACCGATGAACAGTATTGCCGTCAAGATCGATAACTTTGGCTGAAATTTGGCGATCGCTGGCGATTTCGGTCACTAAAGTCAATCCTGGTTGAGCGCGATCGCTCCTGACTACATCTTCAGGGGATCTGTTGGTGCGGATATAAAACCAGGGTAACTCTTCAGCTTGCTGTTGGCGTAGTTGCGACCATCCTTTTGCTGCTTCTTGATATAGCCCAAAAGGAAATAGCTTAAATTCTCTGGCAAGATATCCCCCATTAAAGACAATAAATGCGCTAGAGAGCAAAAAGAGGATCAAACTGAATTTGGAAGCAGCCATTTCAATTTTAAAGATCGGTTAGGGTATTTACGCCTAAACATCTTACATAAGTTCGGTATTGCAACCAAATTGCACAAGAGTCTGGCTATAAATAAGACACCAAACTGTCGCAAGCGAGTAGATCGACCTAAATTAAACGTAAAATAAAATCCCTTATTCCCTACTGTCCTAAAAATAACTATCGGTATCAAAGGTGTAAAGGCGATTGCAACCATAAATTAAATTTCCTCCATTATTCTTGTCTCCCATTTCAACATTTTGTAACAACTGCCTGTGCAGTAGCTCAAGATACAGTTTTTCAAGTTCTTGGTGTATACAGTATGCAGTAAATGCCTTTGCACAGAGAGCCAGTAAAGGGAGTGCCGAAAGAGTGAATATAGCCGAGTCACATAGGGAACAACCGAAAGATAAACCCCCTCAAAGAGAAAAAAATGCGATCGCCCGTTATTTTGAATTTGATAAATATCGCACTAATTTTCGTACTGAAATTTTGGCTGGCATCACTACTTTTATGACAATGGCGTACATTTTGGTAGTCAATCCCTTGATTTTATCCGACGCCATATTTCTCAACGAACCACAAGATTTATTTGCAGAGTTAGTGTTTGCTACCGCCGTCTCGGCGGGTATCGGTACATTAATTATGGGATTGTTGGCTAAATATCCTTTTGCTCTAGCCCCTGGTATGGGGATTAATGCCTTTTTTGCCTATTCGGTAGTTTTAGGTTTGGGAATTGACTGGCGAGTAGCACTTGCTTGCGTGTTTGTGGAAGGATTAGTTTTCATTCTGCTGACAGTAACAGATCTACGTCGTCATTTAATTACCGCCGTTCCCAGTTCGATTAAGCTGGCAACCACCGCAGGTATCGGCTTATTTTTGGCATATATCGGTTTAGGAGGAGCTACAGAGACGGGAGGGGCAGGATTGATTGTGGCAAATGAAGTCACCAAAACCAACTTTGGCAGCTTGGCACAACCGCAAACTTTAATGGCGATCTTCGGTATCTTTTTGACTGCATTGTTTATGGTGCGTCGGGTTAAAGGTGCATTACTGTGGGGCATTATTGGTACGGCATTGTTGGGTTGGGTGTTTGGTGTCGCCACTGCCCCCCAAGGATTGGCGTCCATCCCTACTTTCCCTCAAGACTTATTTGGGGCAGCCTTTGTTGGTTTAGGAGGCATCAATGGTAGCAACTGGATTGATTTTATAGCTGTCTTATTTGTATTTCTCTTTGTCGATATGTTCGACACCATCGGTACTCTAGCAGGGGTGGGAATGCAGGCAGGATATATCGATGAGCATGGCGAATTGCCCAGGGCAAATCGGGCTTTAACCGCAGATGCGATCGCAACTACCACAGGGGCAGTAATGGGAACATCTAGCGTTACTACTTTTGTCGAGTCGGCTTCGGGCGTAGCCGAGGGTGGGCGTACTGGTTTTACTGCTGTAGTCGTTGCGGGTTTATTTTTTATTTCCTTGATTTTTACCCCTATTTTTGAAGCTATTCCTGCTTTTGCAACGACTCCCGCCCTAACTATTGTAGGGGTGCTAATGATGGCAAGTATTACCAGCATTAACTGGGAAGATCTAACCGAAGCAATACCTGCATTCTTGACTATCTTTTTTATTCCCTTTGCTTTTTCGATCGCAGCAGGGCTATCTATCGGCTTGATTGCTTATCCCTTATTAAAAACCTTTAAAGGAAGAGCTAAAGATGTTCCTATAGTCACCTGGATATTAGCAGCGATCTTTACCACCCGCTTTATATTTATGACTCTGCGATTCGGTTGATTGCTGTTGGCTTATGTACGGATGCTACCACCTTTACTAATTGAGAGGCGAACGAATAGAATATAAATACAAATAAACCGTATATTTCGCTACAAAAGGAGGTGCGTTTATGTTCGATAACCAAAAAAATACGAGCTGGACGAGCGATCAATTTATCGCCATGAGTCAAGCATTGGGAGAAGCATATTTACCTGGATTGGAAATTGATAAAGCCAAAGACAAAAAAACTTTGACTGTTAGTAAGTTAATTGCTGCCAATAAAAGAAAGTCTGCTCGGAATCTCAATCTCTAAGATTCAGTATCAATAGACTACGCAGCATCGAGTTGGAAATTCAGGCAGCTATTGGCGATTTGCTAATAGCTGCCCAGGTAAATCAAATTAAATTTAAGAAGTAGACTCGACTACTGGAGGTATTTCCGAACTTGTTGCTACCGTACTGCAAAAGCACCTAAGTACTAAATCCGATTCTAAAAACCTACTTTTAAATCAAAAGCCCAAAACGAGGTTAAATCCTTCTGCCCTCTGCCCTCTGCCTTCACGCAACTTTTAAGTGTTGTATGTAAACAGGATTTAGTATAAGTACTTCCACGTTATCAAACGTCAATTTGATTCACCCATGAACCATTGCCATATTATGATATTCATTACTGAGGAGCGATCGCAATGTCAATCAGTTATTAAACATAGTGCGATCGCTAAGTCGAAACCCACCTAAATAATAAGCGATCGCCCAATCGAAATGCACTCAAACAACAGGCGATCACCTTTTTACTCATCCTCTGCTTCCCAAAACCTTATCATCTTTGATCGCCACTGAGTCAAAACGGCTTCACGACCCTGCTTATCTTCCTCTAATAACTCACCCAAAAGGTTTTCCCGATAGGTATACTCCAGGAACTGCAAGGTGGCATCGAGCGATCGCCCACTCTGTTTTGACATTTGAATAATCCGCCGCATTTGTTTGTCGGCAACGGATTGAAGATAATCGATTAGAAAGCGATCGTGTCGCTTGAATAAGGATGGCAGTGTTTTCGTCAACTCTTCCGCATCGGTCAACTCCAATGGGTACTGAAACACTGCCCACAACATATTTTCTAAAACAGTATACGAAGCTGTTGAAAATAAACTAGCGTAGGCAGCGACGACCTCTTGGTGATCGGGAGTGGAGACAGGGATAAGCGGTAACAGGATTTGGAGTTTGGTTTGGTTTTCTGACAGCATTACCAAAAGATGGAAGTTAGAGGTTGTACCTCCCCAGGTATCTGGTCCTATTTCGTGTACCTCAGAGTTAAGGATTATTTGTAATGTTGGAGTGATGTCTTCCAATCGCATTTCAGTATCGTCTCCATAGTTCAGGGTATAAGCCAGAGCAGTATGGCATAGAAGCTACATACTTGCCCCCTTAATCCTACATGCGCGATGGCGTTAGCCGAGTCTTTTAGGGAAGCAGCTTGCACTTGTCCCATTAATTGTATGCTTTAGGACAACGGACTGGCTCTCCAATTCTGGGGGACTTGGCCTCCAATTATCCCATATTTTCGTAGTTTCCGAGTAAAACTCGTTCAACTGCGTAAGTATTGTAGCGCTTAAGTATTTATACATCATACTTTCAATTTGCAGGGTTTTCCATCCTGACTTTTGCATAGTTTGTTACAGGAGTTGGTGAAAAGTGTAGGTATGGGCAAGAAAAACGCGATCGCTCAGGCTGCTTCCACCCTGGCAGCAATCACGGTAGCATACGAAATAGAACTAGTGGCTCGCACTACAGTTCTTGAGCAAAAGGCTCAGGCTCTTGGTTTTGAACTCGTCCCTAAATAGTCACTTCCTGCTGATGTTTCTTGAAAGTTTACTCATACACTTTATTTTGAGTCTTTACTCACATCCTCGTAAAAAAACTACCCTTGTGAGACTCCCCTATGCCTTATTCATGTTTATCGGTTTGATGTTTAATAAAGTGTAGCTACTTAAATAACTGATAATCAAATATTTAACTTGGAAATATAAGGTCGATCTAAGGAATCGAAAAACAGCCGTAATTTAAAGTGAAAATCGCGATCGTCTCCAGTACTTTTTTACCAGCCCAAGAAGGAGTTAGCATTACCTTATGGGAAAGATTGCAACAGCTTTCTCAAGATGGTCATTCTGTTTTGTGTTTTGTATCCAGCTATCGAGAAATTGGCGATCTTTATCCCCAATGGTCAAACTATGTGGGTCAGATTTTGAAAAATGTTGAAGCGATCGCTCTTGATAGTCAGGAGTGGATGGGAATTAAAAGAGAAAGAAATCCTCAGCGTCATACCTTGGCCATAATCGATCGCGCTTTGGCAAAATTTCAACCAGATATTATTCAAATAGAAGAACCCGAAAGACTATGGACAACAATGTTTGCTCTGCCAGGGCTTTCCTATGCTCGTCGCGCTGGTATTCCCTGTATCGCTTCTTATCGGACTAATTTTGTCGATTACCTGCCAGACTATACTCCTCGGTGGGCAACAGGGATTAGTCAACTGTTGGCACGGCAATTAACCAGGTGGATTTACAATCAGTATTCCACTACTTTAGTGGGAAGTAAATTTATCGCCCAAAAATTAACGGCTTGGGGGATTAAAAACGTCGAATACGCCCCTGTAATTGGGACAAAGTCAGTGGCAAGTCCCCAAAAATTGCGACAGTCCAATTATTTTAGCGATCGCTATGGATTATCGACGGTAGATTCTACAGTAAAGATTTTATTTTTAGGACGGCTTTCCCCAGACAAAAATT
Organism: Cyanobacteria bacterium P01_G01_bin.19; assembly: GCA_039181635.1. Classification (GTDB taxonomy): domain Bacteria; phylum Cyanobacteriota; class Cyanobacteriia; order Cyanobacteriales; family Xenococcaceae; genus Waterburya. The sequence continues at coordinate 873 of JBCDCO010000095.1, read as the reverse complement.
GGCACTTTAATTGCCAATATCTTCCCAGGCTCGAACGGTTAGATTCCTACACAATTATTGTTGCAGGTACGGGAGAATTAGCAGTACAACTGCAAAACGAACTAGACACCAAAATACCTTTAGTCATGTTGGGAGAAATTCCCTGCGATCGCGTGTTGGAATTGTTGGCTAATGTAGATCTTCACGTCACTTCCTCTCTCAAAGAGACTTTTGGGCGTACTGTCCAAGAATCTCTAGCAGTGGGTACTCCCGTTCTTGCACCTAGTTGTCCCTGGACAAAAAATTTAATTGTTAATAATTTTAATGGAATATTATATCAAGCCCAAAATGGTGAGGATTTTGTGAAAAAACTAACGGAATTGATTCAACAACCCGACTTAAGAAAGAATTTGCAAGCCAATGCTCTCAACAATATAGAAAAACAAGAACCTGCCAAGAAATGGATTGAATATTTGCAGACCAAAATTAAACACGGCTTGTTGAAAAACTGAAATTTGAGAGGATATCTGTTGTAAAGCTCTTAGCTGTTAGCTATTAGCTATTAGCTTTTGAGAAAATAGTATATTTGATTTTGCTAAGTGCGAGAAAAATAACCATTATTATCAAAAAACCTTGCACTTCCATTGACCAAAAAGTCTTGAAACGACTATGATCCCTCTTTTATCACCCCACAGTCTTGAAGAAGGCAGGAGGCAGGAGGCAGAGGGCAGAAGGATCGATACGCCACGCAAGGCGTGGCAAGCGTCGTCTTACGACGCGCTTGGGCGGTATCCCGCCCTGTGGGGGATTCTAACCCGCCAGCAATCGAACAAAGGCGTGAGCCGCATGTGCGCTAAACTTCGTTTTAGCGGGGGTCTTAAACCCAAATGCTCG
>JBCDCO010000094.1:0-18451 GCA_039181635.1 Cyanobacteria bacterium P01_G01_bin.19 | reverse complement strand
GATAAATGCTCAATGTTAAGAGCCTAGTTTGAAGGCTTCTAAAAACAGACTGTAAATCAACCCCACTTTAAACAGATTTAAGACATCAATATAGAGCGACGATCTTTTGATAACTTTGGAATTGTCCGATCGACGAGTTTGACGACCATAGACAAACCTGCTGATTAGTTCGGTAAAGGCAAATACCAGTGCTGCCACGGGCATATCCCAAATCGCCGCTTGCCCAGCAGTAGTAACTAACGCTGAACCCATAAAAAAACCCAACAGGATGCTAATTAAGCTGAGAGAAGTGCGTCGCCAAGGATTACTAAACAATAATTCAAGGCGATCGCCTGTGGCTTCAACAAGAGTATTGAGACGAGTACGCTGCATTGAGTGCTTACCAACTACTAACTACTAACTACCAACTACTAACTACTAACTACTTATCAATTCGACCAAAAATCCACAGAGAGCCAACTATTCCCGCAAAATGCCCTGCAATAATGTTAATACAGGCTTGAATGATAAAAACATCTAATGAGTTTACAAATTCTGTATTGGTTTGACTGTTAAAAATCTTACCTGGATCGAGAGACAAGGTTTTAGAAAGAACTATCCCCGCAATTGTTTGTGCCCCCAGCACCGTAACTAAAGTACCAACAAGGCTAGTGACGATAGCAATTTGGACTATGCGGATGGTAGTAGATTTCTTGGGGGGGACGGCGTTGGGTGTAGTAAATTTATTTGCCATCTTGCCATATCTAAAAGAAATGCAAATTCCGACAATCAAGCAAATCAAGCCACAAACAGCACAAAACAAGCTAAACCCCACTCCAGGACTGCTTCTTTCATTTTCGTTGACTATCGCTAGGGCTAGAGTCACAGAAGATACGACTGCCAAAAACACTTGAATCCAAAATCCAGCAAAACCTGCCCACTTCAGGGCATTACCTACCTTGCGTAAGCGAGCTGATTTGGAAGCTGGGGCGGCTGAAGAAGTATTGTTAGCGTTACCTGAATATGGTGTGATGTCTGAATCTCTATTCATGGCTAAATTTCCTAGATATAAATTTCGATATAAATAATTTGATGTGACCTATCAATCAATAATAAACTAGATAAATGAGAGAGTTGGCGAGGTGGTTGCAGATTTGCTCTTTGAGGCAGATTTGAGGAAAGTCCGGACTCCCGAAAGACCATACTTGCTGGATAACTCCCAGTGCGAGCGATCGCGAGGATAGTGCCACAGAAAAATACCGCCTCTTCATCGAACATGGAACATTTAACATGGAACAGGAAAGCTGCTAAATGATAAATGCTAAATGCTAAATGAGGAAGGTAAGGGTGCAAAGGTGTCGGTAAGAGCGCACCAGCAGTATCGAGAGGTACTGGCTCGGTAAACCCCAGTAGGGAGCAAGGTCGAAGGGATTATGGTTGGTCTTTTTCCAGTCCCGATGGTGGCGGTTAGCAATGTTGCTCGAAAGACAACTTGCTCTAACCCCATTTTGGAGTACCGCATGAGATGCTTGGTAACAAGCATCCTAGATAGATAGCTGCCCTCGGTTTTATTTTAAGTTACGGCTTGGGTAGAACTGAGAACAGAATCCGGCTTACGTTCTGACTCTCTCTCTCTTATTTGTGGTAGACCTAAATGTCGCTAGATTCTAGAAGAAAAAAACAGTTACAAAAATTTGTCCAAAAGTTAGGTTTGCCCGCTGAGGTTGCGGTTGATTGGTATTTGTTGGATTTAGCTTTGACTCACCCCAGCATTTCTCGTACTCACAATTACGAACAGCTAGAATTTGTCGGAGATTCGGTAGTCAGACTAATCGCTGCCGAACTATTGCTCGAAACTTACCCCCAAGAGGCAGTGGGAGAATTTGCCGCCATTCGTTCTATTTTAGTGAGCGATCGCGTTTTGGCTGAGCTGGCAGAATATTATGGACTCGAACCCTATCTTTTAATTGGCAGTAACGCTACGGGAAATTCCTCTGGAAGACAATCTTGGCTGGCAGATGCTTTTGAAGCAGTGTTGGGAGCGTTATACCTAAGCACTCACAATATGGACTTGATTCGTCCTTGGCTGGATCGAACTCTAAAAACCAGGTCGGCAGAAGTTCTAAAAGATCCTGCTAGATTTAACTATAAAGATGCCCTGCAAGAATGGACTCAGCGAAAATATAAGATACTCCCCGAATATCGAGTGCGCGAGAACCAGGATTTTAAAGCCTCAAAAGCCAGTAAGGATGAAAACAGCCTCAATCATCGATTTATAGCTGAGGTATGGCTCAAAGAACGCTTGTTGGGGCAAGGTTATGGGCGTTCTAAAAAGATTTCCGAGCAGGCTGCTGCCCAAGAAGCATTTTTTGCGATCAAGCAGGAAGAGGAATAGGCAACAGTAATTTTCTTCTACCACGATCCGATAGTAGTATGGGAATATAAGAAGATTTAAAATATGAGACTTTATAGCTTCTAAGGATAAAGATAAAATCAAGAGTGACTGAGAGCGATGATGAAAAATGACGAACTAAATATATTAGACGCCGAGCTAAGTAGTCCTCTAGATCAAATCAATTCAGTAGGAGTAGAAGTCGAAAATACGCCTCCAGACCCAGAACAAATGCTCAAATTGCTAGAGTCGGAGGTTAATTCGGAGAGAATGCTGGCTGCTAGAGCTTTTTGCGAGATCGAAGATCCGCGATCAATACCGTTATTAATTAACCTGCTAGACGACGTTTGTCCTCTCGTTCGTGTAAGCACTACCTATGCTTTGGGACGCAATACCGACCCTGCTGCAGTTCAGCCTCTAATCGATCTCTTGGCAAGGGACTTTAACGGCTATGTTCGTAAAGGAATAGTCTGGGCATTGGGCAATAGTAAAGATTCTCGTGCGCTATCTCCTTTGATTCATGCCTTGAAAACCGATATTTCGGCGGTAAGGCTGTGGTCTGCTAGTGGCTTGGCGCAAATTGCTCCTGCAAAATACGAAGATATAATTACAGCCATTCCTCCTTTGATTCAGAGTTTGAGAGGAGATACTATTGGAGCAGTCAGAAGCAACTGTGCTTGGGCGATTGGGCAACTTTGTCGCGAATTACCCTCAAATGTAGTTTACGCTACGGCGATCGATGCTTTAATCGAATCATTAGTCGAAGATGAGGACTTTGGAGTTAAAGACGACGCTAGAAGTGCTATCCTCAAAGTCGGCGATCCTCGCGGCTTACAGATGATCGAAGAGCTAGAGCTAGAAGGATTAATTTAACTCAAACATTGCACAAAAAACCTTTAATTGTCTGCGTGAGTGGCGCGTCTGGACTAATTTATGCTGTGCGCGCTGGGAAATATTTACTGGCGGCTATAAATATATAATCCCTAGATACCCTCGATATTGATTGTATTCCTCTTGATCGCTGGCAAGAAAATTAAAAAATAGGATGTGGTGGCGCTTTTCTTGAGCTTAAGTCTTATAGCCTATGGCTTATAGCTCTGGATTCATTTACTTTTATTCAGACTAATTCACATCAAACGTACTATATAAATCCTCAAAGCCCTATAATTATTACGGTGAACTACCACAGCCAAACCAGATCGCAAGTTGGATTAAGAAAGCATGAGTCCCAGAAAACTAACCGAGGATGATAAACAAGAGATTCTTCAGCTATATCGTAATTCTGAAGCAACTACTTCAACTTTGGCAAATCGCTATGAAGTAAGCAGCTCGACGATTAGCCGCTTTCTTAAAAACAAACTATCTACCATGGAGTATGAAGATCTAATCCAGCAGAAACGTTTGGCGCGTACCCCTAGAGGAGAAAAAACGGCAACTAAAGAAGAAACTAAACCGAAAAAAGCCAAAGCTAGCACTACTAAAAAATCTAGCAAAGTCAAAAAAACTCGGAAAAAAGCAGAGAAAAAACCTGTAGAGGTAGTTGAAGAAAAAGCGATCGCCCTGCCAGAAGTAGAATCTGCTGAAGTGGCTGAAACAATTGAGTCCAAATCTGTTGCTAAACGTCGTCGTCGTCGCCGTTCCTCTGCCAAAAATGAATCAAAGCCATTGGACGCTACAGCAGAAACACCAGCGCTAGATTTACCAGAATCATCCACTGAAGTTGAAGATCTAAATTCATCCAAGTTGGTTATAGATAAGGCAAGTTTGGCAGCTAGTGACGAACCCGAACTGGAAAAGCCTGCAAAAAATAATGGTTTGATTCTTAAAAGTGAAAAGGTTGAAGATTTAGCTTCTAATCTAGAGGTAGATGAGGATGAGGATGAGGAAGATGACGATCAATTGGATCTAATAACTCTTAAAGAGATGTTAGGCGAAGATTTAGAGGACATCAACGACGAAGAAGATGACGAAGATGACGATGATTGGGATGAAGAAGGAGAAGAAAATATTAGGTATTCTAGACAAGACAGTGGCTTTAGCGACGTAGAAATTCTACCTCTCTCTCAAGCGCAACTTCCCCGTACTTGCTATTTGGTAATAGACCGCGCTGCCGAACTGATTGTCAAACCTTTAGCTGAATTTGGCGATTTGGGAGAAATTCCTCAAGACGAAATTCGACAAAGAACTCTTCCCGTATTTGATAATCATCGTATTGCCAAACGTTTCTCTCATCGTCGAGAACGAGTGATCAAGGTTCCCGATGGTCGTATGTTACAAAAGACATCTCGTCATCTCCAGGAAAAAGGCATTACTCGATTGCTAATTGACGGACAAGTTTATTCTCTTTCTGCTGGAATATAAATTATCTGATCAATCATTTTAAAAGCTGCATAAAAATATGCAAAAGACAAGGGCGATCGTAGAAAAGTTTTCTACGATCGCCCTTAAACATTACTCAGACTAAACTCAAGACATGAAACAAACTTACTTTCATGTCTCAATATAGGCAACTAAGCTAATCTGAAGTTTAGTAACGACTTTGAGTGTTAGGCTTGTAAACAATGAAACTTACAGTTTGGCACTGTTTGATGTTGTCAAAACCAACAACGCGGATGTAGCAATCAGAATACTCAGAACGACATTCGCGTACTTCGTTTAATACATCTTGAGAGCTACGAGCATCAAATAGAGGTAGCTTCCATAGAGTCCAGTGGTGTAGCTGAGGAGTTGGATCTTTTTCAAACTCAACACCAGGAATATAGCCTTGATCGATCATGAAATCAATTTGCTTGGCAATTTGCTGATCGGTTAAAGGAGGCAAGTATGAAAGGGTTTCGTAGCGACGCTCTTTAGGTAACGTTTTCATGGTTTATCTTTCCTTATAGTTATTTTTGATTGGGGGCGTTCGGAAATTAAGTTCACGAACTAATATCTGAGGATGACTGAGAGGATTCATCTGACTGCGATCGCGTAAGACGTTCCAAAAGACTGCGGCGATGAACCAAGTTATCTTTCTCAATATTTGAGGTAACCATCTCTGGTAAAAATTCTAGAGTTTGCTCTGCTATATTTTTGCGAACCGTCATGATTCGCATGGCTAACTCTTTACCTCTAGGATTGGACATAATGTCTTCTAGATAGGCTTCTGCGTCCCGCAGCTTACCTCCCGAAGAATATTGTCTCAACCAAATTGCCTCACTAGGATTGGTTTCTGCTAGCTGTTCTATTACTAACATCACCGCTTTGTAAGTTAGATAGTTTTGGACTATTTTCGCCGTGTCTTTTGCAATATCTATGGGGTGCATTTAGTTAAGTTCGTTATTCTGGAATTTCAAAGTTAACAAGTTATGTTTCTCTGTTTTAGTCTCAGATCGAACTATTTGCTGTTCGCAGTTAACTATTCTCCACAATTTAGAGAGTATCTACTGCATCAAACTCAAACTTGATTTCTTTCCATAGTTCGCAAGCGGCTGCCAACTCAGGGCTCCAACGACAAGCTTCGCGGATAACATCATTACCTTCGCGAGCCAGGCTACGTCCTTCGTTACGAGCCTGGACACAAGCTTCTAGAGCAACACGGTTAGCAGTCGCACCAGGAGCGTTACCCCATGGGTGTCCTAAAGTACCACCACCAAACTGCAGACAAGAATCGTCACCGAAAATTTCTACAAGTGCGGGCATGTGCCATACGTGGATACCACCAGAAGCAACAGGCATTACACCAGGAAGAGAAGCCCAATCTTGAGTGAAGAAGTTACCGCGAGAGCGATCCTCTTCGACATAGTCTTCGCGCATCTGATCGACGAAACCTAGAGTGATGTCGCGTTCCCCTTCAAGTTTACCCACAACCGTACCAGAGTGTAAGTGGTCGCCACCAGATAGACGCAAACATTTTGCTAAAACGCGGAAGTGAATACCGTGGTTTCTTTGACGGTCAATTACTGCGTGCATCGCGCGGTGAATGTGCAATAGGACGCCGTTGTCGCGACACCATTTAGCTAGGGTAGTGTTAGCAGTAAAACCACCTGTTAGGAAGTCATGCATGACAATAGGAGTACCGATTTCTTTGGCAAATTCGGCACGTTTCATCATTTCTTCGCAGGTAGCAGCAGTAACGTTGAGGTAGTGACCCTTCATCTCGTTAGTTTCTGCCTGAGATTTTTCGATTGCTTCTTGAACGAACAAAAAGCGATCGCGCCAGCGCATGAAAGGTTGAGAGTTGATGTTCTCATCATCTTTGGTGAAGTCCAAACCACCACGCAAACATTCGTAAACCGCACGACCATAGTTCTTAGCAGACAAACCTAGTTTGGGCTTAATAGTACAACCCAATAGAGGACGACCGTATTTGTTTAGCAAATCTCTCTCTACAGTGATACCGTGAGGAGGTCCTTGGAATGTTTTTAGTAAAGCTACAGGAAAACGAATATCCTCTAGACGTAGGGCACGTAGAGCTTTGAAACCAAAGACGTTACCTACCAAAGAGGTAAGAATGTTGGTTACAGAACCCTCTTCAAACAAATCCATGGGATAAGCAACAAAACAGAAATACTGATTGTCTTCACCAGGAACTGGTTCTACTTCGTAACAACGACCTTTATAACGGTCTAGGTCGGTCAAACCATCAGTCCATACGGTTGTCCAAGTACCAGTAGAGGACTCAGCAGCTACAGCAGCAGCACATTCTTCAGCAGGAACGCCAGGCTGAGGAGTCATACGGAAACAAGCCAAAAGGTCTGTATCCTTGGGTGTGTAGTCTGGGGTGTAATAAGTTAGGCGATAGTCTTGTACGCCAGCCTTAAACCCAGCAGAAGTCTTAGTTGCCATGTTCGGTCATTCCTCCATAAATAAAACGCTTAATTTTTACTTTCTTCTAGAGCCACTCAATCTTACAGGCTCCAATACCGTTAAAAAAATCAGTAGAAAGATATCTCGCGATGCTAAAAAATCATTTGCTTTGAATAGCACTATCTGCTAGTTCTTTTCGCAATTTCTTATGTTATTACAATATCACGAATGTCAATCATTTCTAATGATTTTTGTGACAATTATGATTGGATTATTTTTTGAAATATATTAGTTAAACTAATGAACATTAATCTTTCGTATTCAAAGGATTGAAAACAATTAATATTTTCTTTATTACTTATAGTTACTCCTACTTTATAGTTATCCAATCTCTATTTTTATCTGAGTATATTTGCCTATTAGATATTAGATTGTAAAATTTTATTACGATGACCTTGATTGGCTGTAATTATTAGAATCAAATAGCTATGCCACTTCTTTCAAGAGGATTAAACGCAAAAAAATCGATATCTATATTCATAGTATCGACAGCGTTAAATATTTTTAAATTAAGCTCTAAACTGGTAATAAATGCTCAAAGTTAGCGAGAAGCTAAAACTAAATCAGATTCTTCCTGAATAACTATTCTAGTTTTTTGGATTGGGAATTAAAATCTTTATTGTGGGGAAATAAAGTCAGCAAAAGCTGATTTATATATACCTGTCCGACCACTGGCTCTTTGTTACTTTTTGTTTCTGGAGCAACGGTAGCTTCTGTCGAAGAAGTCGGTGGCTTTATATCTTGGCGATCAACATTATTTTCTGTTTTTTCTTTATTTTGAGGTTGATAGTAATAGCTTTGTTTGTTCGTATTTTTACTTGAAGAAGTTTGCTCTCTTGATTGAGGTGAAGGTGTGGTTTTACTCTCTCGATCTTCCTTCTGTTTGGCAGAGGCAATATCTAACTTGCGAGAATTATCACCTAGAATCGCTCCTGGCTCTACTACTACCATTGCTTCAACGTTGGTTTGAAAAATAGTAACCGCCGTTCCAATACAAGCATTGTTACCAATTTTGCACTCGCCAATCACCAAAACTCCAGAACCGACAATAGCTCCACTTTCAATTTCTACTGAACCCTGGCTGGCATTTACAATTACGCCCATGCCAATGCAAACATCTGCACCGATCGCAATCCGACAGTCTGGAGCAGCTTGGAGAATTACTCCTGGAGCTAGAGATGCAGTAGGATGAATTTCTACATCGCCGCTGACACGGATATCTTTATTCAGAACGGGTTGCGGAGGTGGTAAATAAATCATTGAAAGTACTTGTTTGGCAATGGGCATCAGAACAGTTGTTTAAACTACTAGCTATAGCTACTGATAAGACAAACAACTGTCCTTTTGTCCAATAGTGAGCGGGCGCAACCTCTAAAAAAGAAACTTACGGACGTTGAATAATCGTTTCGGCAACTCTTCTTTTTGCTTTGGGGTCGATACCGATCATGCGAACATATTCGCCAGAATGTTCTGCCAAACAAGCTTCTAGTGCAGCCACTACATCAGATTCGTGGCGGCTATCGATGGGAGAACAGCTATTCCAGGATTTAGTTCTAAAGCGACGTTTGTCGGCATGTTCTGTACCAATCTTAAATCCTGCAGAAAGCAGAGAACGCAATTCTTGCAGAGCTGCTGAATCTAGTTTTTTACTACCTCCATTGCTGCTGTAACTACTGCTGCTGCGATTGGAGCTATCATAGCCATTGCTACTATAGCTAGAGCCGTTTGAGCTAGAACCATTACTAGCAGTAGAAACATCTCCAGGACGTTGAATAATAGTTTCCGCTACGCGGCGCTTTGCCTGAGCGTCGATACCTAGCATCCGCACATATTCGCCACGATGTTCGACCAAACAGTCTTCTAGAGCAGCAATTACTTCTGATTCGCGATTGCTGTTGATCGGAGAACAGCTTTGCCAAGACTTAGTTCTAAAGCGACGTTTGTCTGCGTGTTCTGTACCGATCTTGAATCCAGCTGCCAAAAGAGAACGAATTTCTTGGATTACTTTTGCCCCAAGAGAACCGCCACCATTGCCGTTGCTGCTGTAGCTACTGCTGCCATTACCGTTGGATTGCCAGCTTCTAGTTGCCTGCACTGGATTTTCCCCAGGGCGCTGGACGATAATCTCTGCCATTCTTCTTTTGGCGTTGTTATCTACCCCAACGACGCGGACGTACTCGTTAGGATATTCGGCGATCGCCTGTTCGACAGCGTTGAATACTTTGCTGCTGCTGCCATCCACCTGTCCGACTGTCAGCCAAGACTTGGTTCTAAAACGACGTTTGCTCGCACGTTCGATACCAATAGCACAGCCTTGAGCAACCAAGCTACTAATTTGGTCGGCAACATCGCCACCCAAGCTATTGCTGGCGTGTTTGCTGGATCTCGAGCGGCTTCTGCCACCGCGATTGTGATTGGCGACGTTTCTGACGCTTCCTTCCCCTGGAGTGTCCTCTGGGCGTTGGACGATCATTTCTACCACTCTTCTTTTCGCTCTGGGATCTACGCCAATTAGCCGAACATACTCTCCTTGGCATTCACGCAGGACAGACTCTAGCTCTCCCATCACATGACTTTCGTTGCGACTTTCAATTCGCTCTCCAGTAAGCCAAGATTTGGTTCTAAAACGACGTTGGTTAGCATGTTCGGTGCTGATGATGCAGCCTTGCGCCAACAGCGATCGCACGCTTGTTCTAATATCTGAACTTAAACTCATATTTTCTACTGAATTTATATAATCATTCTCATTGTCAACATTTGAAGTCAGATTGATATCCGCCTCATCTCGTTCGCGGACGCTGTGGACTTGGGGGTTAACACAAGCATCGTCATCTGCACAACGATAACCAGCCAAAAGAGCCTCATTTACTTCAACAACATGGCTGGCAAAAGTGCGATCGCTATCTATGACATCAGGCAGCCTTTGCGCCTGTTGCTGATTGACAATTACCGCCCCCGAAGGAACATACTTCCCTGGAGGAATCTCCACATCTTGGATTAGAGCATGCATCATGACAATGCAACCATCTCCAACTTTGGCGTTAAACACGGTGGAGCGAAAGCCAATAAAGCATTCGTCACCGATGTATGCAGGACCGTGTATCAGTGCCATGTGGGTAATGCAAGTATTTTTGCCAATCCAGACAGAATACTCTTGACTGTCGTCACCGACTACTCTGCCTTTCTCCAAACCGTGAATCACAACCCCATCCTGGATGTTGCTGCTTTCTCCAATTGAAAAAGGCGTTCCCTCATCGGCTCTGATCGAGCTACCAGGGGCAATAAAAACATTTGCTCCCACCCTTACATCTCCAATTAATCTGGAGAAAGAATGCACATAAGCACTACTGTCCACTTGTGGCGATCGCAAATCCTTTGACCACGGAGTCGGGGGAGCCGCTTTGGTGCGGACTACCATCTTTAAAATTCCTCCTAAATTAACTCAACCATCTGTTCTATTTCGCAAAATAGACTGTCTCTTTTGACATCTAAGTGGCATATGATATTAGCGCGAACTTGCCTTACAACAGACGTTCTGCCTCTTTCTTACTATAGAGAGAATTACGTTCTACGTTAACTGTATCGATGATACCGACTACCGTAGCGTCTAATGGTTTGGACTCTTGACCAGCTTCAATGCGTGCTGCACTACCTCGACTCACCAAAACCCACTCACTAACGCCAGCACCAATTAAGTCTCCCGCTACTTCATATTCGGGCAGTAATTGTCCCTGCTCATCTATATATTGAACTAAAAGTAGTTTGATTCCTCTCATGCTGGGGACTTTGTGAGTGCTAACTACAGTCCCACGAACTTGGGCTATTTGCATACCATATTGCCTAAACTAAACTTATGGTCTTCTTAGAGGACGAGGATTTACACTTTCACGGAACTGCTCTACGGCTTCGGTGTAGCGAATAGGTAGAACGTACTCTAGGTTTTCGTGAGGACGGGCGATAATATGTGTGGAAAGAACCTGTCCGCCGTTTACTCTAGCTACGTTTTCCGTACCAGCAGCAACGGAAGCCTGTACTTCAGATACATCACCACGAACGATTACTGTTACGCGTCCCGTTCCAATTTTTTCGTATCCAACTAAAGTTACCCGTGCTGCTTTGACCATGGCATCTGCTGCTTCTACTACCGCAGGAAAACCAAGAGTTTCGATCATTCCGACTGCAATTGACATAATTCTTACTCCTTAATGTAGTTAGCATGGCTGCCAACTATCTTTAAATTAATTAACTGTTGTTTGATTTTGAGGCTAAAACTGTTGGCTTCTCATTTGCATGCCGTTTGGCAAAGATGGAGAAAATCGGTCTATCCAGCTAATCTAAACTGCTATTAACCTACTTCATCTTTAGTGTGGCTACTCTTTGAATCCATATTTCAGACTCAGATTAAATTATGAGTTCTCTTATTCACACCAAAATTTTCTTCCGAGGGATTGTGACCGTCATCTTAAAATTATTTGGTTAAAAAAGTTTGGTACTTGCTAATTTACCATCCACTATCAAGCATAAATAACCTTGACTCCTTTGACAACATAAAAAATGATTATATTTTTTAATTTGATAGTTAATAAGAATTAATACCTGTTGCCAAATGGATCGAAAAGTCCTGTTCTACCAGACCCAAACTGTCGCTCCAAGTACTTTTTATAATCTTTTTATAACTACCAAGAGCCTAGGAAGTTTAACGATATATTGTTGAAAAAATCAACTTCGACGATACATAGCATCATTCTACGGGAGCGAACTCAGGCAAATGAAAGACAATGACTCTCTGGAAAACAATCTCTGTACATAATGAGCTAAAAATAAATTTGATTTTAAGATAGGCACTAGTATTTTGAAGTCATAGTCTGAGAATAAATCTAAGGAACTAACCTCAAAATAGATTGCAAGCAAATGAAACAAATTGTGTCAATACATACTCAAGACTGCTAAACAAACGATCGCAATATAAAAAATAGAACCATATTATTGATGGTTTTATCCAAATAAAAACTAGTTTTTAAGTGTCAGACAAAAACTATAACTAAATTGAATAGAGTTGAGGCAAAGCTTAATTTAAATAGTATTTGGATGCACAATCGCTGATAAGATAGGGATTTAGGCAAATGAGAGTTGTAGATGATTGGCTTGATTTTTGGTAATTGAGCTAATTCGATCTATAGCAACTATAAATTTTGGTTTTGGAAGTTCCCAAACAGTTTTAATGACTGACTTTTTAGTAGATTATTCTTGGATAATACCTTTATACAGCTTAGTAGGTGCGTTGTTTACTCTGCCATGGTCTTTAGGTTTGATTCGCAAGAGCGGACCGCGTCCTGCAGCCTACATCAATATATTGATGAGCGTGGTGGCATTTATTCATGGTTCGATCATATTTAACTTAGTTTGGACCAGACCAGCACAGCAATTTGTCTTTCATTGGTTGCAGGTTGCAGACTTAGATCTAATTCTTTCCATTGAATTATCTCCTGTGAGCTTTGGTGCGGTGGAATTGGTAACTGGTATTAGTCTGCTGGTGCAGATTTATTCTCTGGGATATATGGAGAAGGACTGGGCTTTAGCGCGCTTTTTTGCCTTGATGGGATTTTTTGAAGCAGCCTTGCTAGGACTGGCTTTAAGCGACTCGTTATTACTCAGCTACTGTTTATTAGAAGCTCTAACTTTATCCACCTACCTTTTAGTCGGTTTTTGGTATGCTCAACCACTAGTGGTGACTGCGGCAAGGGATGCTTTTTTGACCAAACGGGTAGGAGATATCGTTCTGTTGATGGGCATAGTCGCTCTTTCTCACTATGGCGAAGGTCTTAACTTTTCGCAGTTAGAAGCTTGGGTCGAGGGACACCAGCTAGAACCTACCGTAGCAACACTCTTGGGTTTGTCGCTGATCGCTGGACCTGTTGGTAAATGCGCGCAGTTTCCTCTCAATCTCTGGTTGGATGAGGCGATGGAGGGTCCCAACCCAGCAGGAATTATGCGAAATTCGATCGTGGTTTCGGCTGGGGCTTACGTGCTGATCAAGCTAGAGCCAGCGACGACTCTATCACCAGTTTCTGCCGATGCGCTGATAATTATAGGTGCAGTTACAGCGATCGGAACTTCTTTAATGGCGATCGCCCAAATAGATATTAAGCGAGCATTGTCTCATTCTACTAGTGCATATATGGGACTAGTTTTTATCGCTGTGGGTCTAAGACAGGTCGATATTGCCTTTCTGCTGCTGTTTAGTCATGCGATCGCCAAAGCCTTGCTGTTTATGAGTGCGGGTTCAGTAATTTTAACCACCAACAATCAAAACGTGACTGAAATGGGGGGCTTGTGGTCGAGGATGCCCGCTACGAGTATATCTTTCTTAGTTGGTTCTGCGGGACTATTAGCGTTTACTCCTTTGGGGATCTTTTGGACTTGTGAACGCTGGTTTAGTGGTGCTTGGGACGTTGATTGGTGGCTGCTGTCGATTGTTATGTTTGTCAATGTATTCTCAGCTATTAACCTAACCAGATTATTTAGGGTTATTTTCCTCGGTAAGCCCCAGGTAAAGACTCGTCGCGCCCCCGAAGCTCCCTGGCAAATGGCTGTACCAATGGTTTCTTTAACTGTAGTAACCTTAATCGCTACTCTGGCTCCCATCCACTGGAACCTATGGCTGAGTCCCAATATGCCTTTGTCCTCCGACAGCTTAGAACCAGTCAACCAGTATGCTACGCCTTTATTAATTGCCTCTGGCGCGTTGGGTTGTGCGATCGGTTTTACCATTACCGTCGGCAAAGCTTGGTCGAGATCGAGTAATATTAGCGTTAGGTTCGTGCAGGATTTACTAGCCTATGACTTTTATATTGAAAAGCTATACGAAGTTACGGTAATTGCGGCGGTTTCTAACTTAGCTAAGTTTACCTCCTGGATCGACCGCTACATTGTTGATGGGGTAGTAAACTTAGTTAGTTTGGCTACTATTTTTGGCAGTAATGCCCTTAAATATAATGCCACGGGGCAATCGCAGTTTTATATAGCCACGATAGTAATTGGTGTGGGCTTGTTGTTGTGGACGATGCTAAACGGTCAGTGGTCTATAGTTACTGACTACTGGTCTTCAGTTATGTAATTTTCTAGGTAAAACCTTGAGTTGATTTTATAAGTTCTGTTAATAGTACCCCATTATGCTCAGTGCCCTAATTCTCATTCCGTTAGCCAGCGCGCTCTTCGTTAGCTTGATACCGCTTTCAGCAAAAAACACGCGCAACTTTGCTATTGTTTCTGCAGCTATTATTCTAGTTATTAATATTGCTCTGAGCCTGCAGTTTGACTTTCAGCACGAAGGGACTCAATTTGCTGAAGATATACCTTGGATTGAATGGATTGGCTTGAACTATCATGTTGGCATTGATGGTATTTCTTTTCCTTTGGTGTTGCTCAATAGTCTTTTGACCTTAATTGCAATTTTAGCCAGCAGTTCTACCCTCGAAAGACCGAAGCTATATTACTCAATGCTTTTTCTTCTCAGTGCTGGTGCAGCAGGAGCATTCTTGGCTCAGGATTTACTGCTCTTTTTCTTGTTTTACGAACTAGAAATAGTCCCTCTGTATTTCCTTATTGCTATTTGGGGCGGTGCCAGAAGAGGTTATGCCGCAATGAAGTTTTTGTTGTATACCGCTTTATCGGGAATTTTAGTCTTAGCATCTTTCTTGGGATTGGTTTGGCTGACTAAAGAAACCACCTTTGACTATGAAATATTGCGATCGCATTCTCTTCCCTTAACCAGTCAGCTATGGCTGCTCGCTCCCCTGCTAATTGGTATTTTTATCAAAATTCCTATCTTTCCTTTCCACACTTGGCTACCCGATGCCCACGTTGAAGCTTCGACTCCGATATCCGTATTGTTGGCAGGGGTATTGTTAAAACTGGGAACCTATGCGCTGCTGCGTTTTGGGGTTGGTTTGTTTTTAGAAGGTTGGGTATATCTGGCACCCTGGCTGGCAATTTTAGCGGGTATCAGTGCCTTATATGGAGCGTCTTGTGCGATCGCCCAAAAAGACATGAAAAAGGTAGTGGCATATTCCTCCATCGCTCACATGGCGTATATTCTTTTAGCTGTAAGCGCGACAACTCGATTGAGCATGACCGCTGCGGTGTTTCAAATGGTCAGTCACGGATTAATTTCTGCCTTTTTATTTTTATTAGTGGGTATGGTTTACCAAAAAACTGGTTCCCGTGACGTAGATTATCTAAGGGGTTTACTCAATCCCGAAAGGGGGCTGCCAGTAACTGGTGGCTTGATGATTCTGGGGGTAATGGCAAGTTCTGGGCTGCCAGGAATGGTAGGTTTTATCTCGGAGTTTTTAGTGTTTCGGGGAAGTTTCCCCATATTCCCCATCCCCACTCTTCTATGTTTAATCGGTACAGGATTAACCGCAGTTTACTTTTTATTGGTAATTAACAAAGTATTTTTTGGTCGTTTGACAGAAGGTCTGACTTCAATTCCTCCAGTACTTTGGAAAGAACACGCCCCTGCTTTTGTCCTGTTGCTTTTAATCGTTGCTTTTGGCATTAAGCCAGATTGGGTAACTCACTGGAGCGAAGTACAGGCGATCGCCCTTTTAACTAGAATTTGAATCTTTTTTTTGCATCAAAAACTTAAACACTATGGTTAGTACTTCCGTCAAACGCTCAAAATCTAATTTAATCGACGATTATATTACCAGGTTAGAGCAGGGAAATGCTTTACTAGATGATTCTCCCCAAAACCTAGTCGAGGTTGTCGGCATCCTCAAAAGCTATGGCGTAGTTTTAGACGCTTACTCAGTCAACTTATGCTACATTGCTAACACTCAGTTTTTGAAGCTGTTTCCCTTTTTTAAGTATTTTAACGGGGAAGTCAATAGCCAAAAAATTGCTCAGTTTATTTGGCACGATCGCATTAACTATGAATATGCTGAATACTGCATGAAGGCTATGTTCTGGCATGGTGGTGGCGGTTTGGATAAGTATATAGACACCCCAGAATTTGCAGCAAATGCAGACAAGCTAATCAAAGCTTATTTCAAGTACAATCCACTGATGCTAGGACTGCACAAATTGTTTCCTGACTTTCTTCCCGAACAAATGCGTCAAATGGCTTATTACAGTGGCTTGGGTCAGTTTTGGCGGGTGATGAGTGATATTTTTATCAACCTTTCTGATAGTTACGATCGCGGCGAAATAAAGTGTATTCCCGACGTGGTTAAGTTTATTTTAGATGGCTTGGTCGCCGACGCAGCTAGACCAATTGTTTATACTCCCAAGATAGGCGATCGCCAGTTTGATATTCTGCCAGAATCGGCTGGACTAACGTTTTTAGTCGACACCGCTGTTCCCTATGTTGAGGCGATTTTCTTTAGAGGTACTCCCTTTACGGGAACGGTTTCCTACAACGCCCAGGCTTATGAAATTCCTTACGATATTGGCATGTTTAACTATGGTGCTTTGTATGCCGATCCTCTACCGATTGGCGGTGCGGGAATTCCTCCCACACTGTTGATGCAGGACATGCGTCATTTTCTGCCTGACTATTTACGTCAGCTTTATCAGGAAAAAAGTATTCGGGGAGAAGGAGATTTAAAGGTTCAGATTTGCGAAAGTTTTCAAAGATCGATGTTTTGCGTAACCACCGCTGCGGTACAGGGACTAGCTCCCCATGCTTTGGATACGCAAGATCCTGACGAACAGCTTGCCAATCGCCAATATCTTCGAGGTTGGCTCAACAGAATTTTAGAATCGCAAATTATTAAAGTAAACAGCACCACTGCCCAATAAAATTCAATTGATTTGTGGAGCAAATGTAACTTTATCGACAAATTTGTCTCAAATAATGAGACAATCAGATATTGGCTGTTTATTAAAAAAATCTTAAAGTATTGATCAAAATTGTTTTTTATAGTATCAGCATTTTTTAGTACATAGAATAATATAATCCTAATCGATGACAAAAACAGCGTGGGTATTTCCAGGACAGGGTTCTCAAGTCGTAGGAATGGGAGTAGATTTACAAGACATTCCCCTTGCGAAAGCCAGGTTTGAAACTGCGGAAAAAATATTAGGTTGGTCTATCTTAGATATCTGCCAAGGAGACAAAGCAACTTTGGCTCGTACTCTTTATACTCAGCCTTCTCTTTATGTTATTGAGTCCATACTAGTAGATCTGATGGTAGAGCGAACTAACTTACCTCAGCTAGTAGCTGGTCATAGCCTGGGAGAATACGTGGCGTTGTACGCGGCAGGAGTTTTTGATTTTGAATCGGGACTGCGACTGGTTAAAAAGCGTGCGGAACTGATGGACAATGCGGCAGGAGGTAAAATGGCAGCATTGATGAAGTTCGATCGCGAAGAGTTGAGCAAAATTTTAGGGGACACTGCCGATGTAGTTTTAGCCAACGACAATAGTCAAGGACAAGTAGTTATCTCGGGAACCCCCAAAGCAGTAAATTTGGTAACTGAGAAGATTAAGGCTAAACGAGTGACAATGCTCGATGTTTCTGGTGCATTTCACTCTCCTTTAATGGCAAATGCCAGCTCCCAGTTCTCTAAAGTACTAAACGAAGTTATCTTTAATGACGCAAAGGTTCCAGTTTTGTCCAATGTCGAACCCAGTCCAACAATTGACTCCCAGGAATTAAAACAAAGACTTACCGACCAGATGACAGGATCGGTACGTTGGCGAGAAATCATGCTTCAGTTTTCCGCATCTGGCGTTACTAACATCACTGAGATAGGTCCTGGAAAAGCTTTGTGTGGTTTGATCAAGAGAACCTGTAAAGAGATTGAATTGGACAACATAAGTTCTTTAGAACAACTAAACCAAAAAACTCTGGTTCCAACTTCGTAGCTCTCATTCTCAAAATTAGCAATCCAACGTAATCGAGCAATAAATAATTATCAGTAAATCTTCTCGTTTGGGTTGAGATAATTATTTGTTGCTGTTTTTTATTCGTTTTTGATCCACAAAGCCAATCCTCCCCCTTTTCCACGAGCGGCGATCGCATTTTCCCGAACCAGAAAATAGCTAAAAAAAGCCTGAGTAGCTAATTTTTTCTGCTCGAACTCCCGTTCTGCGATCGCTCCATTCTTAAGATAATTATCATAGATTTTCCAGCCAAAGATTTTTAGAGTCAGATAGGTAAAGTCAAAAACTAAAATATTTTTGGGCGCGAGGAACTTTATCGGACCACTGACAGATAAATCGAG
>JBCDCO010000093.1:0-18828 GCA_039181635.1 Cyanobacteria bacterium P01_G01_bin.19 | reverse complement strand
TTCGAGATACATTTGTGATAGAATTCTGGCAACATTTTTGATTATGGGGTCTTTTCAATTAGCTTGACCCCTTTTTCTTACCATCTAACTACTACATTCAACCCTTTATCTTGTTTACAAAACTCTTGTCACCCCGTGAGGCCTAGCCTAAAAGAATTTGCTTCTGCTTTATGGTGCGATCGCGGCTATCATATTTTTATCTTTACAGGACACAGTGGCAGTAACGCAGATGGGACAATCGGCTGGATTGAGGTCAATAATTCCGAGCGTTTAGCGATTGAAGAATTTAAGGATTCTTTCAAGCAGGCAATTGATCGAGGGTTGCAGTTGGCGATCTTTAATTCCTGCGATGGTTTGGGTTTGGCAGATCGCCTGAGTGAATTAAATCTAGCTCAGATTATTGTGATGAGCGAACCTGTTCCTGACGAGATTGCGATCGAGTTTTTGGAGCATTTTTTTAGCGCATTGATTAGCAGCAATTCTTTGTTTGGTTCTGTTCGCCAAGCCAGACAAAAATTAGAGCATTTTAACAACCGATATCCTGGTGCTGTTTGGTTGCCTACACTATGTTTAAAACCCGCCCAAGAATATTTTAGCTGGAGTCAAATTAATGCAGGCGATCGCTTTAAAGTCAGTTTATCTTCAGATGATAAGATCGCTGCACCTCAATCGACAAATTTCTGGAATAGTTTTATTCGGGCGATCGCGATAGCAGTTATTAGCTTGCTTATTTTTATATCTGGACTCAGTTCCAATCTAATTTTTCCAGATTGGGAGGCGACTTGGATTGCCCAGCCTATATTAAATATCGTCGATCGCTATATCAATTTGAAACCAGAGTTCGATTTACCTTTAGGCACCTGGCAATATAGTGGCAGCACTACTTGGCATTCGATTGCCGACTCGATCAAACCCCAGCTACGAGAAAAATATCCTCATTTCAGATTGGTTTATACTCATCATCCAATTTTGCCCAGTGGTTCGAGTACGGGTATAAGAATGCTGCTCGATGGGCAAATTTCCTTTGCTCTTTCTTCTCGTCCAGTCAAAGATAATGAATATGAAGTGGCGATCGTGCGAGGCAAAATACTCAAACAAGTTCCCACGGCGATCGATGGTGTTGCGGTGGTGGTAAATCCTCAGCTAAGTATCGATGGCTTAACCATCAAACAGCTTGAAGCTATTTATCGCGGTAAGATAACCAACTAGGGTGAAATAGGCGGACAAGATTTACCGATTGTTCCCCATACTCGTTCTTTACAAAGCGGCACCACAGAATTTTTCCGTAACAATGTTTTAAAAGATCGTATTTATGGCAAAAATGTCGTTTTTGTCGAAGATTCTAACTATGCCATTCAACAATTAGAAAATGCAGACGATTTTGGCGGTATTTATTTTGTTTCGGCTTCAGAAATAATTGGTAATCCTAAGTTAAAGATTTTGCCGATCGCTCGTCGTTCTGGTAGTGGTTTTGTTAGCTTAAATAGTGAAGATAATAGCTCGTTAAATACAGAGACGCTGCAAACAGGAGAGTACCCTTTGGTTCGGCGTCTATTTATCATTATTGAAATCATAGTCCCATCGATGAAGAGGTAGGCGAAGCTTATAAAAATGTCTTATTGAGCAAGCAGGGACAGGAATCGATCTGCAAAGCAGGTTTTGTCCCGATTCGCTCTTTCAACTAAAACTAACAACCAACAACTAACAACTTACAATCCATACAGCCAAATAATCAAAGCAGGAGTAATCAAGCCAATCATCACACTCAATGGCGTTCCCAGGCGAATAAAGTCGGTAAATCTATAGCCTCCTGGTCCATAAATCATCGTGTTAGTTTGATAGGCAATGGGCGTCATAAAGCTATTGGAAGCGGCAAAGGTAACGGCAAACATAATGGCAAAGGGATTCAAATCTAGGGTTTGGGCTACCTGAACTCCGATAGGGATCATTAACAATACTGCTGCGTTGTTAGACAAGATTGAGGTCAAAATAGTGGTAATGAAATAGAAAAATAACAGTATCCAATAGCCAGACAAATTACTGCCGATAAACAAAATTGGTTTTGCCAAATATTCGGTTGCACCAGAGTTTTGCATTGCCGTTCCCAAAGGAATCAATCCCGCCAAAAGAAAAATTACGTCCCAACGGACTGCGCCGTATATTTCCCCAGGCTTAAGACAGCCCGTGAGAACCATAATCACGACTCCTGCCAGAGAACTAACCAAGATTGGTGCCAAATTAAACGCCGATATGGCAATCACGCCCAAGCAGATAGCGATCGCAATTCTAGCTTTGTCGATGCGGAGGTTTTCTACATCTTTTTGTTCTAGAACTAATAGTTCTCGTGAGGTTTGTAGACCGAGAAAGCTTTGCTTGGGACCTTGAACCAATAACAAATCACCAAAGCGCAAAGGCACTTTTCCCAGTCTTTCCCGCAGTACTTCCTCACCCCGACGGATTGCCAGAACAGTAGCATTACGCCGTTGACGAAAGCGCAAATCCTTTAGAGTCGCCCCAATAAAACGAGAGTTAGACAAGATCAACACTTCTCCAATTTTCTCTTCTCCCGTATTTAATTCTGTTTCCAGTGTTTCTTGGTTAAATTTAACGTCGGGTAAAATCTCAATTCCTCTTTCCGCCTTAAGCTGGATCAAAGCATCTTTACTGCCTCGAACTAGCAAAATATCTCCTGCCCTAATTCGTTTATCGGCAATTGGTTGAGGAAAATGAACCCCATCGTGAATTATCTCTAGTACGTCCACGTCAAACTTGCGCTGAATGCCACTTTCCCTTAAAGTTTGACCGATTAAACTCGAATTTCTGGCGACAACAATTTCAGTGACATAATCTTTGATTTCGTATTCTTCGCTCAATGCACCCTTTCGGCTGCTGCTACGATTGCGGAGAACTTTGGGAGCAGCGATCGCAATATAAGCCAAGCCAATGGCAAAAACGACCAGACCCAACTTAGTAAACTGAAATAAGCTAAACTCTCCCAATCCCAGTCTTGCCGATAAGCTACTAGCCAGAATGTTTGTTGAAGTACCGATTAAAGTCAGAGTTCCGCCTAAAATTGAGGCAAAAGACAAGGGCATCAGGAGCTTAGAATTAGCCACTCCCTGTTTTTTAGCAAAATCCTCAATAATAGGGATAAAAATAGCGACAACTGCGGTGTTGTTGATAAATGCGCTAATGGGTCCGACAATCATCCCCATAACCACAATCTGCTGAAAGGTATTCTTCCCTCCCCACTCCAGCAGCAAGTCTCTCACAATTTGGATCGCTCCAGTTTTAGCTACTCCCGCACTTAAAATAAACATTGCCATTACCGTTACTGTAGCAGTGTTGCCAAAGCCAGCAATCCCTTCTTCGGGGGTTACTAAACCCAGTAACATTAAGACAATCGCCACCATAATGGCTGTCAAGTCTACAGGAAACCATTCAAAAATAAAGGCAATCAGGGCGATCGTCAAAACGCTAAGAGTCAGAATGATTTCCATGAAGCTCGATCTGAGTATTAAGGTAGTTAAACTTGTTAATTATACTCAAGCAATACCAAATTGACTGTTCTTTATGTTATTTAAGGGCAAATACATCTTTGACTGCAGGGTGGATAATTTCCCCGTTACGAATATTTAATCCCTTTGCTAGTGGCAAATTGTGTTCTAGTGCCGAGATACCTCGATCCGCCAACTGCATTACATAGGGCAAGGTACTATTATTCAATGCTTGAGTAGCCGTCCAAGGCACAGCACCAGGCATATTAGGGACGCCAAAATGAACTACACCTTCTTCAACATAAGTAGGCTGACTGTGGGAGGTGGGGCGTAAAGTTTCGATGCATCCCCCTTGATCTACGGCTACATCGACAATTACCGAACCCGATCGCATTTTTGCTACCAAGTCGCGAGATACTAATACGGGAGCTTTTTTGCCCACTACCAACACCGCACCAATTAGCAAATCGGCATCAGCTAAAGCTTTTTCAATGCTTGCAGGGCTACTGTAGAGCAATTCTACCCGCGAACCAAACAAACTTTCTAAATAACTCAGGCGATCGACGTTAATATCGATAATCTGTACCCTTGCTCCCATACCAACTGCGATCTTAGCGGCTTCTGTACCGACGACACCGCCACCTAGAATCACTACCCTACCAGGACTCACGCCAGGAACACCACCCAGTAATACACCTCTGCCTCCCTGCTGTTTTTCTAAATATCTCGCACCAAACTGAACCGATAAACGCCCTGCAATGACGCTCATCGGAGTTAACAGAGGAAGACTACCGTTAGCCAGTTCTACCGTTTCGTAAGCGATCGCCGTATTCTTCGAGTCGATCAGGGCATCGGTTAAATTACGATCTGCTGCCAAATGAAGATAGGTGAATAAGAGCTTTTGCGGCTGGAGATATGGATACTCACTCTTCAAGGGTTCTTTTACCTTAACCACCAAATCTCTATCCCAAGCCAGTTCGGCGCGATCGACAATCTTTGCCCCAGCCTGAAGATATTCTTCATCGCTAAAACCCGATCCCACACCTGCTTGAGTTTCGACAAATACAGTATGTTTTTGAGACAATACTCTAACGCTACTGGGACTCAAGCCAACGCGAAATTCTCGATCTTTAGTTTCTTTGGGAACGCCTATTTCCATGAATATCTCTCGATCTGCTAATGATTGGATACGATCTGATGCTTAAAACATAGCAAACATGGAAAGCGATCGGTAGCAATGTAAAATATCTCAGGCAAATTCTTGACAGGCTGCCAATAAATCTTGATGGAGTGCGGCAGAATTAGCGACAATTGCCCCTTCATAGCTATAGTCTTGGCAAGTATTTAAAGGGGGCAAAGAAGAACCATCTAATCCAGTTACCAGACAACCATTTTCTTGCGCCATAAAAGCTAATGCAGCACTATCGATGAACTTACCTCGTTTGGTGATCCAACCGATTAAATCACCCGAAAAGATACCGTTGTAGTTGGGAAATTGTTGGGAGGAAGAATAAGCATTTTCAATATCAATCGTCTGATATTTATCTTGTAAGGCTGGTTTTAAATGAGCCATCCCCCAACCCAAAAGTATTGCCGAACGAGGATTATTAATCTTTAGCAGTTTACACTCATCCAAATTTTGGTCTAGCCTGCCAGTATAGACTCCCTGTCCATATAGACTGTAATAATAGCAATCTCGTGCTGGAGAGACAGCTATGACAGCTTCGTAGCGTTCGTGACTGAGAACGCTTAAGATAATCTGATAGTTGTCAAAACCATCTAAATAGTATCTTGTGCCATCAATCGGATCTAGGGTAATTAAGTAATCATTTCCTTGACCCAATTTGGTAGAGGTAAAATATTTCGTGTTGCGGGATTTTTCATACTCTTCGCCATGAAAAGCTAAATCGGGAAAAGTCCCCAACAGCGATACCTCTATCAGAGTCTGAATCGAAAGATCGGCATCGGTTAAAGCAGCAGATAAGAAATTATCTCCCGCATCTTTGGCAGGAAGAGAAATTATTTTATCTTGAATCTGTTGAGCGTATCTTGCAGCAACTCTTAGATGTGGAAGCAGCGTTTGCAGAATTTTGCGCGGAGAAGATTGAGATGGCATATAAAAATGGCAATCTAAGATGTTTCTAAAGTTATACAATCCTAAGATTGAATATTTAAAACCAGATTAAGTTAAATATTTCAACAGTCAACAATAAATAGTCAATGCGGAATTGCCGATATATTTTGGGCAATATATTTATATAAACAAAAAAATATCAATCTTTATTGCTATGAATACACCTACGACAAATTCTGATATTCAAAAAGAACTACAGATTTATTTAACTCCTAAAGAATCTTTTGCTGCAATTATGCTGTCTGCTGTCAGCGTTGATGGATACATGGCAGAAGAGGAACTGCAAAGTCTAATGACGACTTTAAGAAGAACAAAATTATTTAAAGAAAAAACCAAGGCTAGTACGTTAGCTACTTTAAAAAAACTGTTGAGAATCATCAAAATCTATGATGTGGATACCTTGCTAAAGCTGGCTTTACCTTCCCTACCAGAATATCTCAACGAAACAGTCTTTGCTCTGGCAACAGATATTACTCTGGCTGATGGGGCAATGTTTGAAGAAGAGTTAAATATGCTGTCTAAGCTATCTGCTCAACTATCAATTCCTGAAGAAACAGTTGATCGAATTACCAGCGTAATGATCATCAAAAATAAAGGCTAATCGAGGTTAATTTAAGCATAAAGTCTTAAAGCAATTTGACTTTGATTGCTTTATTTATCGACCAAAATAGATAGCTGTTGTTCTAATCTTGCTAAAGTGCGATCGCTTTCTTCTGGAGTGCCGATCGTAATTCTCAATCCCCCTCCTGTATGTCGTATTAGAGTCCCCTCTGCTTTTAAATTTGTCGTAATCTGGGCTAGTAAATCTTCCTGCTTTTCTGCACTTACGCTTTTGCAGCGCAGATACAGAAAGTTTGCCTGACTCTGCCATACCCGAAGGCGATCGTCTTTTTGCAAAGCTGAATATACTCGTTTCCTTTCAGCAATGGTTTCTTCTACCAGTGGCAACAACAGCTTTCTTTGCTCTAATGCTAATTTTGCTGCTATCTGAGAGAAACTGGGTAAATTATACGGTAAACGAACTTTTTCCAATACCCTAACTGTATCGGGATTGGCGATCGCATATCCCACTCGATGGGCGGCTAGCCTAAAGGCTTTGGAAAAGGTACGCAGCACTACCCAATTATTATGCTGGGCTAATTCTCCAATTGCAGACATCTGGGAAAATTCAAAATAAGCCTCGTCAATTACTATCAGGACATCTTCGGGCAGACTTCTCAACCAATCTAATTCCTTAGCCGCTAAAGCATTGCCCGTGGGGGAATTGGGATGCACCATAAACACCACCCGAACTGGAGGGTTATCTGTCGATTCGATCGCCTGCTGCGCGGCATCAAGATCTAGGGAAAAATCGGTTTCATCTCTAGCAACTGTTATCACAGGAATCTCCAATGTTTTGGCGAGAATACCATACATAGAGAAGGTGGGAGTCGCCACCAAGATCGAACCGTTTCCACCCAAGCAGGTAGCGATTAGAATCGACCTAATTAGTTCGTCAGAGCCATTGCCCACAGAAACATTAGCTGTAGTCAAAGGCTGATTTAAATTAGCCGATTCAGTAGCGTATTCGGCGATCGCCGTTTTTAAATCTTCATGACCGCCATCAGGATATCGATTGGCTTCTATTTCTTGCTGGTATGCCCAGGCAAGCTTCGATTTTAGCTCGTTTGGTAAATCGAGCGAGCTTTCATTGGTATCAAGGCGATCGACAATAGCTGGACTTTCTCCTCCCGAATGGGACGTATAAGCTGCCAATTGAGCCAGATCGGGACGGATAAAAGAATTGCGATCGCGCATAATATTTTGAAGACTACGTGGAGTTGTAAATTATAAAATATTTGGTCGCGATAAACTAGTAAGCTAGCCAAACATTATAATTTTCTAAAACTGCCATATCTTATCTCTGGCTAGTTTGATGACGATCTTCTTCTCTGTTTGCGAAATAGCTTTTTATAGAAATTATCTTTGAATAACATCTGCTTGTGAAATTTGACTAGCAATGCTTTGGTTTCTTCACAAGATAAATTTTGAATTTTTGCGGCGAACACTTCATGCATAAATTCTTGTTCTAAAGACAATTCATTAGACTCGTAATCCATGATCTAAAACTCCTGGTGTGAAGAAATCAACTATTTAGACTGAGACAAGAACAAGTTCAAAGGAGACTGAAGAGAATTTGATTATGTGGGAGTAAAAGTAAGATTAACAATCTCTCGAAAGATCGATTCCAAAATACTAAAGTCTAGATAGTTTGCTTGGAATAGTTTTTAGCTATTCCTTAAGAAAATATTAAATCATGATTCAAGTAAATCACCAAAGATTTCCGCAATTGTTTTTGCCGATCTTCTAAATTCTCAGCAATTTATTATCGATAAAATAAAAAAGCAAATAGAACACGAAGTTAAAACGGACTAATAAAAATATGAGAATGCTACACACAATGTTGAGAGTAGGCAATCTTGATAAATCGATTGCCTTTTACTGCGATATTTTGGGGATGAAGTTACTTCGCCGTAAAGACTATCCTGGGGGAGAGTTTACGCTGGCGTTTGTCGGCTATGGAGAAGAAAAAGACAACACCGTAATCGAACTTACTTACAATTGGGGAGTCGAAGAATACGATCTGGGCAAAGGCTACGGACATATTGCTTTGGGCGTAGACGATATTTATGGCACTTGCGATCACATTAAGGCTCAGGGAGGCAAAGTAAGCCGCGAACCAGGTCCTATGAAGCATGGTAGTACCGTGATTGCTTTCGTAGAAGATCCTGATGGTTATAAAATTGAATTAATTCAGTTGGTTACACAGGGGTCTGCTAAGAAAGAAGCCGCAGCCACAGCATAATTATGACAGGGAGAGGTAATTATTTATGGTTCACGATCGATTTATGAATCCGCGATCACATAGAAACTGAGGGTAGTATTGCCATAGGTTTTGGTGCGATATAACTCCAATCCTGGTATCTGTTTGGCTTGCCAAATTTTAGGGTTATGTTCTACGGCGATCGCTCCTTCTAAAGTCAACAAGTTTAAAGAGGCGATCGCCTTTAATACGGGAAGATAGACATAGCTATCGTAGGGAGGATCGAAATAAATCCAATCAAACTGCTGTCCCGATAATGATTTTATCTTGACTAACACATCGCCTTTAATTACCTGAAAAGATTGTTCGGATCGAGCTATCTGCTGCCAGTTCTGCTCGATAATAGTACAGGCTTTGGCATGTTGTTCGATGCCTACCACTTTACTAGCACCACGACATAAGGCTTCTGCACCCATCGAACCATTTCCCGCACATAAATCTAGCCAGCAACATCCTTCAATGCGATCGCGCCAAATATTAAATAAAGCCTCTCTTACCCTGGCAGAAGTAGGGCGAGTTCGCTGTCCTGGTAAAGTTTTTAGCTGACGATTTCCATATATTCTCATGTTTCGTATTATAGGCCCCAGATGAGCTGGCTACGCCGAAAATATTATTGCGGGAAAAAACAAGCTAAATTATCCATTTTGGGGAGGAAAGAAGAAATAAAGTACTACGAGAAATTGGCGTATCGGTATCGGGCAAAATCAAGCCAACAATACCTGCTTTTTTGACTACTATTTGGTTTTTTACCGTTCCCCAAATTAGCATTTCTGCCCAATCGCCTAAATTTGGCTGATGTCCGACTAAAGCTAAACTGCTATATTTTTGGCGATTTTCTTCTGTCTGCAACCATGTCAACCATTCCCGAATGTCACCTTCAGGCTTTAATGGTGCAAAAGTCCGTACCGTCTGACATAAGCCGACCTCCCGCATTATTTCTGCGGTTTGATAGGCTCTAGTTAAAGGACTAGTCAGAATCAGATCGAAACTAATTTTTTTGGCTACCAAACTTCGAGCAACTTTAGTAGTTTTGTCGATTCCCTTGGGAACTAGAGGGCGTTGTTCGTCATCGGTATACGTCCCCCTCTCAGCAGCAATACCATGACGAATTAGATATACTTCCATCTGTTTTTAGAAAGACAACGAAACACGAACGGCAGTTTCTAATCAGCCGAAATAACTTTGTCTTCTGGTTCCACCAAACGCATAATTTTTTGCTTGATTTGGGTATCGAATACTTCCCACTTGAGCTTGGTATATTCTGAATTATCCTTAAAGCCATTTAGGAACCCAACAGGAATTTCAAATCCTCCTGCCATATATCGACCGCCACCAAAGAATTTTCCATCCGAGTCTTTACCCAAGGTTTCCTTGATAAACTCGTCGGGGTCTAAGGTCAGCTTGGTCGTTCTCAAAGAGCCAATCACCAATTCTGTCTCATTATTTTCATTATGGACGATGCCATATACGACCGCAGTATGAATATCTTCTTCTGTGACTAAAAAGTCTGCCGCTTGAGGTATGGCATCGCGATCGTCGTAGCGCAAATAACCTACCCCAGAAATGGAAACGTTCTTCTTGATAATGCGGTTTCTCAAAGCACGCTCGATTACATCCATAACCCTACGCGATCGCGCCGATTGGAGTACGGCGTTTAATAGTTGAGTATCGTAAAAACGACTTAAATAAGCAGCAGCAATAAAGTCCTCTTCTTTCGCCTGCATCAGACGATTAGTATCCGATCGCAAACCATGCATCAAGGCGGTTGCGCATTTGACATGGATATCATTACTGCTATCAAACTCTAGCATTCCTTCCTGAACGTATTGAGTCAATATAGTAGCAGTAGCTCTAGTTTGGGGGCGTAAATCGATAAATTCCGCAGCCAAATCTTGTTGCTTGCTGTGGTGGTCGATCGCCACGATTAAAGGTATGCCAGCTTCTTCGATAACTGAATAAAGCTGACTATTTGTGCCCTGACTATCAATCAAAACCGATCCCTGATATCCAGACCAGTCTTTTTCTTTTAATTCGTTGCTATCAATTCTCTTGGCGGGTAAACCTGTAAATCTGACTAAAGCTATATTTTCTTGATGGGAGAGAGTACCACCATAGACAATATCGCAATCAATCTCATAGTTACCTGCAATCAGCTTATAAGTCCAAGCGCTAGATAAAGCATCAGGATCGGGAAAATCCTGAATCACTACAATCTGCTTTTCTCCTCGATGTTTTTCTAGAGTCTGACGTAACTTGCCAATTATTTTTCCTAAGTCACCAGATCTTTTATTTTCCAGATTGAACTGGCTACTATCGATCGCTTCTAGCTGCTTTTTCTTAATTTCTTTTTTGGTAGCAAAACGGCGTTCTAGAGAAGTATTAAGATTTGAGGACATAAGCTAAATTGGGTTAGCAACTATCAAATTGCCAATTAAGAGGACGATTGTATATTTTCATTTATCTAGAGTTTTGAGTGTACCACCAACCAATAGAATATGCGACCATCTGGCGAACTAAATTCCAATTACATACTTTTTCCATTCTTGATTGGAGTTACCTCTGGTATATTTGATTAATTCAAAGTGTAAGCTGCTATAAGGGCGACGAGGCTTGGTCAGTAGGGTCATTTCCGCCTCCTTAGGAGTTCGATTGCCCTTCCTGACGTTACAACGCACGCACGCTGTCACTAAATTTTCCCAGGTGTCGCCACCGCCGCGAGATTTGGGAATAACGTGATCTATAGTTAATTCATCTTTTGCCCTACAGTATTGACAGGTGTTACTATCTCTCTCTAAAATATTTCGGCGGGTTAAAGGAATTTCTTTATAAGGAACTCTCACGTAGTAACGGAGACGAATAACGGTTGGTAATGGAAAATTGGTATAAACTAGATCTCCACCTTGCTCTAGCTGTTCTGCTTTGCCCTTGAGAAGCAACACTACTGCCCTACGCCAGCTAGTGATATTTAGGGGTTCGTAGGAAGCATTCAATACTAAAACCTTACCCATAATCAAGATTTTATATTAATTTTAGTTATCAGAGATGGTAACACAATTGAACTAATTACTGTTATTCAATAATTATTACTTAAAAGCTCTTTATACCATAAAGTTGTTGATCGCTTCTGATACCTACTTGACCTTATCGTTTTCTAGACTAATATTTGTGGATAGTTACGAGCAAGCAAAAGTCACAAAATTAATTCAGACATGGCGATCGCACATCAGGATCAAAAATTTAGTTTGGCAGGAGATTTAGCACAAGAGGAAAATGATTTGTCTTGTTTGGTCAATCGTCAGCGTGCGTGGGTCGAGATAGACTTAGACGCATTGGCTCACAACGTTAGAACTCTCAAAAATTTCCTCAATCCCCAAACCAAGCTAATGGCTGTAGTTAAAGCTGATGCCTACGGTCACGGTGCGAAAATTGTTGCCCAAACTGCTTTAGACAATGGTGCAGATTGCCTGGCGATCGCTACTTTGGCAGAAGGAGTAGAACTACGGCAAGCAGGAATCAAAGCGCCTATTTTAATTTTAGGTGCGATCAATGCGGTCGAAGATATTAAAGCAGTAGCAATGTGGCAGCTAGAACCAACTATCTGCAACCAGGATCAAGCAAAAGTTTTCGATCGCACCTTAGATGAACTTGGCGTTACCTTATCTGTACATCTCAAGCTAGATACGGGCATGTCGCGTTTGGGTACAAACTGGCAGGATGCTACAGATTTTGTGCCTTTGGTAAAGTCTTTGCCCAATCTACAGATAGCTAGCATTTATTCTCACTTTTCGACGGCAGACGAACGAGATCGCACCGTCATGGATCTACAGCATCGACGTTTTCAAGCTGCTATTGAGCAATTAAAGGCTTTAGATTGTCTGCCACCTCAGCTTCATCTAGCAAATTCTGCGGCTACTTTGTGCGATCGCTCGACTCACTACGATTTGGTTAGAGTCGGACTGGCTCTCTATGGTCTATATCCCGCACCCCATTTAAGCGGCAGCCTCAAGTTAAAACCAGTATTACAGGTCAAAGCCAGAATTGCTCAAGTCAAAACTATTCCTCCAGGGGAAGGCGTTAGCTATGGTCGCCGATTTATTACCGACAATGAAACTAAAATTGCCGTAGTAGGTATTGGTTATGCTGATGGTATTCCGCGTAATTTATCCAATCAGTTGCAGGCGATCGTTTCGGGTAAGTTGGTGTCGCAAATCGGCTCGATTACAATGGATCAACTAATGCTAAACGTTGACGATGTGACTGACTTACAGCCAGGAGATGTCGTTACTATGCTCGGTCAGTCAGGAGATCTAAATATTACCGCTGAAGATTGGGCAAATAAATTAGATACTATTTCTTGGGAAATACTTTGCAGTTTTAAACATAGATTGCCAAGAATCAATGTCGGTCGCTAGAAAGCCGATCAATTCTACAAGGTAGTAAATTTATCAATTGATAATTCTATCTGCGTCAAGAAAACCTTCATCAACGTGAGCTCGACGGAACGATAAAAACTTAAAAATTGTGTAACTCTTTAATTTTTAAAGGTCTGAATTCCTGATTCTTTCCTTATGAATAACATAACTCCTAATATGCACTAAAGCATTAGTTGCGGCGCGACCAAAAGTAAGGCATTCTTTTTGCCGCAACTAGTCCTTTAGGGAACCGAATCGCCTTACTTTCGGTCATATGCGTAGCGGTATCCTTGTATAGGGATAAAGTGAGTGCTTTAGTGCAATAAGAGATTCTGGAAACGATAATTTGCTGGTGTTATTATGCCCACCCTACAGGCGATCGCTTTTACATAGATTCGGATTGACATTGTATTTGCAAAAACAAAATGTAGGGTGAGCATAGCGAAATCTCTAAAGCTTAAAAATTAATTGATTGATGCTCACCATTATTTAGATATCGATGTTGTTTTGTGATGTGGTGGGCAAACATATATTGACCTAAAACGCGATTTGATATTAATTCTGTTTTGCCCACCCTACAGGCGATCGCTCTATGATTTTTTATGTAACTGAGCTTTCGCCTGTTGCCAAAGAGATTCCAACTCATTAATGTCATATTTATTCAAAGGGCGATCTGCGAATTTTTCCATCATGGTTAACCGTTGAATAAAACGATTGTTTGTACCCTGCAAACCATCAAAAGGATCGAGATCGTACCAACGGGCAATATTAATGATAGTGAATAATAAATCGCCTAATTCTTCTTGCTGGTGGACTTTATCTTCTGTTTCTAAGGCTTCTTTAAACTCTTCTAACTCTTCCTCAAACTTTTCCCATACTCCCTCTGCATTTTCCCATTCAAAACCCGCCCCCGCAGCTTTTTTTGATATCTTCATCCCTGCCATCAATGGAGGTAAACTACGGGCATATCTTTTTAGCTTGCGACTGAGTAACTTTGCTTGTTCGGGAGTTTCGCCTTTTTCCTGTGCTTTAATTTGTTCCCAATTCTGATTTACTTCTGCTGCATTATTAACTTTGACATCGCTAAATACGTGGGGATGACGGCGAATTAGTTTCTCAGTAATGCCTATAGCGACTTCTTCTAGGGTGAAATCATTTTTTTCGCTAGCAATTTGAGTTTGTAAAACTACCTGCAATAGTAGATCCCCCAACTCTTCAGCGATCGCATCTTTATCTCCTGATTGAATCGCGTCTACTACTTCATAAGCCTCTTCAATCACGTAGGGAATCAATGTTTGGGGTGTTTGTGCTAAATCCCAGGGACATCCCCCATCAGGCGATCGCAATTGGGCAACTACTGCAATTAAACGGTTTAGAGCATCAAGAATAGATTGATTGGCGGTAGAAACAGAAGTCATAAAAAAATTGTTGTAGGCTGATGTTGTTAAAAGGTTTGTAGCCTTTAGCCCTATTGATAAATTGTAATCTTAATCGACAAATCAATTTCGATAAACAAGCGAGGAAATGTCTATACAAGCAAATAGCATTAGCTATGATGGTTGTATTTATCAGCCTCGACTATGTTTGAACATCTCAAACCCCAGTATGTAACTATCGATCGCGCCCTCGACAGTTCCTATATGCGAAGCGGTATCCCGTGGGACAACGGGCGAAACACCCGCAACGGACTGTCTCGCAAACGTCATTATAGTTTTGAGGGGGTTGCTTATCCCTCTGTGACAGGCATTCTATCGGCTACCAAACCAGAGAGAGATCGTCAGGCTTTGCACAATTGGCGCAGACGAGTTGGCTATCAAAAAGCACAACAAATAACTACCACAGCAGCTAGACGGGGAACATCAGTACATTCAGCAATTAAATATTATCTGCAACAGCAACCAGTACCAGAAGACATAGAAGATAATCCTTTTTGGCATTCAATCCAACCAGTTTTGGCGCAGATAGATCGAGTTCATTTAGTCGAATCTGCTATCTATCATTCAAAAGAAGGCTATGCTGGCTGTTACGATTGTTTGGGAGAATGGCAAGGCGAACTTTGCGTATTTGACTGGAAAACAGCTAGTAAGCCTAAAAAACAAGAATGGATTGTCGATTATTGTTTGCAGGTTGCCGCTTATATTAGTGCTATCAACTATTTTTATCGAGTCAATATTCAACAAGGTATAGTTGCGATCGCTCTAGATAGTCAACCCGCACAGTTGTTTGTCCTCGAAGAAGACGATTTAGCTTGCTATCAACGACAATTTTTAAACCGCTTGCGTCTGTATTCAATTCGGCAATACAGCTAAAAAAGCTAAGAGCTAATAGCCAATAGCTAATAGCTCAAAACAAATCAAAAACAACGCAGTCTAACAACTACTTATTAGGCTGAGGAGTCATGCGAAGATAAGGCTTGATTTCTTCCACACCTTTGGGGAATTTTTTCTTAGCGTCTTCTGTAGAAATCTTGGGAGAGACTACTACGTCTTCGCCATCTTTCCAGTTGACGGGAGTAGCAACAGAATAGTTGTCAGTAAGCTGTAGTGAATCAATTACGCGCAAGATTTCGGGGAAGTTACGTCCAGTACTGGGAGGATAAGTTAAGCTTAAACGTAATTTTTTGTTGGGATCGATGATAAACACAGTGCGAACAGTTACTTTAGCATCTGCGTTGGGGTGAATCATGTCGTAAAGATCTGAAACCTTTTTGTCAGCATCCGCCAAAATAGGATAATCGACTTTCGTTCCTTGAGTTTCATCGATATCGCCTACCCAACCTTTATGGGAATCTGAATCATCAACGCTCAAAGCAATAGTTTTAACATTACGCTTATCAAATTCCGCTCTGAGTTTAGCTACTTCACCCAACTCAGTCGTACATACGGGGGTATAGTCGGCAGGGTGGGAGAAAAGTACTACCCAGCTATCTCCAGCCCAATCGTAGAAGGAAATTTCTCCCATACTAGAGTCTTGAGTAAAATCAGGCACAGTGTCGCCTAATCTAAGTTGAGCCATTGGTTAAACCTCAGTTAGTTTCTTAAAAATTTGCAGTTTTTTATCATCCCATGAAATCTGAGTCATTTGTATCTGTCTTAATTGTTCTTGATAACAGTTTGGAATACTAAGCAAAGTCAGTTAACTCTGTTGTCTAGAAGCAAAGTTTTTTCTAACCGTTGATTAACTTTTACTGATTTTCTTAGGAACTGTTCATCTATCCTTGCCATAAGATAAAATGAACGACTTGACTAGAAAACATAGAAGGAAAACTTCATGGAAGACAAGCATATGCTGATGATTCCTGGACCTACACCAGTTCCAGAGAAAGTGTTAATTTCTTTAGGCACTCATCCCATCGGACATCGTAGCGGTGGCTTTAGCAAAATTATTGAAGAGATTAACGAGAATTTAAAATGGTTGCATCAAACTAAGAACGAAGTCCTCTCCCTCAACGTATCAGGTACGGGAGCGATGGAAGCGGGAATGATTAATTTCTTGAGTCCTGGCGATCGCGTTTTGGTTGGGGTTAACGGTAAGTTTGGCGATCGCTGGGCGCAAATTTGCGAGGTGTTTGGCATGAATACCGAGCGTATCACTTCTGACTGGGGTACTCCTTTAGATCCAGAGGAGTTTAGGGCAAAACTAGAAGCCGATACAAATAAAGAAATCAAGGCGGTTGTAATTACCCATTCCGAAACTTCTGCGGGGGTACTCAACGATCTCGAAACAATCAACAAGTATGTTAAGGCTCACGGCGAAGCATTAATTATCGTTGATGCAGTGACTAGCTTGGGTGCGTATAACGTTCCTGTAGATGATTGGGGTTTGGATGTTGTGGCATCGGGCTCGCAAAAAGGCTATATGATTCCTCCAGGTTTGGGCTTCATTTCCGTTAGCGATAAGGCATGGAAAGCTTACGAAACGAGCAAATTCCCCCGTTTCTACATGGACTTGGGTAAATATAAAAAAGCTAACGCCAAAAACAGCACTCCCTTTACTCCTCCCATTAACCTAATGTTCGGTTTGCAAACAGCCCTACAAATGATGCAGCGAGAAGGTTTAGAAAATATCTTTGCTCGTCACCAACGTCTGACTAATGCGACTCGTGCTGCAGCCAAGGCAATGGGATTAGATCTACTCGCCCCAGATGATTTTGCCAGTACTGCGGTAACAGCTATCAGAACTAATGATGCAGAAGCAATCAGATCTACTATGAACAAAAAGTATGATATTGCTTTGGCTGGAGGACAAGATCATCTCAAAGGTAAAATCTTCCGCGTCGGTCATCTTGGTTTTATCAGCGATCGCGATGTCATCATGACTATTGGCTGTTTGGAAGCGACTTTGACCGAACTGGGTCACGGTTTTGAACCCAAATCAGGAACAAAAGCAGCAGCAGCAGTACTTGCCTAGCTTTTGAAAGCCTGGAAGGAGAATGTTTAAAGATCTTGGGTTAGCTCTTGTTAGTCCAAGATCGATATTCAATCCTCTTTAAATTTTCCAATTCCCGATCCCCAATCCTTAATCTCCCGAACAAACAAATTAAAACTGTACGGGAGTTAATTAGAACGACTGTAGTATCCAATTACGATCTAGCTGAGATTTATGGTTAAGATTCTGCATCTGTCTGATATTCATATCGGTAGCGGTTTTTCCCACGGCAAAATCAACCCAGAAACGGGTATGAATACGAGATTAGAAGACTTTGTAAACAGTCTCAGCATTTGTATCGATCGCGCGATCGCCGAACCCGTGGATTTAGTGCTATTTGGCGGCGATGCCTTTCCCGATGCTACTCCTCCGCCCTACGTCCACGAAGCCTTTGCCAGTCAGTTTCGTAGGTTAGCTGATGCTAATATTCCCGCTGTATTATTGGTTGGCAATCACGATCAGTACTCTCAAGGAAATGGCGGGGCAAGTTTATCTATTTATCGCACTCTAGTCGTGCCTGGATTTATTGTGGGGGATACGATTCAAACCCATCGTATTGCTACAGCCAATGGAGACGTGCAAGTCATTACTCTTCCATGGTTAAATCGTTCGACTTTACTAACTCGCCCTGAAACGGAGGGACTGGCACTAGCGGAAGTCAACGAGATGCTGATTAAAAAGCTCGAACCAGTTTTAGAAGCAGAAATACGTCGTTTGGATCGGAATATTCCTACGGTGTTACTGGGTCATTTAATGGCAGATCGAGCTAACTTGGGTGCAGAAAAGTTTCTCGCCGTTGGCAAAGGATTTACCATTCCCATCTCGATGTTGACCCGCGCTGAATTTGATTATGTAGCACTCGGTCATGTTCACAAGCATCAAAATCTCAATCCGACTAACGATCCGCCAATAGTATATCCAGGCAGTATCGAACGAGTCGATTTTAGTGAAGAAAAGGAAGACAAGGGCTATATATTTGTAGAAGTGGAAGCAGGAAAAGTTGATTGGGAGTTTTGCCAAGTTCCTGCTCGTCCTTTTTTAACCATTGACCTAGATGTAGCTCAACAAGACGAACCCTTGGAAGAAGTATTAAACGCGATCGCATCTCAAGAAATTGAAGATCGAGTCGTGCGGTTGATTTATAAACTGCGATCGGAACAGTTAGATTTAATTAATACTGCCGCCATAGACAAAGCTCTACAGTCAGCCCACAGCTACAGCATTCGCCCCGAACTTGTCAGTCAATTAGCCCGTCCTCGGCTGCCAGAATTGGGAGTAGGAAATACTCTCAATCCAATGGAAGCTTTAACGAAATATTTAGACAATCGAGAAGATTTGCAGGAGATAAAGCAAGATTTACTACTAGCTGCGGAGGCTTTATTAAGTAGCAACTAGATCGCCGCTTAATTATTAACAAACTGCTGTTCGCGACGCTCGCCTGTTTGCACCCGCCACAGATTTGCGTACACGCCATTACGGGCGAGCAATTGCTCG
>JBCDCO010000092.1:0-18860 GCA_039181635.1 Cyanobacteria bacterium P01_G01_bin.19 | reverse complement strand
TTTGTGGTCTGCATTCCACCTTTTTCGTTGCCTACTTGGGTGTGACCGCACTCTTTGTAGAGTGTTTTACATGAAGGTAAGGGGTGTGAATCCCTTAAGAGAGTAGGCTCTCCGTTCTATACGACCAGTTCAAGTCGCGCCGCCCTATTCCCAGCTTCACGAGAGATGATTAATCTCTGTGTGGGTAGATTTGGCATCACGTCTTCCTCTGACGGGAGAGGCTTTCACCCTCATTACTTAACAAGTTATGTTGGATTGTTTCTGTTTATTTACCTCTGTTTTTCTATCTTTTTGCCAACACTCTAGGCTATGTATTCACCTAGAAACGAATCGCACATTTCGGGTCGTTACATTTAAGTGAAGAAAGAGAATTAGTTTGCGAGCAAAGAGCGCAAACTAATTCTCTTTTTGTCTCGTTTTAAGTTGGTTGCCCTTTTAATTAGCTTTACTCTAAAATAAATCGGCGATCCAAAAGCTGTACGGGGCGTGCGTTAAGAGGGAATATTTTCCTGAACTGATCGATTTGAACCGAAGATACCTGAATTGGTTCTTGATAAACAATCCATTTCACTATTTCGGAACAGGGTGGAGTGGTTAGAGAGCCAAAATAGCGGTACATTTCGCGATTAGTAGGTAGTAGCTCAGAAATATCTATCTTTACGCCAGGCATTTCTTTAGGCTCACCTTTGCGTTGGGGCATTGCCTCCCAAACAGGCTTTAAAGGAGTATTTTCTGCGCCTTCTTGTAAGAAGACACCAAGCACGGCTAACTCTCCCTTGGAGTTGGCATGAACAAAATGCATTTCCATTGGGTAAGGTTTACCATCTACTGTATGTTCACTTGGATGATGAAAATGAAATTGTAGAAGCTCGAATTCTTCGTCATCTAACTTAATTTTGTTACCAGTTGTGGCATTAACCTGAATGGTGTGACCGTTGTTGAGGATAGTTAGGGGAATTGATTTATAATCGACATCTACGACTGTCAAGTTAGCATCAATGGCAGAATGCAAATCGATGGGTGATTGCTGAAGTCCTGTCTTACAGGCAGTATAAGTGGATGACAAGTCTCCCCAGTTCTCTGGGCTACCTTCACCTGTATATCCCCATCCACTACCACTTTCAGATGCGATCGCCTCGCTTAAAGAACACATGCCAACGCTTAAAGTTGCACTAACACCACTAAAGGTTAATAATTGCAATAATTTTCTTCTATCCATTTCAACCTCAAATACTAATTATTAACTGAACTTAACTGAGAAAAAATAGTTAAACCATTAGGGACACAAATAAACTCAACGGGATTTTCAGCAAATACTTCTCCATCTACTACTAATTTTTGAGTCGGCTCGGTAGTTAACTTAAGTTTATTGGTACGCAAATGAATTAGATTTCGATCTTCAACTTCTGATTTAGCTATAGCAGAGGCGAGTAAAGCTGCTGATGTATTAATTCCCTCAAGCCAAGTTTTTGATACGGGAATTGTCACTTCTAAAAGACCATCATCGGGAATAACAGCACCAAAGCCCTGAGCCATAACCGAAGTAGTAGGAGCAGCATTGGCAACGGTAACCGCACCAGTTTTGAAATCTAGAACTTGACCCTCAATTTCAATTTGAGCTTGAAAATCTTGTTGCGTAAATAATTGCTGCGCTCCAGAAAGTATGTAAGCAAGAGTTCCCAAGCGATTTTTTAGCTCTCGATTGGCATTATCGACCATCCCCGCTTCAAAACCTACCCCAGCTAATAAAATCATCGGAATTTCATTACAATAGGCTGCGTCTACCATTCTCGTATTGCCTGCTGCAATAGTTTCACAAGCCAGTTTGAGTTTGGTCGGCAGCCCCAAAGCAACCGAAAAAGCATTGGCAGTACCACGAGGAATAACACCCAAAGGTATTCCCGTTTCAATAGTCGCTCCAGCGATCGCTGATACCGTGCCATCTCCTCCCGAAGCAATTACGCAACCTATTTGGTCTTCAGTTTGATTGGCTTGAATTTTAGCGATCGCTTCTCTGGCTTGAATGGCTGGGTCGAGTCCTGGTTGGGTAAAAATAATGTGGAGATTCATTTGGGGTTCGAGAATGCGACGAATCATTTCTAAATCTCGATTTGGATTCCCTTGTCCTGCAACTGGATTGAAAATCAAATAAGCATCTCGCAGTTTGGCTACAGCTTGAATCGATAATTCGGCAGTGGAGATATTAGTAGCTAGAGGGATATCGTAAAAGTTACAGACTCTAATCAGAGCTTGGCAATCAGGTTCGGGAGATTGAGAATTTAGCGCATCCATCAAAAAGATTACGCCTACTACTTCCCCTGTGACAACTTGGGCTGCGATCTGTAAGATACCTCCCTCAAAACTTGATTTTACTTTATTGACAGATAGTCCTGTTTCTTGCTCGATTTTTTGTCCTGTAGCACTTGTAGCAATTAGCTCGTAGCGAGCTAGAATGGAGTAATATTTTTGGGCTAAGACAATAATCTCATTGTTTCTGCTATCTTGGGCAATCAAGGCAATGGATGACGACATAATTAATATCTTCTAAAAAATCAAAGTAATCGTGCAATATTCTTCAGATAGCGATCGCAGTTAGCTCTCTCGATCGTTTTAATTTTCTTGAGCGATCGCTTTACTTGAAGTCAACTGTAAATACAATCCTGGTACCACCAAAAAGGCAATCAGAGTTGAAGAAATCAAGCCAAAGATAATTGCCATACAGAGAGGAAACCATTTAGCTTCGCTAAAGGCTAAGGGAAGCAAGCCGATGACGGTAGTTAAGCTAGTAGTAAGAATCGGGCGCAGGCGATCGCTCGAACCAAAAGCAGCAGCACGACGGATATCCATTCCTTCCTGACGACGGGCATTCATGCGATCGACCATAAAGATAGCGTTGTTTACCACAATTCCCGTTAGAGAGATGACCCCAATCATGGCAGGGAAAGAAAAGGGAATATTCAACAGCCAAAAGCCGACAAATAAACCTATAGTGGCAAAGGGGATAGTCAGCATAATGATAAAAGGCTGAGTATAGGAAGCAAATTGCAATACCAACAGGGCAAAGACTAGGAAAATAGCGACCACAAGCATTACAGCCGCCGAACCAAAAGTTTCGGAACTGGTTTCTGCATCCCCACCAAATTTATACCGATAGCCTCTAGCCCAATTCTGCTGCATTTCCTCTAGCTTGGGCTGTAACTGTGCCAAAATGTCACTATCATAGATTCCCGTACCTGGTATGTTTTTGGCTAACACGGTTACGGTACGGAGTGTGTTGCGGTGGGTAATAGATAGGGGAACTAAATCTTGTTCCGAGTCTAATACGGAATCGGCAGAGATGATTTTTCCTTGGGGGGAAATAAAGCGCATAGTAGCAAATTCATCCTCACGGGAAGGACCACCCACTGCACCAGCTTGAGAAGGCCAAGCCGAACTGAGACGAATCTTGAGATCTTCTTCGCCACTACCGACGGGATATTCCCCAATTTCCGTATCGATAACCATCGATCGACCTTGCCAAGCTATTTCATCCTGACTCAAACCATAGAAATTCATCGCTTCTCGTCGCGGGATATATTTATAGTCTGTTTGTAAATTACCAAGGTCATCGCGGACATCCATTGTCCCTGGAATTTCCCTAAGAGCCTGTTGTACTTGGGCGGAAATGTTTCGTAATATGCTCATATCTTCTCCACTCAACTCTACTTGAATGGGGTCTTCTGTTTCTCCTGTTTTTTGATATTGCATGGCTAGGGTCGAACCTGGATAATTCTCTAAAATTCGAGCTATTTCCTGACGTAATTCCCTGATATAAACATAAGAAGGTTTAGTTCGTTGATCTTGAGTGGTAAATATTGCCGAAAATCCAACAAAATAGTCGGCTGTTTCAGGTTTGAGTTCTCCAGAACTAATTAGACCGCTCCGTTTGCCCACTAGCTTAATTGTGCTGGCAAAAACTTGGTTACCATTAGGATCACTGTAGTTACGCAGTACTGACCCGATTTCGTCGGCAACTGCTTGAGAACGTTCTAGGGTAGAAGTGGGTGCTAGTTCGACATTAATACTGAGTTTGCGTTTATCGCTGTCGGGAAAGAGGGTAAAGGATAACTGAGAAGCCAAAACGAAACTAAAAACCAACAGAGCGATTGTCCCTAAAGTCCAGAGGCGAGCTACTGAGCGATTTCTGACCGTATTGTTTAAACTCCAATTAGTAAATTTTTCCGTCGCTGTTTCTGTCAGGCGATCGATAAAGGTTGCTTTATTTTCTCCCTTCACTTTACCCAAGAGAAACTTAGACAGGGGAACTACTACCAGTAAAGCTAAAGCATAGCTGAGAACCAGGCAGACAATGGCACTGATGGGAATGAGGCGGACAAACTTGCCCATTTTTCCCGCGATCGTCATTAAGGGAGCCATAGCTAAAATAGTGGTTAACTGCCCCGCTAAAGCAGGAATGGCATTGAGCCTGACCGTTTTAATCGCTGCTTGATTGAAACTGAGTTTTTGGACGAAAATACCGTCATGAATACCCTCTAGCATAACGATAAACACATCCACCATCAGACCGAGAGCCAGAATCATCCCCACCAACACCATATTATTGAGAGTTTGACCGCCCAACCACAGAATCAACATGGCACCCAGGAAAGTTAAGGGAATTGCCAGACCAGCTATGGTAGCTTCTTTCCAAGTTAGAGCAAACAGAAGAATGGCAAACACACAAGCAGAGGCTTGCAGCACATTGCTACCTAAATTAAATAGATCGTTGTTGATATATTCCCCATCATTATTAATCACCCGATATTCCATCCCGTGAGGCCAAAGATTGGGGTTTTGTTTAGTTTGTTCGATAATTGCCAGAGAATCATCAATTACTTGGATCGAGTCTGTTCCAGGTACTTTTACCACATCTACATTGACGGTAGAAACGAACTCTGATCCCTGCCAACTAAAAGCAGCGCGGTTGGTTTCTCGTTCTAAATCTCTGCGTACCTCCGCTACTTCCTCTAAACGCACAACTCGATTCTCATTGAGTCGAGCTACAGGTAGTTGTTTCAGATCATCTAGAGTACGAAAACGTCCATAGAGGCGTATTTGACCGCCGATAGCATCATCCCGCACCCGATCCCAGGACATATCCAGATTACCCTGTTGAATGGCTAGCTTAACCTGATTCGCCGAAATGCCTAATTCCAATAGGCGCGGTGGAATAAGCTGGATGTGAATTACCTCTTTGCGCCGACCCGCTAAATTAACTTTGCGGACATTTTTAACCTGTTCGAGAATATCTTTTAACTCCTTAGCGGAATTGCTCAAGACCACTGAGTTGAGATTATCTCC
Organism: Cyanobacteria bacterium P01_G01_bin.19; assembly: GCA_039181635.1. GTDB lineage: Bacteria > Cyanobacteriota > Cyanobacteriia > Cyanobacteriales > Xenococcaceae > Waterburya. The sequence goes on along the minus strand of JBCDCO010000092.1, from coordinate 13,520 downwards.
ATAGAGAGCGAGGGTCAACACAGGTGCATCTTGTTGGGAAATCTGCTCGAACTCTGGTTGTTTCCTTCCCTCGGACTCTGGGGGCATTTTTGGCTTAGCATCATCCATCTTACCCCGCAACTTCTGAATCGATTCTCCGACAGGTACCTCAGCCTTAAACTCCACATCTACCAGAGAAAAAGAGTTAAACGAGCCACTCTTAATTTTTTTCAGACCAGGAAGACTTTTGATCTTATCTTCTAGCTTATCGGTAATTCTATTTTCAATGGTTTCCGCATCCGTTCCTGGCCATTCTGTACTAATCATCGCCTTGGCAAGTTTAATATCTGGGTCAGACTCCTTGACCATAGAGAAGTAACCCATCACACCGCCTACGAGCAGTAGAAAACTAAGGAGAATACCGAGAATTTGACGGTTGAACAGGAATTGTTCTAAAGGAGAAGCGCGATCGATCTTTTTAGTTTCGGCTTCAGGTATGTTTTGGGATTGTTTTCTTTCGGTGGTTTGCATAATTAATTGTTGATAGTTGATTGCTGATCGATCACTCCGAACTCCGAACTTCGAACTCCGAATTCCGAACTCCGAATTCCGAACTCCGAACTATTGATTTGTTCCAACTAACTGAACAGGCGATCGATCCACGAGGCGATTTTTACCTTCCGTAACGACTAATTCCCCTTCCCGCACTCCTGCTTTAATTTCTTGGTAAGCTAGTCCTTGAATTCCCAGTTCGACTGGACGTTCTTCGACAGTGTTATCTACTTCATTGACCACAAAAGCATAAGCTTGGCGATCGCGAATTACTACTGAACCTCTAGGAACTACTACTGCTTGAGGATTTGAAGCTACAGTAATCCAAGCAGAAACTCGCTCGCCTACTTTGAGATTTTCTTTGCCATCCGTAATGCGGATTCTGGTATTTATTGCCCTACCCCCTGGTGTTACAGCAGGATTAACAGCAAATACCTCACCCTTAGCTTTAGCTAGCTCAACTAAATTTTTATTAGTTAAACCCTTAATTGATGCCTGAGTCAGATCTTCATCGCTCACAATGTAAACTTTTTGACCTGGACGAACTTTCGCACCATCAAAAGTAGGTAATTCCAGATTTACTTCTAGTTTATTGGGGTCAACTATTACGATTGGTACAGACTCGACTACCTCTTGATAATTATTGGTGCGGACAACTTGCGGCGACCAATAATCTCCCTCGCGGATATTGAGATATGCCACCACACCATCAAAAGGTGCAGTCAAAACCGTATCCTCTAAAATGACATTACTCTTGTCTAGTTGAGCAGAAGCAGAACGTAGATTAGATTCGGCAGTTTCTACTTGCGTTTGAGCTGCTAACAGTTGACCTTGAGCAGCTTCTATCCTGGCTTGAGCCGCTTTAACCTGGCTTTCTGCTAATTTAACACCTGCTTGAGCAGCCGATACATCAGATTCAGCAGCTTTATAATTAGTTTCCCTCACTTCCATCTCTCGCTCTTGCATTGCTCCCTCGGCTACTAATTCCTGGTAGCGAATAAAATCGGTCTTGGCAAAATCGCGATTAGTTTCAGTTTTGCTTAAATCTGACTTAACTTTGGCTAAATTCTGTTCAGCTTGAGCTAAATTGGCTTTTTCCGCTTCCAGAGAAGCTTGGGCTTGTTGTAAGTCTGCCAGAGCATTAGTAATTCCTTTTTTCGCTTCCATCTGATGAGCAGCAGCCACCGTTACATCAGCATTGAGTTTACGCTGGTCTATTTTGGCTAACAGTTCTCCTCCGCGTACTAAATCGCCTTCTCTTAAGTCTCTTTCCCCTAGTTTCTTGAGATAGGTAATAGTACCTGCGGTCTGAAAAGTGAGATGTTTGAAATGGACTGCTGCTACTTCTCCATTACTAAACACCCAAGCTTCAATCGGATTTAACTGCGCTCGGACGGCTTGCACTGGTAAGCTGGCTTGAGCAGCAGCCGTTTCTAATTGCTCTGGGCTAGAGGGACTCTGACTAACGGTGACAGATTTCCAAACTACGCCCCCCACTATTACCACCATTGCTAATCCCAAAAAAGGCCAAGGCGATCTTTTCTTGTTAATTTCCGTAGTCGAGCGAGTGATTTGTGATTCGGCTATTTGGTCTTTCTCCGTTACTGCGATCTCTTTTACTGTGATTTCCTGTTTTGAGTTATTTTCCTGAGTCTCCATAACAGTTATTTCCCTATTTTTAATAGTTAGTCGTTAGTCATTAGTCATTAGTCATTAGTCATTAGTCATTAGTCATTAGTCATTTTTCTCCCTTGTCTTCCCCATCTCCCTAATCTCAATCTTTTTCCCATTCTGGGTTATAAATTCCGACCAATCTGCCAATTAATACAGCGGGATACATCACGCCACAAATTCCTTCGAGATTAGTTAAAACTTTGGCAAGAGGACTGACAGGAGCAATATCTCCATAGCCGACAGTAGTGAGAGTGGTAAAACTGAAATAAAGCAGGTCAAAAGAATTAATTGTTTCTGCTGAAGAGGTAAAAGCTGCTGGGTTTAATAAATAGATAGTGTCAAAGAATAAAAACCACAGATCGCCAATTAAGAGAAAAACGCTAATACCACCAACTATGGTATCGATCGTCACTTGGCGATCGCTAAAAATCTTCTCAATCATCAGCACAATAGCTAGTAGGAAAAATCCTGCATAAATAATATTTGTAGCTAGAGCCAGTTTTAAGTTCGACGATTGAGAGGTTAGATTAACAAAATCGACAATAAAAGCAAGTCCTGAAATGGTCAGATAAAAATAGAATGCTCTTTGATGGAAATAAAAGGTTCTAATAATTAGAACTATTGCTCCTAATAAAACTATGGAAAGAATTATCTCGGCGATTATTGCCTGGGAGAAAAAAGCATAGGCAACAAAAACTAAAAGCAGGACTAACAAAAGTTGAGTATATTTATTTTTAGCTGATAGCTGTAACTGTTTCATTTTCATTGTTATCTTGCTCCTAGAAGGGACTGGAGATTGGCTTTCAGGTGTATGATTTTAAGATTTAACGGTTGAAACAGGCAGAGGAGGCAGAGGAGGCAGAGGAGGAAATCCTATTCCCAATAACTCCGAACTCCGAACTCCGAACTCATATTGACAAACCAAGTTCTTTCTGAAAATCTGCATCGTATCTGGCTTTATCCCAATTTTTAGCTGCTTTTAGTTGACTGGGTGTCAACCCAATCGCGCCTGTTAAATTTGCTCCTTCAAGATTAGTATTAGATAAATTAGTATCGATCAAAACTGCATTTGATAGATCTACTCCCGCTAAGTTAGCATCACTTAAATCTACTTGAGCTAGAGTTGCCCCTTGAAGATTAACCCCCGTTAAATCTGCATTAGAACTAATTAAAATAGCCCCATTTTCTTCTGGATTAAATTGAGGCGGAAACTTGGTATTAACATCATAGATTGTTCTATAAAAATTGGCTTTCTCAATATTTTTAACCCCTGTTAAATTAGCTCCGCTCAAATTAGTTCCATAGAAATTAGCTTGATACAAATTAGCTCCACTTAAATTTGCTTGATAAAGCTGTGCATCCTGTAGATTTGACAATTTTAAATCAGCTCCTTGAAAGTTAGCTTTTTCTAAGAATGCTTTTTGTAAATTGGCATAAACTAACTGACTATTGCTCAAATTAGCTTCGATTAATGTTGCATTTTGTAGATTAGCTTGTAACAAGTCGGTGCCCGATAAATCGAGATGAGGTAATACCGCATTTTCGAGGTTTAATCCTGTTAATTGAGAGCCAAATAACTTGAGATTTTCTAGAGCTAAAATTCGACCACCATTTGCTTCTTTTCCTTGATTGAGTCCTAAAATTGCCCAGCCAAAATATTCTTCTCTTTCATAGATTTCATATAATTGCAAACTTAAGGTGATAAAGACTCCAATCATCGACAACCAACCAAGACGGGATAGGACATCAAAAGCAGTTTTAAAAGCTTTTTGAGGAGACTTACCCAAAAGGAAAAGTATCTTTTTTCCTCCAGTAACTAACTGAGCCTGATTGTAGTTTTGAAAGAGTTGACGGTAAATATCAATAGGTACATCACATTTTTTTGCTTCTCGATGTAATTCATACTCTCGACGATCTGGATCTTCAATTTCGTATAATTCTGCAAAACTTGTTTGTAATTGTTGCCATCCTTCTATATTTGTAGTTTCATTGTTAGAAGCGATCGCTTTTTTGAATCGATCCGATTCTAAATACTGTTTATTCATTGTCATGACTCTCCTAGTCAATAACTTGTGTAATGCTTACTCGGATAAAATAGTTTGTTGAATCCGCTCAAAAGTTGATTGCAGTACCCCTGGTGCAAGACTAGGATGAGGATAGATATCTCCTAAAACAAAAGCGAGCAAAAAAGCAGTCAAAAGTCTTTCGTAGCGAAGTTTTAAAGTATTCATTTAATGACCTCCAAAGCTGTACAACTTAAATTTATGAAAGTTCCATCATTAAGTCAGTAGGGATAAAGTCATGATTAAATTTCGTAAGTAGCCAATGGTTTATTTTCAACCCTCTCAATATCTAAAGTAAGGAAGATTTAAACCTACAGTAAGTTACGCACTCAAAGTTCAGAATACTTATCAGGTTTCATTTTCCGTTCCCAATTCTCCTTTCCCCAAAACCCTGATTTTCATTTCGGTGCGTAAGCCATATTTTATGTAGAACTCTTCCAACTGCTCATTGGAATCAATAGGTTTCCTACTTTTTCCCCACTTTTATTTTTTAAAGTGAAAATTTATCACTCATTTTGCCCACTGAACAGAGATGAGGAACGTTTTAAGATTAAAGTATTGAAATACCAAACTTGATCGCCAATAATCGCCAATCTAAAAAGTAAAACAATATTGCTAGTACATTAATTCCATGTTTACTTTTGCTGGATATCGCATCACTAAAAAGCTTTCAGAAAGTAGTAATTCATTAGTCTATCGAGGCTATTGTCATGCCAGCGATCGCTCTGTGGTGCTAAAAGTATTCAACCAAGTCTATCCCTCTCCTGAAAGTATTGCTGCCTTCAAGCGGGAATACGGAATTTTGCGTAGTTTGAATCTACCTGGAGTAGTTAAAGCTTACACCCTAAAAAAAGAGCAGCAGCGTTGGTTTATGGTGCTAGAAGATTTTGGCGGTGATTCTCTAGCTCATTTAGGAATAGCAGGAAATTTAGAGTTAGTGAAGTTTTTACAACTGGCGATCGCTATTACTAAAGCTCTGGGTTCTATTCACGCTGCACAGATCATTCATAAAGATATCAACCCTGCCAATATTCTTTATAATCCCGATACCAAAGAGGTTAAGTTGATTGATTTGGGCATCTCTTCAACCCTATCGAGAGAAAACCCCAACTTCAGTAATCCCAATATCTTAGAAGGCACTATAGCTTATATTTCTCCCGAGCAAACGGGACGAATGAACCGAGTCTTAGACTATCGCAGCGATTTTTATTCCTTGGGAGTAACTTTCTATGAATTGTTGACGGGAAAGCTACCTTTTGAAGTTGAAGATGCGTTGGAATTAGTCCATTGTCATATTGCCAAACAACCTTTACCGCTTTGCGCAGGCAGGAGGCAGGAGGCGCAAAGGCGATCGGGTTCGCCGCATGCAGGCAGAAGGGAAAAAAATCCTAATATTTTGTCCGATATTGTCATGAAATTGATGGCGAAGAATGCGGAAGATAGGTATCAGTCGGCTTATGGAATTCAGGCAGATTTAGAATCATGTTTGCATCAACTTGAAAGTAAAGGAGAAGTTAATACTTTTACGTTAGGGCAAAAAGATATCTGCACTAAACTTCAAATACCACAAAAGATTTATGGTAGAAAACGAGAATTAACAACATTATTGGCTGCATTCGATCGCATCACAGGAAAATCTGTACTTGCGAACCAACCTTCGCCCCTACCTGAAATGGTTTTGGTAACTGGATATTCTGGTGTAGGTAAATCAGCTTTAGTTAGGGAAATTTATAAGCCAATTACTGCTAGCAAAGGCAATTTTATTTCTGGGAAATTTGACCAGTATCGTAAAGATATACCCTACTCAGCGATCGCGCAGGGGTTTAAGGAATTTTGCGATCTTCTGTTACTAGAAAATTCTACTGCTTTAGAGAATTGGCGACAAAAGATTTTAAATGAAGTTGGCAATAACGGGCAGGTATTAATTGAATTTATTCCTAACTTGGAATTAATTATTGGCACACAACCACCTGTAGCTAAAGTTGGTTCGACTGAAGCTCAAAACCGTTTTAATTTAGTCTTACAAAATTTTGTTAAAGCGATTGCTCGATCAGAACATCCTTTGGTTTTATTTCTCGATGATTTGCAATGGGCTGATATTGCTTCTTTGAATTTAATCAAACTGTTGATGAGCGAATCTGACAATGGATATTTCTTGATTATCGGAGCTTATCGAGATAATGAAGTGGATGCTGCTCATCCTTTAATACTCGCTCTAGAAGAGATTCAAAAACAGAAGGGAGTTATCTCTTCTATCCATATCAATAATTTGGCTAAATCTGATGTCAATGCTTTAGTAGCTGAGGCATTAGCTTGTTCAACCGAATATACCGAATCCTTAAGCAATTTAATTTATACTAAAACTCAAGGTAATGCTTTTTTCACCATCGAGTTTCTGAAATCTCTCTATGCAGATGATCTATTAACATTCGATTACCTTCAAAGATGGCAGTGGGACAGTGATCGCATCCAAGCTCTTAATATTACTGAAAATGTAGTAGAGCTAATGGTTCTACAACTCGAACGCTTGCCCCCAGTTACCAAGAAAACAATGCAGTTAGCTGCTTGTATTGGTAATACATTCGATTTAGAAACCCTAGCTGTTATTTACAAAAGTCAACCAAAGGAAACTCTAGATGATTTATGGTCGGCTTTGCCAGCAGGTTCAGTAATTCCTTTAAACGATAAATATAAGTTAATTAAGAATAATGCCGATATCTCAGCTAAAGAAATTCAGTTTAAGTTTTTACACGATCGCGTTCAACAAGCTGCTTATTCTTTAATAGAAGAAGATCGAAGAAAAGCTACCCATTTGCAAATCGGACGTTTACTTTTAGCCAATACCAAACCAGACAATTTATCAGAACGGGTTTTCGATATTGTTAATCAGTTTAATGAAAGTATTTGTTTAATTAAGAATGAGTCAGAAAAAATAAGATTAGCTGAGTTAAATTTGCTTGCAGGTCAAAAAGCAAAAAGTTCAAATGCTTATAGTTCAGCAGTTAAATATTTTCTAGTGGGACGAGAACTTTTAAATACTTCAAGTTGGCAAACTAATTATGAACTGACTCTCAAACTCTATGTTGAAGCAGTAGAAACAGAATTTTTAAATACGGATTTTGAGCAAGCAGAAATGCTCGCAGAAGTAGTTCTCGTAAATGCCAGAACAGTACTAGATAAAGTTAAGGTATACGAAACTCAAATTGAGTCTTTTATCGCCCAAAATCAGATGCAACTAGCTATTGATAAGGCTCTACAAGTTTTGCAGTTTTTAGGTGTATCCCTATCCGAGTCACCTCCTCGAGATTTAAACATCGATGCTATTGGCAACTTACCAGAAATGAACGATTTGCAAAAGCTAGCTGCCTTGCGAATCTTGAGCGACATAGCTACTGCTGTTTATATGGCTAGTCCCAATTTGTTACCAGCCATAATCTTCACCATGGTTAAGCTCTGCCTAGATGGCGGAAATTCGGTACTATCTTGCTATGCCTATGGAGCTTATGGCTTCTTTTTGTGTACGGTGATGGAGAAAATAGATCTCGGTTACGACCTAAATAAGCTAGCTTTGAGAATGCTCGATCGCTATGAATCAAGAGAAATTACTTGCAAGCTTCAACATCTATTCAACTCTACGATCGTTCACTGGAAAGAACCCGCGAGGAACTCGATCGCTTTGATGTCAGAAACAACTCAAATTGGCTTAGAAACTGGCGATATACAATATGCTGCCTATAGTGCGATCGAATATTGTGTGACACTTTTTGCAGTAGGTGAGCCTTTAGAGTCTACTTATCAAGAGGTAGAAAAATATAACAAGTTAGTTCACAAATTAAAACAGGAAGAACAATTTTATTACAACAAAATAACTGGACAATTAGTTCTAAATTTAATTGGTCAAGTAGAGGAACGAAGTAAATTGAGCGGAGAACATTTCGATGAAGTTACCATGCTGCCGATGCTTCAAGAAAAGAAAAATTCTGTCTCTCTATTTTTATTTTATTTAGCAAAAACAATCCTTAATTTCCTATTTCAAGATTATACTGAAGCAGTTAAAAATGCGGCTTTAGCAAAAGAATACGAAAAATCTGTCTTGGGATTAATGACTTCTGCCGAACACAATTTTTACTATTCTCTATCGCTTTTAGCTCTCTATGATCGGGGACTGGGGACTGGGGAATGGGGACTGGGAACTAAAAAAGAACCCAATCACCAACAATTGAAATATTTGGAGCAAGTGACAACTAATCAGCAAAAAATGAAACTTTGGGCTGACCATGCACCCACGAACTTTCAGCATAAATATGATCTGATAGAAGCAGAGAAGGCAAGAGTTTTAGAACAATATTGGGAAGCTTCAGAACTTTACGAACGAGCCATTAAAGGTGCGAGAGACAATGAATATCTCCATGAGGAAGCGATCGCTTATGAACTAGCAGCGGAGTTTTATCTTGCTATCGGCAGAGAGAAAATTGCTGAGACTTACATTAGAGAGGCACACTATGGTTATGTTCGCTGGCAAGCTAAGGCTAAAGTTACCGATTTAGAGCAACGCTATCCTCAATTCTTAACCCAATCATCAACGTCGCAGCCTCAGAAAATTAGCTCTAGTATTTCTAGTAGCAGTTCTACCTCCTCCACTGTACTCGATTTAGCCAGCGTTCTTAAAGCTTCTCAAGCCATTTCAGGAGAGATTATTTTAGAAAATCTCCTGGCTAAGTTAATGAAAATTGTCATTGAAAGTGCAGGGGCAACCAGGGGAGTATTGATTTTACCTGTTCAATCTAAGGTAGAGATGGGACAAGTTACTGCTTCTAATCAGTGGGTTATTGAAGCATCGGGAACGGTTGAATTAGACTCAGTAGAAGTATTACAGTCGATTCCCTTAGAAAGTGCCAATGGCAAAAGTAATAATCCTTTAGCCTGCCAAGCCATTGGTAATTATGTCATCCGCACGCAAGAGAATTTAGTTTTGGGGAATGCGATACAGGAGAAAAATTTTCATCGAAATTCTTACATTCTCAAGCAACAACCCAAATCGATTCTATGTATTCCACTGAATGATCGCGCCAAGCTAGTAGGAGTTCTTTATCTAGAAAATAATCTAGCTACAGATGCTTTTACAACCGACAGAATTGAATTGCTGAATTTATTATCTTCCCAGATTGCTATTTCCATCGAAAATGCCAAACTTTATAGCGAACTCCAGTCTCATCAACAAACTTTAACTCAATTTTTAGAAGCCATGCCTGTAGGAGTAGGTGTTATAGACACTACAGGAAACCCTTATTATCTTAATCAAACCGCAGAGAATATTATTGGGCAAGGTGTGATTAATACTGACTCCAAACAATTATCAGAAACATATCACGTTTATCAAACAGACAGCGATCGCATTTATCCTGCTGAAGAATTGCCTGCCATCAAAGCTTTGCAAGGAGAACAAATTACCAAAGACGATCTAGAGATTCATCGCGACGATCGCATTATTCCTTTGGAAGTAAGCGGAACACCGATATACGATCAAGATAATAAAATTACCTACGGTTTAGTTACTTTTCAAGATATTAGCCAGCGCAAAAAAACCGAAAAACTTCTCACCGACTATAATCACACCCTCGAACAAGAAGTTTGCGATCGCACTCAACAATTATCTCAAGCCTTAGCCAATCTGCAAGCTGCCCAAGATGAATTAATCCAGTCGGAAAAGATGGCGGCATTAGGACAACTCATTGCAGGGGTAGCCCATGAAATCAATACTCCTCTGGGAGCAATCCGCGCTTCGATCGATAATATCTCCACGGCATTAACCAAAACCCTGCAACAATTACCCCAACTACTTCAGCAACTTTCCCCTCAGCAGCAAACAGATTTCTTTGCTATCTTAGCTGCCAGTAGAAACAGCCAATCTAATATTTCTTTTCGAGAAGAAAGAAAGTTAAAACGCTCTCTCAGAGAAGATTTAACCGCTCAAGGTATTGAGAATGCAGATGCGATCGCAACTATCTTAGTCAAGATGGGTATTACCCAAAATCTCGAACCTTTTTTAAACTTATTGAATAACCCAAACAATACCTCAATCCTAGAATGCGCTTACAATCTCTCACTGCAACAGAATAATAGTGACAATATTAAATTAGCCGTAGAAAGAGCCGCTAAAATCGTATTTGCCCTGAAAAGTTATGCCCGTCAAGATAATTCGGGGAGCATGACTCAAGCCAAAATTACCGATGGTATTGATGTGGTGCTTACTCTCTATCACAATCGATTAAAACAAGGTATTGAAGTAATTAAAAGGTATGAATCAGTACCCGAAATTCTTTGCTATCCCGAAGAACTTAATCAAGTTTGGACAAATTTAATTCACAATGCCATCCAAGCTATGGGTGATCAGGGTAAGTTAAATATTGCAGTAACAGAACAAAATAATGGTGTTCTGGTGCAGATCACTGATTCAGGTTCAGGGATTCCTGCGGAAATTAAAGATAAAATCTTTACTCCATTTTTTACGACTAAACCAGCAGGAGAAGGTACTGGTTTGGGGCTAGATATCGTGAGTAAAATTATTGATAAGCATCAGGGGACTATTGAGGTGAAGAGCGAGCCTGGAAATACTATTTTTAGTATTTGGTTGCCTGTTTCTTTGTTTAGAGATTAATTATCAGCAATATATTCAATAAATTTCTTATATATACGAGAAAAAATACGTAATTTTACCGAGGTGAGCAATTAGATCGATAAGCAAGAATACATACATGTAAAGATTAGAATTTTTACTGCTTGTCTTTCTTCAGGTAAATATCAATAATAAATGAGTAAAAAAGCGATTCTCTGTCTAGACGATGAAAGAATTATCTTAACTAGCTTACGAGATCAACTTTTTTGTTCTTTTGGCGATCGCTATATTTATGAATTCGCTGAAAGTATTGAAGAAGCTTGGGAAGTTATTAAAGAATTACAGCAAGCAGGAATCAAAATCGTATTGGTAGTGTCCGATTGGTTATTAACAAAAAAGAGAGAAGACAACTTTTTATTTGAAGTCAAGCACAAATTTCCTTCAACAGTAATCATATTATTAACAGGGCAAGCAGATAATGAAAAAGTTGAACCTATTAAACATTACTATTATGTCCATGATTGTCTAGTTAAACCTTGGGATACAATCAATTTAATTACTATAGTTCAGTCGGGAATAGAACAAATCGACTTAGAAAAAAGCGAGTGTCTTGGTGGAAAATAAACAAGATTACTCAAGATAAGCTTTTATCCTACTTTTTGCTTACTGACAATTAAGTTGGTAAATCATAGGATAATTTTTACTAAAGAGAGATTTCATTCTCAATCTTAGGGATTTTTGCGCAGATTTTATTTTTAGCAGTAATGCAACTAATATCTAAAAAAGCTATTTTATGCGTCGATGATGAGAGGATTATTCTCACCAGTCTACGAGATCAAATTGCCCGAAATTTTGGCGATCGCTATATCTATGAATTCGCTGAAAGTACTGAGGAAGCTTGGGAAGTTATAGAAGAATTTGGCGAAGAACAAATCAATCTCTTGATCATTGTGTCAGATTGGTTAATGCCTGGAATGAAGGGAGATGAATTTTTGATACAAGTTCATCAAAAATTTCCTCGTATAGTAAAAGTATTATTGACAGGACAAGCAGATTCCAATGCAATCGTAAGAACCAGAAAACAAGCTAATCTTTACGCTTACATCCCAAAACCTTGGGATGAAGCAAATTTGATTAAAATAATCCGCTCTGGATTGAGAAAAACTGATGACTAGACAAGCTATAATCTGTGTCGATGATGAAAGAGTAATGTTGATTAGCCTCAGAGAGCAACTTACTAATCATTTGAGCAATGATTGTCAGTAGATCGAAAAAGGAATTAAAAGCATAAATATTAGTTCATAAGAACTAATAAATTAGCCAAGATTTAAAGCAGTAATCAGGTGTAAGATTTAAAACTTATTTTTGCTTTCTAGATTTGGCGATCGCATTTAGAAAAAAAATGATTTTTCGATCTACTGAAATTTGTTAAAGCCTTTTGACTTTTGACTTAAAAGCCAGTTGACAAGCTATACAAACCCTTATGTGCGACGCGGTTGCCCTAAAGAACTAACTCCGTGTCGCGAAATGCATCAAAATTAATTGAAACGACTATATTATTGATACTCATCATTTTCCCAAGTACCTTCAACCTTGGCACCATCAGCAAAAGTATAAACACCGCTGCCGTGTTTTTGACCGTTGAGAAATTCCCCCTGGTAGGTATCGCCACTACTGTAGTCACAGACCGCACTGCCATTTAGCTGTCCGTCCTCAAAGGTTCCTTCACAGCGATCGCCATTAGCAAAGGTATAAACCCCCTGACCGTTGTATTGACCTCCTGCAAACTCACCCTGATAGGTATTGCCCGAAGCTTCGGTAAACTTACCCTGCCCTGAGAACTCTCCTCGACTCATTGCACCCTGATAGCTACTGCCATCAGTAAAGCTATAAGTTCCCGTTCCATTGGGCTGTCCGCCCGTGAATTCCCCTTCATAAGTATTACCATCGGCATATTGCCTCACACCCTGACCGCTAAATTCTCCCGCGACCAAAGTTCCCCGATAGCTGCCGCCGCTGGCGAAGTTATACGTTCCCTGTCCTTCAGGTTTACCGTTACTAAATTCCCCCTGATAGGTGTCGCCGTTGCTGTAGGTGCATTTGCCCTCACCGTTTAGCTGACCCCCTGTGATCGTTCCCGAACAGCTGTCACCATTACCATAGGTAAAAGTTCCTCTTTCTGCTGGTTTGCCGTTTACAAATTGCCCCTCAAAGCTTCCGCCATCAGCACCGATGTAAACCCCCTGTCCGTTGGGCTGTCCGTTGCTAAACTCTCCTTCATAGCGATCGCCATTGCCATAGGTGCGAACTCCTTCTCCTGCGATCGCATCATTGGCAAAAGTTCCTTCATACTTGCCACCGTTGGCGAATGTATAAGTTCCTTGTCCTTGTTTTTGACCGTTTACAAACTGCCCTTCAAAGTGATCGCCATTGCCATAGGTGCAAACTACTTTTCCATTGAGATCGTTAGCGGTAATATCTCCTTGACATTCACTGCCACCACTAACTTCTACGGTATTAGCTAAAGCTTTATTATTATTAACCAATCCGATGTTCAAGGCGACCGCGATCGTGATTATTAATTTCCCTGACCGATTATGATATCCAATCATTCTTAAATTAATTCTGCTTATTTT
>JBCDCO010000091.1:0-18916 GCA_039181635.1 Cyanobacteria bacterium P01_G01_bin.19 | reverse complement strand
GAGGATTTTGACTACTTCGTATTCAATATTTCTCCTGTCAAACACATAATGTTTCAAAAGGTAATTCTCCAAGAATAGCGATCGCATTCTTTAAACCCTTTGAATTCGAGATAGTACATTTGGTCACCTTAACAGGGTTAGCTTTAAGAACTAATAGCTACTACCAAGATAATGTTTCTCTTAGCTATACCCACACTTCTAATGCTTTGACCAAGCTCAAGAAAGATCCAGAAAAACCTTGGTTAAAGCAAGTTTCATCTGTACCTTTGCAGCAAGGATTAAGGCATCTAAATACAGCATTCAAGAACTTTTTTGCTGGTAAAACTAAATATCCTAGATTCAAGAAGAAAGCTAATAGACAGTCTGCTCACTATGCTCCAAATGCTTTTAAATGGATTGATGGCAAGCTAACTCTAGCTAAAATGTCTCAACCTTTGAAAATTAGATGGAGCAGATATTTTACTGGTGAACCTAGATCTGTGACCATTTCCAAAGACCCAAGTAATAGATATTTTGTCTCTTTCTTGGTTGAGGAAGAATTAGAACAATGGGAACCCCAAACAGCAAAAATCGGGGTTGATTTGGGGGTTAAAGATATAGCTGTTTGCTCAAACGGTTTTGCTTCGGGCAATCCTAAACACTATCAGAAATATCAAGCTAGGCTTAAAATTCTACAACGCAGACTAGCGAGGAAAAAAAAAGGTTCTAACAACAGATATAAGGCAAGGCTAAAAGTGGCAAAGCTACACGCTAAAATAGCCGATTGCCGAAAAGATTTTTTACACAAGCTGAGTTCAAAATTGGTTAGCGAAAGTCAAGCTATCTACACAGAAACTTTAGCAGTAAAGAACATGATGACGAATCATAAACTCGCCAAAGCTATTGCAGACTGCGGTTGGGGCGAATTTCTGCGCCAACTGGAGTATAAGTGCAAATGGCATGATAGGCAGCTAGGGAAAATAGATAGGTGGTTTCCATCAACTAAACGATGCTATCCATGCGGACACGTCATGGATGAACTGCCTCTATCTGTTCGTGAATGGACTTGCCCGTCTTGCGGTAGCCATAACTTGAGAGACTACAATAGTTCGCTCAATATTTTAGCCGTCGGGCAGACGGTGTTCGCTTGTGGAGATACCTCTAGTGGAGATGGGTCTTTGACCGATCTAGCTATGTATTGCTGAATCAAGAATCCCCCAGCGAAGCGTTGCTTTAGCAGGGGGAGTGTCAATTAATTCCCCATTAATCAGTTGAATATTGCGATCGCTTAAAACCCCTGCTGCAATCATTTTATGATATTCAGCGATCGATCATTTTGCTATTGCTACCATTTTCTAAGGACAAAACTCGTTCTAAAATTTTAGTTTATGTTTCAGATAGCCAGAATAGTGCAACTGTATCCCAGTTATCTAAATAGAGCCAAATTAATATGTTAGCTTGTAACAACTGTATACAGTATACTTTTGCTGTCTCTTTAATCCATGAATCCAACTACTAAAACTCAATTACTGGTTAATAGCGATCGCCTCAACCAAAGTATTGCTAGTTTGGCAAGCATTGGTCGATTACCTAACGGCGGAGTCAAACGGATTGCCTACAGCAAAGAGGATCTCGAAGCCAGAAATTTAATTCGCCAGTGGATGAAAGAATTAGAGATGGAGGTAAGGATAGATACAGCAGGAAATATTATTGGCAAGTATCTAGGTAAGGATCCCCAAAAGAGTGCTATTGCAACTGGTTCGCACATCGATACCGTTCCCTGTGGCGGTCATTATGATGGAGCATATGGGGTATTGGCGGGTTTAGAAGCGGTTAGAGTTCTTAAAGAAAACCACCTCAAATTAGATCGCCCCGTAGAAGTAATTGTCTTTACTGACGAAGAAGGTAGCATGATCGGTTCTAAAGCAATATCGGGTAGGGTGGTTAGCGATCCTGAATACTATCGTCGTCCTGATGGTACGGATATTCAAACCTGCTTGGCAACAGTTGGCGGAGATTGGTATAAGCTAGGTCAAGCTCGTCGCAGCACTAGAGACATATCTGCGTTTGTCGAACTTCATGTCGAACAAGGACCCGTACTAGAATCTATGGGCAAACAGATTGGCGTAGTAGAAGGCATCGTCGGGCAAAGAAGATTTAATATTACGGTCAAAGGCAGTGCCAATCATGCAGGGACAACTCCTATGTCAATGCGATGCGATGCTTTAGTCGCCGCCTCTCAAGTAGTTCTGGCAGTCAATCAAATTGGTAATACTCCTGGTCAACAAGTTGCCACAGTAGGCAAAATGGAAGTATTACCCAATGCTGCCAACGTCGTTCCTGGTTGGGTAGAAATGAGCTTAGATATTCGCGATCTCTCCAGCCTGCACATCGACAGCTTATTAAATCAATTACGTACCCATCTCGAAGAAATTGCCGTTGCTACCAACACCCAAATCCGCTTAAACCCCTGTTTGCACAACGAACCTGCACTGGCAGAAAACTATATTCAAACAGAAATTGCCCGAACTTGTGAAAAATTAAGCCTCAGTTATACTTACTTACCCAGCCGCGCCAGCCACGACGCACAGGAGATGGCACAAATTACCGACATGGGTATGATTTTTGTTCCCAGTGAAATGGGAGTATCTCACGATGCAACAGAATATACTTCCCCCGAACAATGCACTCAAGGAGCAAATGTTTTATTACAGACATTGATTAGGCTGGGAAAAATTTAGGGCGTTGCTGGATGAAAGTATCCCACAGGGGGACAACGTGAAATTAATCAGTAGTTTGCTCGTAGCTATCAGCTATCAGCCTTTGAATTAGATTGCCTAACTAATAACTAATAACAACTAGTCAAGGTCGAAACCTATAAAATTATCAATTATCTACGAACCACCAATTAACCCCAAAGCAATTCGATTTGCTCGCTTGGTTAAATTGCTTAACTCAACGGTAATTAAATTACCTTTATCTACTATTTTTCTGCCGTTAATAAAGCTGTAGTCTATGCGATCGGTTTGACAGTAAATCAAAGCCGCTACTGGATCTTGCTGTGTGCCGACATATCCAGGCTTGTCTAAATCGACGGCAATAAAATCGGCTGCCATTCCTGGGGCGAGACAGCCAATATCATCTCTACCTAATACCTTGGCTCCACCTCTGGTAGCAATATGCAGCGCATCGCGGGCTGTCATAACCGAGGCGTTTTCATCTCTGACGCGGGCTAGCAAGAAAGCTTGACGGGCTTCGTGGAATAAATTGGTGGCATCATTGGAAGCTGCACCATCTACACCTAACCCAACAGGCACACTTTTATTTAGCATTTTGCGGATAGGTGCAATACCGCTTGCCAAACGCATATTACTACAGGGACAGTGTGCCACTCCCGTGCCAGTTTGTCCGAATTTATTGATCGCGCGATCGCTTAACTTTACACAGTGAGCGTGCCAAACATCATTCCCCAACCAACCGACAGATTCGGCATAGTCTCCAGGTGTCAGCTTAAACTGAGATAGGCTATATTCCACATCTCCTTTATTCTCTGCTAAATGAGTATGCAGTCTTACCCCTTCGTAACTCCGCGCCATTGCTGCAGATTCTTTCATCAAATCTGTGGAAACAGAAAAAGGTGAACAAGGGGCAAGAACTATTTTTAACATCGAATAGCGAGAATTATCGTGATATTGTTCAATTAACCTCTGAGAATCTTTTAAAATATCCGCTTCTTTTTCTACCAAAGAATCTGGAGGCAAACCGCCATTACTTTCTCCCACACTCATACTGCCGCGACTAGCGTGAAACCTCAAACCAATATCGTTTACAGCCCGAATTTGTTCGTCTAGAGCGCAATCATTAGGAAAGAGATAATGATGATCGCTGGCAGTAGTGCAGCCAGACAGAATCAATTCTGCTGCAGCTAACTGCGAACTATAATACATCCCTTCTGCCGTTAGATTTGACCATAGAGGATAGTGTGATGTCAGCCATTGAAATAAATCCCCGTTTTGCCCTGCGGGAGTAACGCGAGTCAGGTTTTGAAAGAAATGATGGTGTGTATTAACCAATCCTGGTAATACTATATGCCTATCTTCTAAGTCTAAAATTTCGTCGGCAGTGTCAGGTAATTCTGCGGTTGTGCCTACTTGTTCGATAACATTATCCCTAATAAGTAATGCCCCATGACGAATTTCTCGGCGATCGTCGTCCATTGTTACTAAAGTGTGGATGTTTTTGACAAGTACAGTAGGCATAATGAAGCGATGAAAAATAAAAGATAAACAAAAAATTAGCTATCTCTAACTTTTTGTCATTTAAATGCTACTGAATATGGGCGATTTTTGCTATTTTAAACGATGTGCTTTTGCTTACGTTGTAAAAATTTTAGTAAATTCAAAGATACGATCAACCAGACGTAACCAAAAATATAGCCAGCTAAAACATCTGACAACCAGTGTGCTTTGGTGTAAACACTAGCAAACCCGATCGCCACAACGATTATGGTCGATATTCCATATACATAAACTTTTAATCGGGGATATCTAGCAGCAATGACAAAAGATAAATAAAAGTAGAGTACTACGTTTCCTGCAGCATGACCGCTAGGAAAACTATGACGGCTGACATCTTCTACTAGGCGTGGTTTGGGGGGACGATTGCGGTCGAACAACGGTTTTAAAATTCGATCGACCAGAATCAGAATACCCAAAGTACCAAAGGCAAAAGCGATCGCCTCATGCCAATATTTTCGCCAGACCATCCACCCTAAACCAATCGCAACCACCGATCCTGCAACAAATACATCACCACTGATATAAGTCATGGCAATGATCAAATTTAATAGCTCGTTACCCGTCGTACCTGATAAGTTATAGATCCAATCATCTATTTGTACGTATCTTTTTGCATATATTCCCAAGCCGATTGAGATCGAGAGGGCTGCTCCCAATTTAGCTATAAAACTGAATTTTTTTTGACGACTGAGAAATTTACCGAGCAAATTTGAAAAAACTTTTATAACGATTAGAGATTGATTTTAGAATTAATCTCATCATAAACTGCCATTAACCGCCTTCCAAAATCTTGCTCAAAGTTTGTCTCTTCTCCACCATTCGTGACAAATTACCCGAAGGGCAGTTAGGGCAGTTAGGGCAGTTAGAGCAGTTAGAGCAGTTAGAGCAGTTAGGGCAGTTAGGGCAGTTAAAGGCGATCGCTCATCAGGGGCGAAATTAACTAAACATTGTTCAATTTGAGCATCAATTTTATTCTGGCAAACACAAGTTTTCTCAAGAAATGCGATCGAGATCATACTAAATCCGATTCTAAAAACCTACTTTTAAATCAAAAGCCCAAAACGAGGTTAAATCCTTCTGCCCTCTGCCCTCTGCCTTCACGCAACTTTTAAGTGTTGTATGTAAACAGGATTTAGTATCATATGGATTTTTAGAGCATCATTTGAACTAATAGAAATTCCAGCCGTGAAACGTTTTAGCCTCGATACAACGGAATATGATACTGCTATTTGTATATCTAGAGTGGCAGTATACAGTCAAGTTACTGAATTATTTGACAGCATTTTTGATACAGAGAATGCAATGTTTTATCATCTTGATCGCTTTGAACGATGGCAAAGTTAAATGTTGCCTGAAAGCGTTTTCCTTCAAGGGAAGTAAATACCTGTTTTCGGAGGGTAGCAAGCAATTCATTTAGGTGTTCTTCACTTTTAGTTTTGTCTAAGTTGGGTATGGCAATAATGAAATCACCGTTACCCCAGTAACCCGTAATTTCATCTTGACGGCAAGCAGCTTGAATTACTTTACCCCACTGCGCTAAAATGCGATCACCCATTAAGTAGCCTTGTTTCAAATTAATGTCAGCCAAATCGGTAATTTTTAACACTGTCAGACAGAAGGGTAAGTTATTGGTTTGGCTTTGCAGCAACAGACTGTCTATTTCGCGACTGCTTTGAGAGCGATTATTCAATCCTGTTAAGCGATCTTTAGTGGCGAGGCTGTGTAAGAGACGACTGCGTTCTAATCTATTGTTGATTCTAGCGATAAGTTCCGCACCGACTACGGGTTTGGCAATATAGTCATCGCCCCCGATTTCAAAAATCTGTTGGATGGTTTTGGCATCCTGTTTGGCAGTTAAAAATAATACTGGCAAATCTTGATAAGTAGGATCGTTACGGAGAGTCTGACATAGTTCGATACCGTCGATTTCGGGCATTTCGACATCGAGGATAACTAAATCTGGGTTAATTGCGGGTAATAGCTGCCAAAAATCAGCAGGAGATTCTGAGGTATGAACCTTAATACCCCAAGGTTGGAGTAAAGCAGAGATAGTTCCTAAGAATATGGAATCGTCATCAACGATCAAAACAGATGCCACTGTAGCGTTCTGAGATTCTAATGACTGGCTGACAGCTTGCCAAACGGTTTCTGAAGTGACGGGTTTGACTAAAAACCGACTAACTCCTTTACGCATTGCTAACAGGCGATCGCTTAAATTACTGCTGTCTGATAGGATAATTATCGGTACGTTGGAATAGTCTTGACTAAATTCTGCTAGCAGAGATAAATAATCACCCCGATCTAGATTAAGCTCGATCGCTATTGCTCGAACAAAGTTAGTTTGCAACCATATCTTTGCTTCTTTAATATTTTCTACTCGATGCCAAGCCAAAGATTGAGTTTGAGCTAATTGTTGAAGGCGATCGCCTAGCTGTTTATCTGCAGAAATTAATAGTAAACTGGGGACAATTTTTTCCTCTTCAGCAGTAGTATCTAAAGCCAATAAGCTGTCTAAATCTCGAACTAAAACAATTAGTTTTTCCTGCTGCCTTTGGCTTAACACTTTATTGTCTTGTAGTAAAGTTTCGATTTCTCGCGCAATCTCTGTCCCCGTATCCTTGGAGAACATCCCTAATACTCCCGCTAGCTTGTGTGCCGCTCGTTCAGCATTGTGCTGCATTTCGGGAGATAATTGCCGATCTTTTATTGCTGCTACCATACCTTGCAAGACAGACATTCTATCTGACATCTTGGCTTGGTATTTCAGCCACATTTGCTCTAACTTGCGATCGACTTCCTGTTCGATGAAAGTAGAGTCTTCGACATCAGAATCGACTTTAGCATTGAGACGATAACCAATACCGTAAACATTCTCAATCCAGTCGGCAATACCTACTTTCCTTAATTTCTTGCGCAAGCCTTTGACATGGGCTTTAACACTTTCTTCTAAAGGCGGATCGTCAAAAGTCCAAATCTTATCGAGGATTTGCGATCGACTAAAGACTCGTTCTGGATTGCGTAAAAAGATTTCTAGTAAACCGTATTCTTTAGCGGTAAGTTTAATCGGCTGCTGTTGATAGCTAACCTGACAAGTGCTGGGGTCTAAAGTTAGCCCATTAACTTCTAATATATTAGTAGTCGCAACCTCTCCCCGACGAGACAATGCTCTTATCCTGGCGTTTAATTCCCCCAAATCCAAAGGTTTAGTTAAGTAATCATCAGCACCCGCATCCAAACCCAAAATTCGATCTTCGCTGGCATTTTTTGCCGTCATCAACAAGATTGGCGTGGCATAACCCTCTGCACGCATTTTCTCACACAGACTCACCCCGTCTAATCCAGGTAGGTTAACATCAAGTAATACGAGTTCGTAATCTCCAGACTGCAAATATTCCCAGCCCATACGCCCATCTTGCACCACATCTACCACGTGACGTTGACTGGAAAGTGAACGTTGAAGTATGTCAACTAAAATATCATCGTCATCTACCACTAAAATACGCATAATGCGATCGCCTTTTTTTCTCCTTGTATATGTATCTTGCGATCGACTAGGGAAAAACTAGAGAAGATATCACAAGATAAATAATAAGTTAAGTATGGCTAGAGTAGCATTAATCACTGGTTCGACTTCTGGCATTGGTTTGGCGATCGCTCAAAAGTTAGCTGCCGAAGGTTTTACTATTGCCTTTCATTCAAGATCTTCAACAGACAAAGGTAAAGAATTGACAGATTCCTATCCCGATTCTTCTTACACTCAGGCAGATTTATCAGACCAAAACCAGACAAGAAATCTGATCCGAGAAGTATTATTTAAACACGCTCGCCTGGATGTTTTGGTTAACAATGCGGGTATTACCAAAGCCATTCCTCACCCCGATCTCAAAGCAGCAACGCCCGAAATCTGGCGGGAGATTTATGAAGTAAATATAGTCGCACCCTGGACTTTAATCGCTGAAGCCGAAGCCGCTTTACAAGCATCATCTTCGGCAGAACGTACTAGCTGCATTATTAATATCACTTCCCATGCAGGTATTCGTCCTAAAGGCGCATCCATACCCTATGCAGTTAGTAAAGCAGCTTTGAATCATATGACTAAGTTATTAGCATTAAATCTCGCTCCTCAAATTCGGGTAAATGCGATCGCACCAGGATTGGTCAATACTCCCATGAGCGAAAATTGGGACGCAGCCAAAAAACTCTGGCAAGATAAGTCACCCATGCAACGAGGGGCACACCCAGGAGAAATCGCTCAAATAGCCTCGATGATGGTTGCTAGTAATTATCTTACAGGAGAAACCATTACTGTAGATGGCGGACTTAATTTGACTTGAATAAATAAAATTACAATATGTCAATCTCGCTTTATTGTTTGACTTGGATAAGACATTTCCAAAATCACCACGTCGCCATCGGCGATAAAATGCCCGTGAACTTCTCCTGGTGGACGACTGGCATAGAAACCTGGTTCGATCCACATATCGAAAGCTGCATCGTACAACCTTCCCGACACGACAAAGATTTCTTCGGGATAATCGTGAACTTTTGCGCCAAAAGGTTCTGTAGAATAGCCGTCTTTGAATCTAGTTAGTCTGGTGTAGTCTCCCGTCTCTGGGTCTTCGGCAATAGTAAGTTGAGTCAGATTGCCGTCCGAACCTTCAATTACTTCCCATTTTTCATCGCTTTCTGCTGCCAAAGGATTCCAATAGGTTTTAGTTGATTTCATGATTGTGATTGATTAAGAAGATTGCGCGGTAAATTTATTTTCTGCTTCATGTCAGAAATTTTTGCATTAAATAGCGATGAAAAATAACGCTATTTCTTTCCATGTCTTCTTCTGCGTAGGTTTCAAACCCAAACTTTTCAAATAGTGGTTTGCTAAATTCGCTGGCTTTTGTATATAGACGATGACAATTATTATTACGACTATATTCAATTATCTTGGTTAATAATCTCGAACCAATACCCTGGCGATTGCGATCGCCTCTGACGTAAAGTGAGGCTATGTATCCTGTGGTGGTTACTCCGCCAAATCCCAAGATTAAATTATCGGTTTCGGCAATAAAAGTAGTAGGTTCGAGAATAAGTTTACTAAATGATTCGCGATCTGAAGCAGAAGCAGCCCAAGCGTCAACTTGCTGGGGAGAATATTTTTTGGGGGCGATTTTTCTCACAGAATTTTCAAAAAGCTCTGCTAGAGCAGAAAGATCGCTTTGATTTGCCGTTCTCATCATCTTTGAATTGTTCGATTATCAAACCTCTTTCTCAGGGTTTTGGCAGGGTTTTCGCCTACAGTCGTGTAATGCTACATGGGTAAACTTCATAGCATCTTATAGATATTGTCAAGCAATCAATCGTGATTTTGCTCCAAATTCTAAAGTTTTCGATTTTGCTGGCGGTTTTAATTCTTGATTCAGCCATCCCAGATGTTGGGGTAAGAGCTTTGCTAGATCGTATTTTTTCACGATGGTTTCTCTGGCTTGTTTTCTGACATAACTATAGCGTTGGGGATTATCTAGAACATCATTTACTTTGCGGGCAATTTGTTCGGGGGAGAAGAAATCGACTAGCAAGCCATTTTTGCCATCTTGAATTACTTCTTCAACGGGGGAAGTACTCGAACCAATTACTACGCAACCTGTAGACATTGCTTGTAACATCGACCAGGATAAAACAAAAGAACGAGTTAAATAAATGTGTGCGGAAGATGCTTGTAAAATTTGCAGGTATAAATCGTCAGGTAAGCTGCCTGTAAAGTGAATCCGCGATAAATCGAGATTTAATGTTTTTAGCGTCAATTGCTTATAGGTTTTGCTATCAGATAAATTCTTGCCATCAACTACCCGATCTTCCTCTACTATGACGACATGACAATTAGGACGTTGCTGTTGCAGAATCGATACTGCCGACATAAACTGCGGAAACCCGCGATAGGTTTCCATTCCTCTAGTGACATAGGTAACGATTTCTTCGGCATGGGATAAATCCAGGTTGATCGCGGGTAAGGTTAGTTTTGCTTGCGGTTGAGGAATAAAGAACTCCGTATCAATCCCATCGTGAATCACTTTTAGCTTGGCATGGAATTCTTTGGGAAACTGCTGTTTTTGCCATTGCGTCGGACACAAACCGCGATCGCAACTATATAAATCTATTAGTATGGGTGAGTTTTTGACTCTAATTTTAGCCGAGTCATCAGCATCAAAAGGGTCTTTGGGATCGAAGTCGGCATCGCTATCTTTAGCGTGGTAAAACCATTCAAAGTAACAGTTTAACTGGGCTTTGGGAAAGACATCTTTAATAAACATGGTTGCTCCACAGCCAGCATGTCCGTAAACTATGTCGGGATAGAATCCAGCCAGTTTTAGATTTTGTGCTAAACGAAATACAGCTTGTCCTTGAAGCACTGCGCTTTCTTGGCTGCGGAGATATTGATGGGTACGAGGATGTACCTTGCGGGAAGGTTCGTATAAAACTTTCTGTACCCCAGAAATACTACCTTTAGGGCTCATCGTACCAAACATTACTTGATTCCCAGGATCTTTGGCTAACTCTGTGGCTAGATGGCGAAATTGGGCGGGAAAATTGGGATGTAGAAAGAGGATACGCATTTTTCACAATGGACAATTGACTATGTACATGCGGCGAACTATGCGCCTTTGTCGAAGGAGGATAATGGACAATGAGCAGTTATTTCTATGAAAGAGATAATGAGCTTCGGCAGATTTGTTCGACGTGGCGAATATCTGTACCGCAGCAGCCACCAAGGATGTTGAGATTGGGGAGTAGGGCTTTTAGTTTTTGGTATTGGATGCCCAATTCTATGGGATTACCATCATCTAGAGTTTCGGCTTCGTCTAATTCGGCGTGGCTCTTGATGGAAGCGTTAGCGCGGATGGTTTTGATTTTATCTGTCCAGTCTCCGCCTTGCTGTAATACATAGGCAAAGTGTAGAGGATGGGCGCAGTTAATTCCGTAATATATCGGTGCGCTATTGGTGGCACGATCTACAGATGCGATCGCACTGGCTAAACTCTCTCCTGTAGGTAGTTTGCCGTCGGTTTCTACAGTAAAGGAGATAACTACAGGTAGTTCGGCTTTTTTAGCTGCGCGCACAATGCCAATAGCTTCTGCTATGTAGGTTACAGTCATGGCTGTAACCAGATCGGCATTGGTTTGGGCGAAGGTGGCAATTTGTTCGCTGTGATAGTCTTCGGCTTCGATTTCGTTCATTAGTTCAGCGGGGTTATAGCCATCGCCACGAGAACCAATACAGCCACTTATAATCATTGGGCTAGCTTGTGTTTCATATTCGTCGCGAATATCTTCTAGCAAAGCAATTGCCAGCCGATTAAAGGCATCAATATCTTTGGCAGAATAGCCGATTTTTTGACCCCAATCTCGACTCGCCCTCCAAGTTGGACTCTCAAGGATAAATCCTAACTGATGCTGTTGGGCTAACTGGGCATAGCTGCAATAGTATTTCACCAGTGCTTCGTAGCCCAAGACATCTTTTAATAAGTCGAAAGCCGCAAATTCGGGTAAATTAAACCCTTGATGGAAAATTAGGGTAGTTTCCATCCCACCGTCGGTGATAAATAGCTTGTCTCTTAATTGCGGCAAATCATGACGATACTTACTCATAATCGCTTCTTGATTAATTCATCTTCCATAATTCTCAATTTAGAAAGCAATCGGGAATTACTAGAGATAAAACGATTAGAAATATGATGATTAAGATAGTCATGCTGCTATTATTATCGGCTCTTCTTATATTGCTTGGGAGTTGTACCAACCATTTGCTTGAACGTTTTACCAAAGTGACTGTGACTGCTAAATCCACATTCCAAGGCAATATCGGTAATCAATAAGTCTGTTTGCTTCAATAACTGTTTGGCGTATTCGATTCTTTGCTGATTTAGATATTGATATGGGGGAATGCCCAGCGATCGCTCGAACATTCGACTAAAGTGAAATGAACTAAGATCGATTAGATTTGCTAAGTCGGCTAAGCTAATCTTTTGCGCTAAATTGGCATCTACATAATCTAGTATTTTGCTTAGTTGTCTTGGAGGCAAACCACCAGGATAAACCGATACTTGTGGCTTGCTAGCTGTATGATGGCGGAGTAAATTAACTGCCAGAACGTTAGTCAAAGAATCTAAATACAAAGTGTTGCGATCGCCGCTTTGCATCTCTTCAAACAACATCATGGCGATCGCCTGTAACTGAGAATCTCGCAATTGAAATGCTGGTAACAATTTAATCCGATCTGGATCGCGGTCTAAAGTTTTGTGAGCAACACTGCTGGTTAACTGAGAATTGAAACTAAGCTGCAGGCAATCTTCATCATCTTGCCAATCAACATATAAAGGAGTTTTGGCGGGAGTAATTAACATGTCTCCCTGACGGTAAGTTCCTGTATAAGTACGATCCCCCTGCTTTTGTAAATAGCGCACTGGACGAGAAGCCAAAGATATAAATAACGTATGCTGCGATGAGGAATAATAATTCCCTTCTCCTGGAGGATTTTGCAGGTGTTTAACTTCAACTGATTCACTTTCTGGAGACAACTGTAATGGGCTATTTATAGGCGATTTTTGACTGGCAAAATGGTTCATCGTCACTAACTACTTCTCATAATCCCAATCATATTTGAAAATTTGATAGTCAGCGCAAGATTGTGATAGTTTCACAAGATTTCGATAGTTAGGATTTTTGAGTCGCCCTAAGCTGAAGATGTTCGAGTTTAGGAGACAAAATTGATGAAATTAATTATTTTTGGTGCAACAGGTAGCGTTGGCGAACTAGTAGTCAGACAAGCTTTATCAGCAGGACACAACGTTACGGCATTTGTTCGCAATCGGTCGAAGTTAAACCTCCAGCATCCGAATCTCAATCTCTTCATAGGAGATGTTCTGAGTTCTACTTTAGTAGAAAAGGCGGTAATTGGTCATGATGCTGCAATTTGCGTCCTCGGATCTGGCAAAAAGCTTTCGGGTAAGGTGCGATCGCAAGGTACAAAAAATGTCATTCAAGCATTAGAAAAAGCAGGAATCAAA
Organism: Cyanobacteria bacterium P01_G01_bin.19; assembly: GCA_039181635.1. GTDB lineage: Bacteria > Cyanobacteriota > Cyanobacteriia > Cyanobacteriales > Xenococcaceae > Waterburya. The sequence continues at coordinate 5,580 of JBCDCO010000091.1, read as the reverse complement.
AGATTTATCTGTCAGTCAACTCTCGGTGCGGGGGATAGTTGGAGTAATCTCGATTTCTATTGGAAATATATTATGTTTGGCTTTATTTTACGCAAAGTATTTGCTGACCATCAAATTCAGGAAGAATACGTCCGACAAAGCGACCTCGATTGGACAATTATTCGTCCCGCAGCTTTTATAGATGGCGATCGCACGGGTAAATATCGTCATGGCTTTTCAGGAAGCGATCGCACCTCAACCTTAACTATCTCTCGTCCAGATGTAGCTGATTTTATTCTCAAGCAACTTGGCGACAATACCTACTTAGGAAAAGCTGCAAGTTTATCTTATTAAATTATTTGGGTTCAATAAGAAATACGACATGAAAAAATCTAAATTTTTGACAGTGATACTATGTCTTTCGGGATTAATAGCTATGGGTATTGGCATAATCATACAGATATCACCGCTAGATTTTTACAGTGCCAATAACATCGATCTTGGTAATAATGTAAATTTATTCAGCGAAATTCGAGCCTCTTCAGGTTTTCTCTTAACTTCAGGCGTTTTAATCTTAACTGGTGCATTTATATCTCGGCTTACATATACATCAATCGTGTTTTCGACTGTCTTATACCTTTCTTACGGTTTATCTAGATTTGCCAGCATGACTATTGATGGAATGCCAGTTAATTCTCTAATCCAGGCTGCCCTAATTGAAATCACAATTGGTCTATTTTGCCTATTTTACCTCTGGAAATATTTACATAGTGAATTTAGTAATTGAATAAAAATTTGGTGTAAAAATATGATGAGTACATTAGAAAACTGGCGTTTGCCTCTGATCCTCTTGGCATCTGTGGGTAGTGCTGTAACAGGGGGAATCTTCTTTGCCTTTTCAACTTTTGTCATGCAAGCGTTAGCTAAACAACCTACATCTCAAGGCATCGCTACCATGAAATCGATCAATATTACTGTTATCAATCCCTGGTTTATGGCAGCATTTTTCGCCCCTGCTGTAGCTGGAATCTTATTATCTATTTCCCTGCTGTTTCAGTGGCAACCGACTATTGCTACATATTTACTCACTGCAAGTCTGCTTTATCTAATTGGCACAGTTGGCGTAACTGTTGTAGGAAATATACCCCTAAATGATGCTTTGGCAGTAGTCATACCTAATAGTGTTAAAGCATCAACTCTATGGTCGAAATATCTAACAGATTGGACATTTTGGAATCATGTTAGGACAGCAGCAGCATTATTAGCAGCAATTTTATTTGCTTTGGCGATCGATATTCGTTCTGGATTAACAACTTAAACTATTGTTTGTCTCTCAAAGTGAAAGATTTCTAAACGGTAATTCCTTAAAAGTAGGGTTGAATTACCGTTTTTTGTTGCTTGGGGGTTAGACTGCTAGCTTAGGCTGAATATTTTCTGCTTCATAAGCAGCCTGAATCTCTGGTAAGGTGGATACCTCTTCTACCAAACGTTCCACATTTTCTCCAAGAGTGAATTTAAGCTGTGGAAAAGCTTGATTCCAACTACTATAAATCGCGATTAAATAATCGATAATTGTAGCTTCATTGCCGACAACAAAATTGCGTGTTTCCAAACGCTCATTTAAAAGTTTCCAGGTATCAGATACTTTGTCAGCTAGCTGTTGTAAGAGCTGAGCCTTAGCATCACCCTCCTCCATGATTTTAGATACCGTAAAAATCCGTCCATAGGCAGGATGTAGGGTGGCATAGTTGAACATCAGCCACTGGTGAAAGTCAGCTTTTTCAGTTTGATCGCCCATCAGCCAGGGACTATCATGCTTCTCCAATAAATAGAGGACAATGGCTGCACCTTCGCGGATTAGCATACCATCATCATCTAAGATCGGTACTTGATTAGCGGCATTAATTCGGATTGCATAATCAGGAACATCATCTCGGTGGATAATCTCGGCAGGCTGCTCTAATTTTTTGAGTAGTGCTACGATGCCAGTAGAGCAAGTACCAGGAATGGAATAGAGTTTGTACATGGTATTTTCCTTTAGTGAAGTTGTTTGATTTGTTGACGTGTTTGCCTTAGATTGCTGTTTTGGCTGAAAACACTTGGTTCGAGTGTTTGGATTTGAGATCGAGCTGGGTTGTATAGTGAAAAACTTTCGAGATAATCTGCCATTTGCCATCGATTTTGATCAGAGCCAAAAGATCGATGAAATTTTTGGCAAACATTGAGCTGCGCATACGGGCGATCGCAGTTACATCACCGACAAACTCAATTGAATCGATTGAAAACCCGTAGGCTTCGCCCGAAGATTGGGGTGAAATCCTTTGTTCCACAATCGGGAAATAGGTTTTCATATCGAGGTGTAGCAGTTCCCCACCCGATGCCGTAAAGTATTGAGCGTTAGAATGAAATACTCGTGATAGCAGCTCTGTATCGCAACGATAGAGAGCGTCATAATATTTTTTGAGTACCTCAATAATGGCTAAATACTCAGTACCCACTGTTTGTCGATCGCCTGCATATACTTGTTCTTGATCCATCATTTCTCCGTATGTAGAGTTGGTTTATCTGGAAGCGAACAATTTAACCATAACTCTTCACTCAAAAAGAATAAATAGCAAATTTGCTGATAGACTTTTTACTTATAGTAAATAATATAGATACAAACTCAGACCTCGATCGATCGGCTTTTATGGATAAATTAGTAGCACTGGAAGTTTTTAGACGAGTGGTTGAGTTGCAAAGCTTTAGTCGTGCGGCTGAGGACTTACACCTATCTAATGCAGCCATTAGCAAAAACGTGCGCGAACTAGAACAAGCACTAAAAACTCAGCTAATCCAGCGAACCACCAGACGCTTGAGTCTAACCGAGACTGGAGAGCTTTATTTTCAAAAGGTTTGTTCGATTCTGGATGAATTGTCAATGGTTGAGGAGACGGTTTCAGATCTCTCGACTAAGCCTCATGGACGTTTGCGGGTAACTGCGCCAATGTCGCTGGGGTTAACTCATGTAGCCACAGCTATTTATCAATTTCAATTGGCGTATCCAGATATTCAAATAGAACTCACCCTCAGCGATCGCTATGTCGATCTAATTGAGGAGGGATTTGATGTAGGAATTAGAGGAGGCGGAGCTAACCAAGACACTAGTTTAGTTATGCATCGTATCGGCGAATTTAAAAGAGTCGTTTGTGCTTCACCTGCTTATCTTCAGCAGTATGGTGAACCGCGTTCTCCTAAAGAGCTAGAACAACATCAGTGTGTTATTTATAGTTTGGCGAGATCTCCCCGCGAATGGAGTTTTTGGCGAGGGGAAGAAACAGTCGTCGTAAATGTCGATGGCTCTTTGAAGGTGAACAACAGCCTAGCTGCTAGTCAAGCTTGCGTCGCTGGAATCGGCATAATTTTCTTGCCTATATTCGTAGCATCAGATGCCTTAAAAAAAGGAGACTTGCGGATTATCTTGCCAGAATGGTCGGCAGAACCATTGACCTTGTATGCTATTTATCAAAAACATCGCCAGCACTCTAGAAAGCTTCAAGTATTCATAGAATTTATCTCAAATGCTCTTACATCAATTACTAAATGGTAATTCTGTCAAAATAGCGTCGGATTACCATTTTTTGTTGCTTGGGATTGAGATGTTTTGCTTGAATTAGAGAATCCAAGGCGATACCGTTGACCAAAGCTAAAAGAGTATTTGCTTCGACATCTGGCTCAATTTCTTGACTAATTTTTTCTATAGACTGTAATGTCTTTAATTCTTGGATAATTACTTCCCTTAATTCTCCTGCACTAGCTCGGTGTTCGAGCATTAATAATTCTCTACCCACCGCATATCCGAGAAATGCTACCCAGACTTTAAGTATCTCTTGTCTTTCGGTATCTAGAGGCAAAAACGCACAAAGCATCTCTATCAGTCGCTCGATGCTGACAGGTTGCTCGGCTACTTCCTCCATTGCCTGTTTGAGTTTTTCTGTAACTTGATGAAGAGCAAATAAAATCAATTCCTGTTTATCTCGAAAATAATGGGTGACAACTCCCGTCGTACAATCTAATTCTCTAGCGATCGCTCGCATACTAGTACGGTCTAAACCCTCTCGTACGATAACTTTCCAAGCTGCTTCCGAAACTTCAATGCGTCTGTCTTGTTGAGGCATAAGAAAATGACCGAAATAGATTTAATGCTAATTATTGACAGATTATCATAACAGTTGTTATTTTAATTGCATAACAACTGTTATGAGGTAAGTTGTAAAATGTTTACTGACTGGAATTGTCCTCCACTTCGTTCTGGTTTTCGAGGTTGGTTAGATCGTATTACTGGAACAGAAGCTACCACTGCGGAATTATTATTACAATTTGTTCCGCCTACGATATTTGCGATCGCTGCGCCCATTTATGCTCAGACTCTAGCTGTAGATTGGACTTATCTACAATTAGGCTTAATTTCTCTTTTGGGATTTGATTTAGTAGGTGGAGTTCTTACTAACGCCACTTCTTCAGCTAAACGCTGGTTTCACAGGAAAGGTCAAACTTGGCAGCATCACATAACATTTGTCAGCATTCATTTCTTGCATATTTTTCTGGTCGCACTATTATTTCGCAATGGGGATTGGAGCTTTTTGGCGATCGCATCTAGTTATTTGATTTCGGCTTCAGCCTTGATTTTGCGGACTCCTTTATATCTGCAAAGACCTGTCGCATTTGGACTGTATGGGTTGGCACTTTTAGGCAACAGTTATTTATTTGCACCTACAGTTGGTTTGGAATGGTTTCTGCCTTTGTTTTTCCTCAAAATTCTGATTAGTCATTTACTCAAAGAAACTCCATATCGTCCCGAATAGAAGCTCTTACAGTGTTTAGCACATCACAAGACCGAGAACATATTGTCCTTTTTGGAGATTATCATGATTAAAAACATCAAATATTGGATATCTGGATTATTGATTTTGTCTTCAGGGTTGTTGGGAAGTTTAGTTCCTGGTGGCTCGATTGAAACTAGAGATTTTTCCCATATCAATCCAATTATTTTGGGTGCATTTAATACTTTTCTTACCGTGCTGGCGATCGGCAGTATTCTGCTGGTTTATTTTATCTTGAGAGAAGCTAAGTGGTCGTATTTAATGGCGACAGTCTTTGGCGTTGCTTATTTTCTGGTATACGTTCTGGATTTGGGTACTATCTTTCCTGTTTCTAGCGATCCTATGCCTACAGCCTTGTTTGCTGTTGAGATAATCGGCACAGTTGTTTCTTTCCCTCTCACCTTTCTGGCTGTAGTTCAGCTTTTAAAAAGCGATCGCGATTCAACCGATAAAAAACTCAAACCAGCATATTCTTCTGAATTTTTCTATATTGCCGTATTATCTGCCTTTTTGGGCTGTGGAATTATTACCTTTGCCACTATCTCCGCTATGGGTATTTAAAGGTTTTTTGACTGACAACATTCATGGTCTGGTTAAGTGATGGAGATAAGAGAAGTGCTGTATATTAAAAATTTATAGTTTAGTACGGCTACAGTTTGTTACTTCCAAGTAATTTTCTATGACTTCCAATTCTCCCACTCCAGAAATCCTGACGGCAATTACCGATCGCGATCTTCAG
>JBCDCO010000090.1:0-19016 GCA_039181635.1 Cyanobacteria bacterium P01_G01_bin.19 | reverse complement strand
TTGAGACTGTTATTTTTAGCTGCTTTACCTAATTTGGTAACAATTTCTTGAAACTGCATAGCTATTCGGGAAATGAGAATTAGTTTAGATCGCAATTATTCTAAGCCATATTGATTCCACACTATGAGATTGTCTTATCTAGGAACTTAAATCATGGGCTTTTACTCTAATTTGGTCATTCCATACTGTATCGATTTTGCTATGTCTGGTGAAAATTTAAAACAATACCGACAGCAACTTTTACAAAATGTATCGGGAAAAGTCCTGGAAATAGGATTTGGGACGGGTTTGAATCTGCCTTACTATCCTTCAACAGTTCAAAAAATTACTACTATCGATCCTAATCTTGGCATGAAAAGATTAGCCAGTTCTCGCATAGCCCAATCCGATATTACTGTAGATTATCGAGTTTTGAATGGAGAGAGTATTCCTCTAGCTGACGCTAGCTTTGACTCAGTAGTCTGTACCTGGACATTGTGCAGTATTCCTAATGCAGATAAGGCGATCGCCGAAATATATCGATTGTTGAAGCCAGCAGGAAAATTTTTCTTTATCGAGCATGGCTTAAGCCGAGATAATCATATCCAGCTGTGGCAAAATCGCTTGACCCCTATTCAGAAGCTTATAGCCGACGGCTGTCATCTCAACCGCAATATTAAAAATATTATCGAGCAGAAATTTGAGAATGTAATAATAGAACAGTTTTACGCCCCCAAATTGCCTAAAGTTATTGGCTACATGTATCGAGGAATAGCTACTAAATAACTCTGATTTGGATTAAGGACAGTAAAACTTTAGAAAACAACTTAATGTTTTCTAGTATTATTATGTTGATTATTTTTTAAAATTATATATTTTGAATATTTTATTATTATGCCTAATCAAAATAATACTTTACTAATTGGCAAACTATTACAAAATGCTGGCTTAGTATCAGAAGAACAGCTAGAAAAAGCTTTAGAAGTAAAATCTCAATATACCGAGATGAGATTGGGAGAAATTCTAGCCTTGCAAGAGGTAATTAAAGCACAAACTGCGAGCTTTTTTGCCGAACGATGGCAAGATATGAAAGATGAAGGACAGAAATTCCCACTAGGATATTATTTTAAAAAAGCTTATTTATTAAACGACGAACAAATTCAAGCAATTCTAGCAGAGCAAAAGAAAAATAAACTTAAATTTGGCTCTATAGCTGTACAAAAAGGCTGGCTCGAGCAAGATACCGTAAATTTCTTTTTGAGTGAATTAAGACCCCAAAAAACCAAATTAATTTCTTTAATTGCTTTAGAAGAATACAACAGCAAATTTTTACACTTAGAAAAAAAATATGCTAACTATTCATTGCTATTAAGCCGTATTTTAGGTTGGACAGGAGGCGATAATTATTTAACTAAAAAAATTGGTCATATATTTGCCGAGTCCAATTTTAATATTGCTTCGGGAATGGAAACTAGTGCTGTCGACCGACTAATTGAAACTGCTCTAATTAAAAATTGGCAAACTAGTAAACTAGGATCTTATATCAGAGATATTAGAAACAAATTGCTTAACAATCAGAACTGCAATCCCATACTATTGCTTCAAGAATATGAAAATGTTTTGTTATCGAATAATAAAGCTTGGCAACAGACAAAAGAGCAAGAAGAGCTGCTGAATATCAACATAGTAGTTATCGATGAAAATTATCTCAAAGTAACTAATTTGATTTTTCAACAAATATTCAATCAAAATTGGATAGCCAAAAGCAAAAGTATTTTAGAATCCGAGACCAAACAAAAATCTATTTCTAGCATAAAAATCGACGATGTAGAATCAGATTTGAGGAGTTCTGCTGTAAATTCAATCGTGCAAATCAAGCCAGAACTAGATAAAATCATTGCCGATAACGATTCAGAAATAATAGATGCTACTTCTCTTGTTGATGAGACCGAAATCAAAACAACAGAAAATATTACGAAGTTTAGTTCCTTACTAACTTTAGCCGCAATTACTTTATTGATTCCCCTAGTTTTTGCGATTAATAACTACTCTTCCTCAAGGCGCGAAAAAAAACTAGGGGATGAAAATGTATCGCAAGCCAATAAACTGGAACAGTTTTGTAATGAAATCAGTCTGGCAGAAATTTCGTCTAGCGTAGACTTAATATCTAAACTAGAACAGAATAAAGAGAGTATTTTGAGAGCTTTCCCCTATACCTTACAGGGTTTTCCCGATAACTGCGAAGCAGTATTAAACGACTTGAGAGTATTGACGGCGCCGCAACTAGGCAAAGAGAGTCGAGTCTTAGAAGCGATAAGAAATTTATGCAAAGTACCTGCTGATGCCGATCGCATTAATGAAGCCAAAATTTGGATCGAGCATTGGTACAATTCGGAAACCTGGGGAAAGGAGACGAAATCTTACTTAAATCTGGTCGATGATTGTCCCGCAGGTAAACAATAACTCAATTAGTAGTAATTACTTACCCTGCGCTTGTCCCAATCGATAATGATATTTTTTAGCTGTTGTTCCAAACTCCAATTTTTAGGCTGTTGCTTTTTATCAAACCAAGGCGCTCCTTCGCTGATCCAGTATTTCCGATAAATCGCAATATCATCGTGACCGTATTCACATCCACAACAGTCACATATACCAAGTGAATAGTAAAGTTCTTTTTCATCTATGGATTCTGATAAAGAAAAACCACAAACGGGACAATTTGATATTTGCATAACTTTATTCAATAATTTTTGATTCGATCTCTAAGATGGTTTGACTCATCAAAAAGCTCAACTAAACTCACAGAGATATTTGAGGTTTACCTGGTCGATATGATAAATAATGCTTTCTTGATTTATGGTGTTTGCTGCGCCAGGAGCAACATAGGTGCTGTCATATCCTTTAGCGGGAAAATTGCGACCATAGGATTGAGGGCGATATTCTTTCCCCATAGCAAAATCGCATAGGAGCATAAATACCCGATCTTCATCTTCTCCAGAGGGATTCCAATAATTGGTTGCATAGTTGAGAGCTTTGGTAGACTGTTCTGAGCCATATATACCATTACCAAACATTCTTCCCGTGCATTGAACGGCGTTGGCTGGAGGAATGATCAAACCTTGCTTGAGAATACTCAAAAGATTGCTCGCTTTTGTACCGTGCCAATGGAGTTTGACGTTGCCAATTTCCTGTGCTTTTACCGTAAAAGCTTTTGCCATAGAAGGAATGTTTAACTTATAGACTCGTCTTAACTTGTACTTAGCTGCAATGTGATTTTGGTTGCTCGTAGACTGATACAAATTATTAATCCAGCGGAAGGTTTTCTTTCCTTCTCCAGTACTTCCTGGCACTCGTTCGATAGTACATTCAAACACCTTGCCTTGGGGCTGAGAATCGACTATTACCGCAGCATCTAAGGCATTTAAGATTTCATACTGACGCTGTATTTCTTGGGGCAAAGCAAACTGCGATTCGTCTAGCTTGTGCCCCAAGTTTTGGGGAATCAAACGCAGATATTTACTCAATAATTGGCGCAGCTTGTATTTGTTGCTTTTCCTGGTTGCGGCAATTTGAATTAAGTATTGTCTGGCTTGAGCGATCGCTTTGGGAGTCACTATACCCAATGGCGTGCTAAATCCTCCTGTAGCTGCGTTGTAGCTAATATCTGTTTGGGAGGTAATTTGATGGATATTACTTTTGACTAAATATCGAATTAATTCTTTAGAACGAGGATCTCTACCATGCTCGATTTGTTTAGAGGCGATCGCCTCTAGTTCTTCTGGTTCGATAACATTAGTAGTAGTCAGATCTCCATCTAATATTTGGGCTGGAGTGTACCCTTTTCTAATTTTTTGTCTTTTAGTGCGCTCAAATTTACTTTTGGCTAGAGCAACTGAACCTAAACAGTGATGCTTCCATTGAAGACTATTACCCACTCTGCCCCACTCTGCCAAGAAAGTGCCGTCATTCAGCAAGCTCCCACGCCAAACTTTGTTAGAATTTTCCCCTACTTCTACATATATCAGCGTGCAGCTATCTAGTACGCTAGACAAAGTTACCCCGAACGGCACTATACCCTTATGGTATGACGCTTTGTATGTTGCGTTCATAACAATCGATTTGTATTGAATATAAATAAAATAATAAAAAGGGGAATTGTCATTGTATAAACAATGCCCTAGTTCCCCAATTAAAGTCGTCTGAAGGAATTGCCAACCCTTGTTAGTAATATAGTATTAATTGACTTAAAAGTCAACAAAAATAATTAAGCTATTTTAAAGCCAGACACACGGGCGGATTGATACTCTTTTTAATAACTGTTTGATTGCCACGAATCCACTTTTATATTATTCTATTTTAGAGACCAATCGGTCTTTTAGTGATGTCTAAAGCTCAAGAAACCAAAGCTCGTATCGTGTCCCTCTCCGCAGAACTGTTTAACCTCAAAGGTTATGCAGGCTCTTCTATCTCGGATATTATGCAAGCGACGGGGTTGAAAAAAGGAGGTATCTACAATCACTTTGCCAGCAAAGAGGAGTTAGCCTTGGCAGCATTTGATTACTCGGTAAGTCTTTTAAGTGAGAGAGTTTGGAGTGTGGTGAAAACTAAACGTAATGCGATCGCCCGATTGGAGGCATTAATATCGAGCTATCTCGACTATATCGACAATCCGCCCATCGCGGGAGGATGCCCGATTTTAAATACGGCGATTGAAACTGACGATACAGATTCTCCTTTGAGGGATAGGGCTCTAGCAGCGATTGATTCTTGGCGGGGCTTAATTGTCCGTATCGTGGACAAAGGAATCAAACGAGGAGAAGTGAAACCATCTGTAGAAGCCGATACTGTAGCAACCATAATTATTTGTAATATTGAAGGAGCAATGATGATGAGCAAGCTGGAGCGAAATCCCATTCATATGAGAAGAGCGATCGCCCACCTGCAAAGCTATATTCGACAAAGTCTCGAACCAGTCTTAGAAATATAAGTAAGTTCATGGAATTTGTTACCGACTGTATTTGTCTTTAGTCCAATCGAGGAAAAATACAAGCTAAAATTTTTTGTCTTTTAAAAGACCGATCGGTTTTTAGAATCGAGATCGTGACAATAGAATAACTTTTTCAAGTCACCTTCAGTTTTAGTTTTCCATTACAGACTTATGAAATTCAAATGTACCGAGAACAGAGATACTGACTGGTTTTTATTTATCAGCATCAAAAATTAGCCATCAATACTATGCTTGAATTTTATTATCATCCCCTGTCACCGTTATCTCGTCGCGTTTGGATTGCTTTGCTAGAGAAAGAGATACCATTCACGCCAATAATAATTAGCCTCAAAGACGGCGAACAATTCAAACCAGAGTTCTTGCAGCTTAACCCTTTTCATCATGTACCCGTAATTGTTGATGATGGCTTGCGAGTCATCGAGTCTCTAGCAATCTTAGACTATCTAGAATGCAAATATCCCGAACATGCTTTGCTGCCTCAAGATGCGCCTCAGTTAGCCAAAGTACGCATGGCGCAAATGGTGGCCAACAATGAACTATCTTCTTTGGTTATTCCATTAATAGGAGAGACGGAAAATTCTCCGAAGCTATTGCAAGCTAAACGCAAAATTAAACGAATACTCAAGTTCTTAGGAGAGTTATTAGCAGACGAAAATTACTTTGGTGGCGATCTTCTTTCCTTGGGGGATATTGTTGCGGGAAACGCAATCATATTAGTCAGTCGCCTGGGTTTTGATGTTGGTCAAATTAAAAAGATTGATCGGTGGTGCGATCGCCTGATGGCAAGAGCAGCATGGCAGCAAACTCAACCAAATACTGAACAAGTAGAAATATTCAAGCAAACAGTACAGAAATTAATCGAATTACAAGGACAAGCCAAGACTATCAGTCAAGTCAAGCGTTCTTAAAGCATCGAGCGATCGCCTTTGATAAAACTTAATTTCTTCCTACGGTAACGCCTTCATTCCCAGGTAAAACAACTCCTGTAATCCAGCTAGAGCGATCGCTATTTGCTAAAAATAAAACGGCTTTGGCAATGTCTCGGACTTGTCTATTACGACCGAGGGGGTGAAAATTGTAAAAAAGCAGTCGAGTTTAGCATAGCTCAATCGAAAATGTAGAGATAATTGTAGTAACAGTTAAATAATTTTACGCAACCGCTCAGAGAGGATCTATGACTTTAACTACCTACAAATGGTCAATCGATGAATGGCACAAACTAGTTGATTCTGGATTTTTGGAAGGAAAGCCAGTTGAATTTTTGGAAGGGGAGATTATAGAAGTGAGTCCAGAGGGAATTGAGCATAGTTACACAAATCGATCTGTAGTTAAATATTTAAGACAGTTGTTGAACAAAATAGCAGAGATAATACAAGCTCAGCCAATTACCTTGGATAATAGCGAGCCAGAGCCAGATATAACCGTAGTAAAATTACCTGAAAATAAATATAAAAATCGTCATCCCTATCCCCAAGATGTTTATTGGCTGATTGAGATATCCAATCGAACATTGAAGAAAGATTTAAATCAAAAAATTATTACCTATGCTCGCAACGGGATTCCTGAATATTGGGTAATCGATTTAGTTAATAAAAAACTAATTGTCCATACTCAGGTAAACAATAATAATTACGCTTTAGTTGAAGAATATACATCAGGGAATATTTCACCACTAGCTTTCCCTGATGTTGCGATTGCGAAGCTAGCCGAAGGCATCGCTTTGGATGAATTGCTGCTTTACTAAACAAGAATTTTCTAGAAATTACGATCCGTTAGAATCTCATAACCGTCTTGAGTAACCAGTACAGTATGCTCGAACTGGGCTGATAGATTGTTGTCTACTGTTACTACCGTCCAGCGATCGCGCAATACTCTGGTATGTTTAGAACCTGCATTTAAGATTGGTTCGATCGCCAAAGTCATACCCGCTTTTAGTTTTACGTTGGGCATCCATTTAGTGCGGTAATTAAATACAGACGGTGCTTCATGGAGATTTTTTCCCACGCCATGCCCAGTATAGTTTTCCACTACACTGTATCCATGAGCTTTCACATGGTCTTCAATCGCTCCTGCAATATCTAGCAGACGATTTCCAGCTTTAACCTGTTCTATTCCTTTGTATAAAGACTCTTCAGCTACCTTAATTAGTTTTTCTGCATCTTGGGACACTTTACCTACGGCGATCGTGATACAGGAATCGCCATGAAACCCATCGTAAAAAGCACCCGTGTCCACTTTTAAAACATCTCCACGGCGAATTACCTTCTTGTTTGGAATACCATGCACCACTTCGTTATTAACGCTGGCGCAGATCGAGGCGGGAAAACCATAATAGCCTTTGAAACTTGGGGTTGCACCCATCTCTCTAATACGCTGTTCGGCGTATTCATCTAAATCCGCCGTAGTCATTCCTGGTTTGGTAATCGACTGAATTTCTTTGAGTACTGTGGCGACAATTCTTGCCGAGCGTCTCATTTTCTCAATTTCTGGGGCTGATTTGATGTGAATACCGCGAGGATTTCTATCTAAGACAGGAAGTCCATTTGCTGCTTCAGAATCAGATTTATTATTTTTCGATTTGGGAAAGAGTAGATTGGTAATTATATTCATTAAGTATAAAAAGAGATTAAACAGTTCGATTGGATCGTAAAACCACTTGTATCTGAGTTGATAAGGAACAAGCTTTGGCACACATTAAGAATTATATCGTTCCGAAGTAAGGTGTGTTTTGCAATTATTCAATCTTTTATATGTGTAAAATGCATAAACTTTGAGTTTTCGTAAGTTTTGCTACAAAATACCTTTTCTCCGAATGCCATCTTAGAAAGAACCAAATAAGACAAAAATATCAATGAAAAACTTGGCATCTTTTATACTTCCTTCAATTCTAGGTTTAGTCGCGGGAATCGGTCACGGTATTACATCTCATCATCAAGAACTTCCTTTTTCTTTAGCAGAGCAAGTAGTGGAGTCAGTCCAAAGTGATGTCTTTAACTAAGAATAGCGATCGCTATCGCTTGAGATTTATGGCATTTTGAAGCCACAGCTTCAATTTTTAGAGACAAGACAGGCTTTCCATATCCGTTTCAAGATTGATGGAAAGTTGTTACCTCTTATCTCAATTCGTTTGCGTCAGACAGTTTTGACCGATTTATAGTATCGCGATCGCCGCGATTATTGGCCTGTCCATGTTAAATAGCAGTATGGTTATAAAGCACGATCTATCCGCTCGTGTTTGAGATATTACTGTAGTTTTAAGTGAAGATATGGAAACCACCGATCGACCCCTGGCTACTTCTGGACAATGGTGTTTGGTAACTGTGCGCCAGTGGAAAAGAGATGCTTTTTTAAGATACTTGGAAAACGATATTGAAAATAAAAAGCTGCAAGAAATTTTTCTGGAAGTTGTCGAGCCAGAAGATGCAGTCTACGAGAATATGCTTTTGATCCGCATCAGCAACTATTCTGAAGCAAGAAGCCATTTAAAACAGGTAGAAAATTTTCAAAATATGCAAAGACTAAAACCCGATGAGGCGAATCGTATGCTTAATAAATAGACTTTTTGCCAGTCTTTGAGGTAGGACGTAATGAGTAAATATGTTGTTGGTGTTGATATTGGCACGACTAATACTAAATCAGTTGTGTTTGATCTGCAAAATAGAGCGATCGCCCAGCATGCAGTAAGCTATCCTTTAAACGCTCCCGTTAAAGGTGCAGCAGTACAAAATCCCGATACAATTTTTCAAGCTGTTATTAATACGGTAAAACAAGCCTTAAGCTGCAGTGGAATCGAGCAGTCTGAAATTCTCTGCCTGTCTTTCAGCACGGCAATGCACAGTCTCATTGCAGTTGACGATCACGGCAAGCCGCTGACGCCCATTTTTACCTGGGCAGATAATCGTAGTGCTATATATGCAGATCGATTAAAACAAGAAGATAAGGGACGGCAAATTTATGCTCGCACTGGCACGCCAATTCATCCTATGTCTCCCCTCGTAAAGTTGATATGGCTGCGCGAAGAAAACCAGGATTTGTGGCAACAAGTAGCAAAGTTTATCTCGATCAAAGAGTATGTTTTCTGGCAATTATTTAGAGAATATGTGGTGGACTATTCGATCGCCTCTGCCACAGGCTTATTTAATTCTAGCCAGCTAGCCTGGGATGCAGAGGCATTATCTATTGCAGGTATTACTAAATCGAATCTATCTCAAATCGTACCGACTACCCAGGCTTTCTCGACTATGCAGCCAAAATATGCGGCAGAGATGGGTATTGCTGTAGATACTCCTGTGGTTATCGGGGCAAATGATGGAGTCTTATCAAACCTGGGTTTGGGAGCGATCGCCCCTGGTAAATTAGCAATCACCATGGGTACGAGTGGTGCGGTAAGAACAACTATTAAACAGCCTCAAACCGATCCTGAAGGGCGTTTATTTTGCTATGCCTTAACTAAAGATTATTGGGTAGTGGGAGGAGCGACAAATAACGGTGGAATTGTCTTGCGCTGGCTAAAAGAGCAGTTAGCTGATGTGGAAATCAATACTGCCAAACTATTACAGCAAGATCCCTACGACATTTTGACGGCGATCGCCAATACAATTCCTCCAGGTTCTGAAGGCTTGATTTTTCATCCCTATTTAACTGGAGAGCGATCGCCGTTATGGGATGCTAATGCTAGAGGCAGTTTTTTTGGCTTGGGTTTGCATCACAACAAAGCCCATCTAATTCGAGCCGTACTTGAAGGGGTAATTTACAATTTGTACTCCGTCTTTGAAGCGGTTGAAGCGATCTCGGGTAAGGTTGAAAGTATTAATGCAGCAGGTGGTTTTGCTCGTTCGTCTCTTTGGTGTCAAATGTTAGCGGATGTTTGCGATCGCCGAGTCAATATTCCCGCCAGCTATGAAAGTTCTTGCTTGGGCGCAGCCATTTTAGGACGATATGCCTTAGGCGAACTGGCAGATTTGACCCAGATTAAAATAAAAAGCGAATCGGATAAGCTATATCAGCCTATTGCAAGCAACACGGCTAAATATCGAGAAATACTGCCTATTTATGCTCGTCTAGTTGCTGCTTTTCAAACTGAATATCGAGTGATCGCCAAGTTACAAACAGAGTAATTTTTAATTTATGATTTACGATTTATTGTTAGACTTTTTTGACTCCCTTTTGGTATAATTTCTGAATTTTGCCGAGCAATTTATCAAAGGTAGAATTATTCGATGAATTGTTAGGATCGAGACTTTGAATCTGATTCAATAAAGAAGCTTCTTCTGTCGCAATATCATCATCGCTATAAATCAGGCTGCTTACGGCTGAAAGCAAATTATTATAATCTTCAGGATCGGGATTTGAACCAAGATAGCTTCTCAGTAAGTCGTAGTATTCTGTGTTGGAAGAAATTGGAGGTTTGCTCAATAAATCTTCCGTAACTTCTATATTATGTTCGGCTGCTATTTTGGCTAAAAATTCTTGTTCTTCAGCTTGAACTTCTCCATCAATCCAAGCTACTGCTACCAAAATTTGAAACAACTCGCGATCGCGATTTTGGGCTACTTGAGACATGGCTATCTATTAAATTTAATTTGATTTTATATATCACCAATCAAATCTTAGAAAACCTGCAAAATTCCACGTCATCAGCAGCAGAGTTTCTTATTTAAATTCAAGATAATGTTAGAAAAATACTTTTTTCTTCACGCCTCAAATACTTGCCGCGATCCTAAAGCCAAACGCATCGGACTTAATTTTAGGATCTGATTTGATTCGCTGTGCCGAACGACAAGATCCTGGTAAATGTAACCAAGAACCACCCCTAAGAACGCGGGCATCCTTGGGATTTTTGCTAGTCCAAGCCGTACCATCTGTTGGGGCATCATTATAGTTATCGTGCCAACTGTCAGCGCACCATTCTGCTACATTGCCATGCAAATCGTATAGACCAAACACGTTGGGAGAAAAACTATCGACGTCTGTCGTTATGGCGCGATTTTCTCCTTCAAATCCAGATCCATAAGCATCTTCCCCATTGTAGTTAGCCAATCCAGTACCAATAGTCAAGCCATAATGGAAAGGTCCAGTTGTTTTTCCTCTACAAGCATATTCCCATTCCGATTCAGTTGGAAGTCTAAACTCTCGACCGATCTTTTGCGACAGTTTTTCGCAAAATAAAATAGAGTCAAACCAAGATACTCTCTCTATTGGTTTTTTACTTTTGGCAACGTCTGGATCGGCAAACTTCGCGGGATTAGTTCCCATAACTGCGTGCCATTGGGCTTGAGTAACAGGATATTTGCCAAACAAAAAAGGACGTATGGAAACTCGATGTTGAGGACTTTCTTCTTTCTCCCTTTCTAACTCTTTATCGGGGGAGCCCATCAAAAATTTTCCACCAGGAACGCCAATTAAATCTAGAGTGATGTCTTTAGCCAAATTCAAGGTAATATACTTTGCTCTTGCATGGTGACTCCGCGTAGGAGAACTAGAAGTTTTGCCCAAAATGAGACAAGCATCATTGGAGATGGTTTTGTAATCGTATTCAACGATCTTTAGTTCTAATTTTTGAGGACGCTTTTTGATTCCTTTGGATCTATTATTAGGCTTTCTGATAGATCTGTTTCTGGATCTATAAGGCAAAGGAGGTTTCTTAGATTGCCGAACGGCATTACTCGGAGAATTAGGGTTGGTATTGCCCCCTAAAACTTCTAACACTTCACTCACAGATTGAAAGCGTCTTTTTGTTGCACCCTCTACTAATTTGTCTAGGACACGGCTCAGCTCATAATCAATTTCATTATCCTGAAGATAGTCGCGCCAAATCCATTCTCCCTCGGCAACGTCAAATAGTTCGGTAGGTTCTATGTCTGTCAGTAAGTGCAAACAAGTAGCACCTAAACTGTAGAGATCGCTGGCGAATTTGGCTTTTCCTACTGCTTGTTCGGGAGCGATATATGCTGCCGAACCAATAATTGTACCGACTACAGAAGTGTTGCCAGCGATCGTCTCTTTTGCCGCCCCAAAATCAACTAAAACTAATTTATTATCTTTCTTTCTTCTAATGATATTTTCGGGCTTGATGTCACGATGAATTACATTGTTTTGGTGAACAAAATCTAAAACTGATAATAAGTCGTGCAATAGTTCTTCGATTTTAGCCTGACTAAATACGCCAGCTCTTTGCAGCTCTTTGTATAGATCTTCTCCATCAATAAATTCTTGAATTAAATACTTACGATCTTCTTGATTAAAAAATGCTAGCAATTCTGGTATTTGCTGATGCTTGCCTAGTTCGTCAAGACGGGCGGCTTCTCGTTCGAATAACTCAGTAGCTTTCTTGATGGCATTTTTCCCTTTTACTTCAGGCAAAAATTGCTTGATTACGCAACGGGGTTTGGATGGTTTTAGTTCGTCGATCGCCAAAAAAGTTCTACCAAAACCACCTTGACCCAGAAGGCTAATAGCTCTATATCTACCCATAAGCAGCAATGTAGAATTGCATTTCTCACACTGCTTGTTATCTGTAAGATTAACGTGAAGACAAGAAGGATTGAGGCACTGAGTAATCATATTTATCGATCGACCAAATATTCGCTTACGATTATAAGCAGCAAAATAAGAATCGAACCTCAGTTAAAATTCAGTATTTGTTTGACAATGCGATCGCTCTTTTTGACATTTATCAGTAATTTTTCGTATGGATAAAAAATTTAGATAGTTTACAGCCTTTGCTGATCGCAGATAATTATTGGCGATCGCATAAGTCATAGAACAATAATGCAACTCTAAAAAAACTTTTATTTTTTGTCTATTCTGCCATTCTTATTGCATAATGGTATACGGCACTATGGGTAGCGTTTAAAACTAATATGCGATCTCATTAAACGCTAAATATGGTATTGGGGATTTCCCTATTTCAATTCTAAATTTATAACAAAAAAATGAAATTATCTACTGTCGAAGGGGTAGTGCAAGCAAGAGATTTGCTTTTAGCTGAATTGAAAGAGCGACAGGCACCTATGAGTCTGCATGAATTAGGGCTAAACTTAGGAACCGAAACGCAGTTTTCTCATCGAACTCTTAAAGAAGCCGCTTGGCAATTGGTCGAGGAAGGGAAAATCAAGTTTAATTCTACCTGGGATTTAGAAATTTTATAATTTTTCACCCAAATTAAGGCTAAAAGTTTTGTTAAGGCGTACTATCGTGGATGACGGTACGTCTTTTTAAATGCAGATCCTATATGTGGGAAAGACATCACAGGCAAAATACGCCATTTAACAATAAAGGAGATAAACCAGGAGACACGCGCAAATCGTTTCAAGTTGATCGCGATCGCATTTTGTATTCTTCTGCGTTTCGGCGTTTAGCTCAAATTACTCAAGTAGTCACTCCCCAAGAGGGTCATGTATTTCACAATCGTCTGACCCATTCTCTCAAGGTAGCCCAGGTAGCCAGAAGGTTGGCGGAAAGATTGGTAGCCGAACAGCCCGACATTGCCGATGCAATTGGCGGCATAGATCCAGACGTAGTCGAGTCGGCTGCCTTGGCACACGATTTGGGGCATCCTCCCTTTGGTCATACGGCGGAGGAACAATTAGATGAATGTGCGGTTAAGGCGGGGTTATCAGACGGTTTTGAAGGCAATGCCCAATCGTTTCGCATTCTGACACGGTTGGCAATTCATCGGATTGATTATTACGGGTTGAACCTAACTAGAGCAACTTTGAATGCCGTGCTTAAATATCCTTGGTTGCGATCGCCCGATGTTAGAAGCAAAAAGCACCGCAAATTTTCAATTTATCAAGAAGATCGCCATGCATTAGAATTTGCCAGACCACAAGATAAACAAACTCAGTCGATCGAAGCTAGTATCATGGATTTTGCCGATGATATTACCTACAGCGTTCACGATTTAGAAGATTTCTATCTAGCGGGCTTGATTCCTTTGGAATTACTAGCAACAGACTGGGATGAATTTGATCGCTTTATAACGGCTTGGCTGCGAGAATCTCCCCACAACAAAGTAGCCAAGGTAGTAAAAGCCAATCCCCACCGATTCCAAAACTTTCTTGATGCTACTTATAACCTTAAAGGGCAATATCGTCCAGGCTCTTTTGAACAGAAAGCCCAGATAAAGCTGATTAGCTCTCAACTAATTCAAACTTATATCAAATCTGTCTCTCTCAGTACCAAATATGGCGATCGCGGCTATCTCAAATACAATCGCAATCGCGAGGAAGAACTTAGGTTTTTACAGCGCATCGTCTGGTCTTATGTTATTTCCGATCCGCGTCTGGCAACTCAAAGATACGGACAAAAAAGAATTATTAAAACTCTGTTTGAAATATATTTAGAAGCAATTCGCGATCGCGACTTGAGCTTTATTCCCGCCCGTTTTGTCAGAGAGTTTTTAGAGATTGAAGATAGGTGTGGCAGCAAAACTAAAATGACCGCTGAAAAAATCAGAATGGCAGTTGATATCGTGGCAGGATTGAGCGAAACCGAAGCAGTAATTCAATATCGACGGCTGATTGGTATCAGCCAGGGTTCTTTTTTAGATAATTGGAACTAAAATCAATTTAAAGGCTTATGGCTTATAGCTTAGGGCTTATAGCTTTTTAAAAACGATAGCGGATTGCTCATATCGGCAGCAAAGCCCAGAATATTGCGATCGCGATGCTCGTAAAGTAATTTTCCAGACTCGTCAAACAAAAAAGTCCCCCCTCTTTGAGTAAGGTAGCTGGCATCGGGAACATAAGTATTCCAGTTACTCAACACCTCGGTCATGTTTCGCAGTCTGAGGGTAGCCAGTTCAAAAGGACGCTGAAAGTTTTCGCCTCCTGCTAGTTTAAAGAAAGAACCCTTGATATTTGGCAATGGAGTATCTTCAATCGTTTCCTCGTTAGCAATCAGTTGAGGCGCATTGCGATCGCCTTTATAGCCTCGAAATACTTCTGATAGAGTTCCTGGACTACCGATTCCCGCACACATCAATATTAAATTGATAAAAGCGTTATTTTTGGGCGACAAAAACGGAAACTTGAGAGTTAGTCCCTGATATAGCCCTAATTCCCGATGCAATGATGCAGTCGGATCGACGTATAGATTATTAACAGGAAAATCTGTATACTCGCAAAATTTAATCCCAGCAGCGCGATCGCCAATACCGATTGCCTTAACAATAATATTCTTGGCTTGTAATTTGGCTGATTCCCGTTTGAGCCACCAGGCATATTCCAAATTATCAAAATCTCCTAACTGCGACCAAAGTAAAACCAAGGTCTTTTGTGTATTGTTCGTCAGTATAGTCTTAAATTCACCATCGCCCACACACTCACGTTGAGTTTGGCTTAAAACAGAATATGCGTTCATTTAATAAAAAATCAATCTTAATATTTATTCACATCCTACCTGGTGAAGAGCCAAGTTTCATTGGCGATCGATATCGAGTAAAGAATTTGTATGAGTATCAAAAATTAAATTTTTAGTGTAGCTTACTCCGCGATAGGTATAGTAGTGAATTGGTTTGATTTGAATGACCTTATTATTGTCTTTGCTACCAGCCAAATGTTTGTCTAAAGAACGAGCGCGATCGCCAGATGAAGTAGATGGAACTTCAAGAGCTGTTGCTCTTGTCATCTCTTGTTTTTGGGCTGTATATTTAATGCCTCGGTAAATTAGCTGCATGAGTATTTCTGGGTAATAATAAATTCGATAAATTACTGATTACCAATTCATACGTACGACTGCCAAAAAACTTGCAGCTATGCTTCATTTAATTATTTATTTTCTTTTAAATTCACACTCAACATAAATTCTATCCCCAGCCAACAGGAGGACTATATAATTAATCCGTAAATACCATAGCAAGCGATCGTTTGCTCTAGATACAACAATGCCAGCCCAAGTAGTTACAATATTGTCTGCTGAAGAGATTCGCCGCACCATAAATCGATTAGCTTCTCAAATTATTGAAACATCTGGCGATCTATCAAATATTGTTTTATTGGGCATTTACACTAGAGGCGTACCTTTAGCTAACTTGCTGGCAAAACAGATAGAGCTGTTAGAGGAAACCAGTATTGCTCTAGGAGCGATCGACGTTACTTTTTATCGCGACGACCTCGATAAGATTCGCACTCGCATTCCAGCCAAAACTAAAATTCCTTTAGATTTGACAGGTAAAACCGTAGTATTGGTGGACGATGTTATTTATAAGGGTCGTACTATCCGTGCCGCACTTAATGCCGTTATCGAGTATGGTAGACCCGAAGTAATCAGATTAGCAGTATTAGTCGATCGCGGACATAGAGAATTACCGATTCATCCCGATTTTACAGGTAAGAAATTGCCCACTGCCTCTGAGGAAAAAGTCAAAGTATATTTTAATGAAATCGACGATCGCGATGCGGTGGAATTGATCAAAAATTTGGATTGATAGCTTGTTACCTTGGGTTAGGCTATATTTATGTTACATACATGTTTTAAAGATCTTTTTTTGTCATGACCTATAGCCTTAGAATCAGCGATTTGCCTCCTAGCGAACGCCCTCGTGAGAGATTGATGGCAGTAGGAGCAAAGAATCTTTCTGAGGCAGAATTATTAGCCATTTTGATTAGTACGGGACAAAGCAAGGGCAAGCTATCGGCTGTCGGTTTGGCTCAACATCTACTTCAAGAACTTGGAGCTTATCGACGCGCTCCTTTGGATGTATTGCGGGAGGTCAATCCCCGCGAGCTAATGAAAATTCCTGGTATCGGTCCTGCTAAAGCAGCAACGATTATAGCGGCAGTAGAATTGGGCAAGCGAACTTTTAAATTTAAGCCAGACGAAAAAGTCAAGGTAGACAGTCCCACTGCCGCCGCCGCTGTTTTGAGTAACGATTTGATGTGGCAAAGTCAAGAGCGTTTTGCAGTTTTGATGTTAGACGTCAAAAATAGTCTATTGGCGACCAAAATTTTGACGATTGGCACCGCTACCGAGACATTGATACATCCCCGCGAAATTTTTCGCGAAACAGTCAAGCAAGGAGCAACCAGATTGATCGTGGCTCACAACCATCCCTCTGGCAATCTCGAACCTTCTTCTGAAGATATTTACCTAACGGAGCAATTACTTCAGGGCTCACGATATTTAGACATTCCCATACTAGATCATTTGATTTTGGGTAATGGCAACCACCAAAGTTTAAGACAGGGGACAGATTTGTGGCAGCGTTTTCCCCAAGGTGAATGAATAAACTCTGACTACCGTAAAATTGGGGTTATGAACTGGCAGGTTGAGGTTTAGGATAGATAATAAACGGGTCAAATTGTTCTGACAAAGATTCTGACAAAGATATTGGTCGCGCGTAATGAAAAAACTGCTTGCTAGATTGGGCTTATCTTCATGGTTGGCAAGTAGTTCTCTAGATGATCGCTATGCTTTGCTAGAAGCCTGTTTAATTGGTTTATTTTCGGCTTTGGCTGCGGTAATGCTCAAGCATGGCATTGGTTGGCTGGGGGGATGGCGCATCAAAACCATTAACATTACGGGAGCTAGGTTTGTTCTGCCTTTAATAGGTCTGGTT
The DNA here is from genome assembly GCA_039181635.1 of Cyanobacteria bacterium P01_G01_bin.19. Lineage (GTDB taxonomy): Bacteria > Cyanobacteriota > Cyanobacteriia > Cyanobacteriales > Xenococcaceae > Waterburya. The sequence goes on along the minus strand of JBCDCO010000090.1, from coordinate 1,467 downwards.
TGTGGAACTTTGGCAGGGACTATTATCGAGCTATTATCCCCCTCGGCAGCAGGAGGGGGAATTCCCCAGGTAAAGGCGGCATTGGCAAAATATCCTGTCGTGCTCAATCTACGGACGGCTTTAGTCAAAACCACCGCCACTATTTTGATTGTCGGAGCGGGTTTTACCCTTGGTCGTCGGGGTCCCACCGTACATATCGGCGCGGCTTTGGGAGCACAGGTAAGTCGTTGGATTCCTAACTCTCCGACCAATCGTCGTCAGATGATTGCAGCGGGGGCAGCAGCGGGTTTGGCAGCAGGATTTAATACACCGATCGCAGGAGTATTATTCGTCGTAGAAGAGTTAATGCGAGATATTTCTGGCTTAACCCTAGAAACTGCGATCGCGGCATCTTTTACAGGGGCTGTGGTTTCGCGCATCTTAGGTTCGACAGATCTCAATGTACCTTTAGCCGTCATTGATTCAGCTCGTCGAGGTAGTTTTGCGATTCCTGAAATTCCTTTTTACGTTATCTTAGGTATTCTGGCAGGAATTTTAGGCGGAGTCTTTAATCGCGCAATTATTCAGGGAATGAAGTTTGGTCGCAGTTTGCCAATACCCATACCTGTTCGCATCGGGATGGCTGGGCTAATTTCAGGGTTAATCGTCGCTTGGCTCCCACCTTTTTTTCAAGATAATGCTGGGTTAAGAGAACTGTTGATCGCAGGACAATTTACTTGGCAAACTACGGCTTTGGTGTTTGTCGCTCAGTTTTGTCTCACTATTTTGGCCTATAGTGCGGGCGCCCCAGGAGGACTATTTGCCCCTGCGTTGGTACTGGGTTCGGCATTGGGGTATTTGGTTGGCATTGCTGAAGTGGCGCTGATTCATTCCGAGTCGCCATATACTTTTGCTTTTGCAGGCATGGCTGCATTTTTTACGGCAGTAGTTAGAGTACCTGTCACGGCAATCATCATTATTTTTGAAATGACTGCTGATTTTAATCTGGTATTGCCTTTAATGATTAGTTCGGCGATCGCTTATTTAGTGGCGGAAAGTTTTTCTCAAGGTTCTCTATACGAACACTTATTGGAAGCCAGCGGTATTGAAATTAATGACGCACATCCTCAAAATGATTTTATGTCAGAGTTAACGGCGGATGATGTGATGCAGTCAGAAGTAGAGACTTTTCCCAGCCATTTGACTTTCCCAGAAGTCATTCAAGCGATGTCTCGTTCTCATCATCGGGGTTTTCCTGTAGTTGAAGATGGCAAGCTAGTGGGCATTATTACACAGTCGGATATTCCCAAAGATAGCAGTCAAACTAGTCATGGTTTGCTCAAAGATATTATGACTCCTCAGCCTATTTCCGTATGTGCTGACACTTCTTTGGCAGATGTTTTGTATCTACTGGATCGATATCAACTCTCCCGTCTTCCCGTTACCGAAGGCTACAAGCTTTTGGGAATTATTACCCGTAGCGATATC
>JBCDCO010000089.1:0-19193 GCA_039181635.1 Cyanobacteria bacterium P01_G01_bin.19 | reverse complement strand
TCTGATTACCAAGTTTCTTTTAGAATGCCATCGATCGCGATTGCGGAGCTAGCCGAAGGCATCGCATTTCTGGCAGTTTTGACTAGTACAATTGCTCACCTTAACAGGGGTAGCTCTTAGGTGCTAACCTTTTTAGCGCTAACCTCTCAGGTGCTAACCTCGTTCGTGCTAACCTCTCAGGTGCTAACCTCGAATACATAGATTGGGATGAGTCAACTAATTGGAATGGTGTTTTAGGATTAGACGAAGCATTTAATGTACCAGAGGATTTAAAACGGTATATTCCTCAGAAAAATTCCTCTTCCAATAATCAAAGTATCAATGACTAGATACTAAGAGTAGCGATCGCAATTTATTGCTGGTTTATTTATTTTGCCGATAATTAGCTTATCAAACTTTTAACTTATCGTTCCACTCAAAGGAGAACTAGCACTGGCGTATTGTTTGACGGGGATTCTACCCGATAGATAAGCAAGTCTCCCTGCTTCGGCTGCCAACCCCATTGCCCGCCCCATGGCGACTGGATTTTGGGCTAGGGCGATCGCGCTATTAACCAGCAAGGCATCTGCACCCATTTCCATTCCCAGGGCCGCCTCGCTAGGAGTACCAATTCCCGCATCTACTACTACAGGAACGTTTGCCTCTTCAATAATGATTTGAATATTAGCCGCGTTGTTTATGCCCTGTCCCGAACCGATGGGAGAACCCAAGGGCATTACGGTAGCACAGCCAACCTCTTCTAATCTTTTTGCTAGTAGAGGATCGGCGTTGATGTAGGGTAAGACGGCAAAGCCTTCTTTCACCAGCTTTTCTGCGGCTTCTAAGGTACCGATGGGATCGGGTAACAGGTATTTAGCATCGGGAATCACTTCTAACTTGATAAAGTTATTGTCTTCTTGCCCTAACAATTTAGCCATTTCCCTTCCTAGACGGGCGACTCTAATCGCCTCCTCTGCTGTCTTGCAGCCTGCGGTGTTGGGCAGCATCCAAATTTTACTCCAGTCTAAAGCTTCCGCTAGCCCTTCGTGTCCTGGGGCTTTGGTTTGCACCCTCCGCACCGCCACGGTAACGATTTCACACCCGCTAGCCGCTACGCTGTCTTGCATTGCTGCCATGCTGGGATATTTACCCGTCCCCGTCATCAAACGAGAATTAAACGTTTTGCCCGCAATTACCAGCTTGTCTGGATCGTTGATCGCTCCCAGGAAAGAAGTAGAGGAAACAGGGAGAGATGCGCGATCGTTAGATTCTATCTGTAGGGGAAGTTTGGGGCTGCTGATGGAAGTCATAGGCTTGGGCTGGTAAAAACGTTGATAGCTAAATTCTGCTAGTAAGGGGTCTGATTTCTGTTCTAAAACTAAATCTGCAATTAAAGAGGCGGTAATTGGTGCAAGTAAAATACCGTTGCGATAGTGTCCCGTAGCCAAAAAGAGATTGTCACAGGCACTACGTCCCAAAACTGGCAATTCATCGACAGTTCCAGGACGAAAACCCCACCAAAACTCTTCTATTTGCCAGTCTGCTACGGCGGGATAGAGTTCGGTTGCTTTGTTTAGCAAGCTTTGAATGCCCTTGGGAGTATTAAATGGCGTCCAGTCTACCTCCTCAACTGTCGCTCCGACAATCAACCTGCCATCCTGTCTGGGGACTAAATAAACTCCCTCTCCGTACAACACCCGCTGTAGGGGATAGGGCTGATGCAGACGTTGGGGCATTTTTAAAGATAGCATCTGTCCTTTGACGGGACGTACTGGTATGGGCTGGAGTTGCCCAGACCACGAACCCGCCGCCAAAACATAGCGATCTGCTGCGAGCAAACCAATGTCGGTGAGGACTCCATTGACCTTACCCTGACGCTGCTGGATTGCTTTAACCGTCACCCCTTCTTTAATTTCTACCCCTAATGTTTGAGCCGCCTGTAGTAGCGATCGCATTAAACAGCGATTATCTACCTGCCCGTCTTCGGGATACCACCAACTGCCGACCACGCGATCGCTCAATCCTGGTTCATATATTTTGGTTGTTTCTCGATCCAGCCAAATCGCACTTTCGTCTGGGGCAATCGATGTTGGCTGTTCATAGACAGGAGCGAGAATACCACAGGGTAGGTATCCCGTATCTATTCCCGTTAATTCTTCTAGTTTTTGCGTCCATTCAGGATAAAGCCAGCGCGATCGCAAGCAAAGTTCTAGCATCGCCTTAGAGGTCAATTTCTCTGCCATGGGCGCGAGCATTCCTGCTGCGGCATTTCCCGCAGCCTGGACAAAATCTTTGCTAATTACAGTGACTTTTGCCCCATGACGTTTTAACTCGATCGCGATCGCCAAACCAATAGTGCCACCGCCAACGATTAAAATATCTTTTGTTGTGTTCATACTTTTTTGTTGACCCCCGACCTTATCACTTTAACGTAAGCTCTGGGTATAATTCTCTAGGTTAAATGACATCACGAAACATGACTAATTGTTGCTTAGTTGTTAATCGATGTAACTAAAATCTCCTACGTCTTCATTATCGATCGCTCAAGTAGTTGATGACGCTGTAATCTAGCTACTGCAAAAATATTCTCTACTTATTCTCGATTCCTTCTTTTAATAGTTGTAATCCAACTAAAAGAGGAATATTTCTCAGCATATTTTAACTGTTTTAGAGCGTAATTATGTATGCATTGAGAGCAATATTAGTAGATATATGGCAAAGTTACTGCATAATTTTCAGGTTTGGGCTTTGCAAAACCCAGAGAAATGGCTGAGTAAGACATTTATACCGTTGATTAGCTTTATTGAAGGCATAAGTGGCAATAATCCAGTGTATTTAGATACCCAACGTCAAGCCTTGGGTTCGAATTTTTGCTGTGCGGGACAAGTCGTTCTGGGAGAGTTTCAAACCCTGGAAACCGCTCTTACTTCACCTCAAGCTCGTACCTGGCGTTTAGGCACAACAATACTAAGTAAAGATCATGCTGCGGGAGTAGATGACGGTGGCAGAAATGTATTTCTTATCTCTCTAGGCGATCGCGAGGCTGGAGGAGGAGATCATCATGCCTTTCGCAAGTGTATGAATGATTATCTAATTAATGATGCTGCGATCGCTCGACAACAAGATGCAGTAGCTCGACAACTACTGGAAAATTTGGCTGCGGACTATTTAAGTATGCCCCATGGGATGGGAGAGGCTTTCTTTACCGACGATCGCCGTGGCTGGATGGGTTTTATGGTGCGGTATCTCCACTATGTTCTCTTTGGCATCGACCCAGACTCCGCAGAAATTAGCATTTTGACTAATTTACATTACACCAGCAGAGGAACACTGCACTATTTTGCTGGCAGCAGTATTTTAGAGAACCTCAATCTGGCAGGGTTTGGTAAGATTCCCGAACTAATCGAACAGGTTGTAACTATCTACGAAAATTCGACCGCTTTAGCTAATTTCACCGAAAATAATCCTGAATACAACAATATGACCCGTCGCGAACTGGCAAAGCTTATGGTTTCGGTCATGAGCATTGCAGGGTTGCAGGGTCCCTTACATCTGGGTAGAACGGCAATGGGATCTCAATCTCTCCCAGACTATCAGGGTCGTGAAACAGAGAAAACTGATGTTGTAGCTCATTGGGATGCTCTCGACCTCGATAACCCTAAAGCAGTCGAGCTTTTCCTCTTAGAATGCGGTCGTCTTTTTATGCCTGTAAGTGCGTCTCATCGAGTTGCTACCGAGCCTTTTACTGTAAGCATGACTGGTAAAGATAGAACTTTTCCCGCTGGCACTAAAATCTTAATTCCCATGCTGTTAGGAATGCTGAGTGAAAATTTCTGGGGTTCTACAGCCTATGATTTCAATCCACAGCGAGAGAATTTATGTCCCTTCCACATGGGCTTCAATTCCGTCGGCGATCGCCATGCTGGGCGTATTTGTCCAGGAAAAGGTATTGCTTTAAAAATGCTAATTGACGTTATCAGTACAGTAGGGAAAGCTCGTCGCGCCAAAATAGTTCAAGTCTGAGGCTCTAGTCTTTTTACTATTCAACTCTTAATTCCCTTAGGCATAGTTCAGCCTTTTTCTACTTTTTAAAAACAATAGTTCAGACAAAATTGAACTAGTAAGGAAAGAATGCTGGTTTGAAACCAAAATCAATCAATCATCAATCTCCTAAAACTGTTCTAACTGTTGAAAAAATCATGGCATACAAATCAACTCAGACTAGACACCTTCCTTTTTTTAAGACCTTTCAAAAAGACCCTACGCTCCCTCTTATTTTCGGTCATCGGGGCGTACCCGAAGAGCATCAAGAAAATACCATGGCGGGCTTTAAGCGAGCGATCGCGCTGGGTCTAGATGGGGTTGAACTCGATGTGTTTCTCACCAAAGATAACAAACTAGTTGTTTTTCATGACCTAGAGACTGAGCGACTAACAGACGTACCTGGCATTATCACTGAAATGACCTGGGAGGAGATCCAACAGCTGACTATTAAGCCTGTAATCAATGTCGGCGATAAAATTATCGACTATGGTCGTGCAGAAAAGATTGAGCTGCTAGAAAACGTTCTCGAAGAGACACGGAGCAAGCTGCTGGTAAATATTGAAATTAAGGCTTATGGGCTTGACTTTGACCAGCGTCATACGGGCGCAGCAGTTGCCAAATTGGTTCGACGCATGGGTCTTGAGTCCGATGTATTTGTCACTTCGTTTAACTTTTGGCCGCTAATATGGCTGGAGAAGACCCATCCTGGCATTGAATCGGGCTTTACTTATGCGCCGAAAGTAATTAAAAACAGTGCGTTGCAGTGGCTAATGGAGTCTAGTCTTGTGGGGAAAATGGTTGGCTCGACTCTCACGAATATGAGCCTTAATATGTTCGATGGCGACACGATAGAGCAAGTACACCAACGTGGTCTGGCAGTAGGGGCTTGGACTGTCTTTTCTCAAGATTCTAAATGGCTAGGGGATACTATCTCACCCGAACAAGAGCTTAATTATATTCACTCCCTGACTGCCCGTGGCATTGATTACTTTATTACGGACGATCCCGTTCGACTAAGACAAGTGCTTAATTCTTAATCCTTTTAGCATAAAGGTGCTGATACATTAGCCACGATCGCAGCCTTTCCCCTCATCAATAGCTCAGAAATCTTACACAGCCTGTCGCTGCATAGATAGCTTAGCAACAGCGATCGCACTCGATTCGAGAATAAATTATCTCATAGACAAAATTGTTTATGAATGCGATCGACTAGCCTTTATTTATAGGCATTGTTTCAGTATTGCTTTGGAGTGTCCACAAAGTTATAAATTAATGAACTCTGCCAAGAGCAAAACTAACAGTGCTATTGATAGAAGGAGTCAGAAATATTACGGCTGTAGCTTTCGTCCAAATTTGTTGTTGCAAGATAAAATCTCTTTTCATGTGGTAATGCCATAAGTTTCAGGGAACTATATAAACAGTTTCTCAATATTGTTAATAAAGCCCATGAACAACAAACAAGCCCTACAAGAAATATTTTCGGTACGTGGCAACTTTATTCTTATAGGATTGACTGGTCGTACTGGCTCAGGTTGTACCACAACCTCCAACATATTGGGTAAGAAAAAAACCAGCTTTCCAAGTGTAGAAAATATTAGATTCAATGGTGAGTCGTTTTACAAAGATCTGGATGCACATAGATACAAACTTCTCAAAAAATATGCTGAAAATAACTGGAACTGTTTTTTTGATATTAAGGTTAGCGATATAATCTCAATATACCTATTTCAGTTAGAAACAGATGCATTAGCTGAATTCATTTCGGCTCAAGGAGGGGTAAAAAAATCAGAAAAGATAAAAGAGATAATCGAGACAGTCAAATCAAAAAACAAAATCCTCTTTAAGCATTTTGCTGTAATTACTAACGCGACAGTTAAACACAAAGAAAAAGAGCTAAGTCAAGAGGAGGAACTGAAACGCTATATTCGTTTGGCAAAGCTTGTTAGAAAGCTCACACGAGACTTTAAGAGAGGATTACAAGACAGTAACACTGCTCTTTATGTAGAAACATATCAGGCAGCAGGTGAATCAATTAGAAAGTTAGGAAGGGTAGATGTAGAATACAAAGATCAAACATTTGACATCTCAAATATATTTCATCTACCGAAGACATTAAATAGAATAATTAAGGCTATCAGAAAAATTAGAAACGAAGCCTTTATTGTTATCGATGCGTTAAGAAATCCATATGAAGTAAGTTTCTTTAGAGATAGATATGCTGCATTTAAGTTAATTGCAATAAATGCGCCTGACAAAGATAGGCGAAATTATCTACAGCAGGTTCATAAATTTAATGTGGATCAATTAAAGGAGATGGATGGAAAAGAATCTGGGCATCAAATTGATAAAAATAACCTTGAGGATATTTTTGTCCGTCAAAATGTAAAAAAGTGTATTGAGTTAGCAGATATTCATATATTCAATCCTAGAAATGAGGTGAAGAACCACAATATTCTGACAGCGCAGTTAGCGTGGTATTTTGCACTTATGCATCATCCAGGATTAGTGTCTCCGACGGCTATGGAACGGGCTATGCAGATAGCATTTTGTGCAAAGAGTAATTCAGGCTGTATATCTAGGCAAGTGGGAGCAGTTATTGCAAATAGTGATAATTCTATTAAGGCTGTAGGTTGGAACGATGTCCCGAGTGGACAAGTCCCTTGTGCGTTAAGAAGTGTAAGTGGTGCATTAAAGCATTTTGATGAAAGAGTTTATAGTGATTATGAAAGAAATAATGAAAAGTTTCGCAATGCACTAGCAAGCAAATTCGATAGTTTAATTGACCAAAATGACACACTTTTAAAGGGAAGAAATATATCGTATTGCTTCAAAGAAGTTAAAAACTCTATCGAAAACGAAGGCAATCAGGTTCATACTAGGGCATTGCACGCAGAAGAAAATGCATTTTTGCAGATAACTAAATATGGCGGTATTGGAATAAAAGGTGGGAAGCTCTATAGTACAGCAAGTCCTTGTGAGCTGTGCGCAAAAAAAGCATATCAGCTAGGAATTAAAGAGGTTGTATTTATAGATCCTTATCCTGGTATTGCGAAGGAACATATTTTTCAAAATGGAAGTAATCAGCCAATACTAACCCAGTTTTATGGTGCTATCGGGCGTGGTTATCACCAGCTCTATGAAACGGCACTCTCTTATAAAGATGAATTAAAGTTTTTATTGTGAGAAATTTCTCATTAAATAATTCCTAGTTTTGGTAATTCTATCCGAATGATATGAGAGAGAGTTCAAGTAGATTTATTTATCAACGAGAGTCGGCATCAACAATTTGGCAATCGCCATAAACCATGCACGAGAAAAAAAACCAGAGTTTATTCAAGCAATTTTTAAGCAAATCTTAAATTACAATTGGACAGCTTGTGGTTCAAGTGATAGTTGCTCATAAATCCAGAAAACCGATTATTTAATAGTGTTACTCCTTACCATTTCTCACGACGATACAGGTTTCCCTAACTTTGGTCAGCATATTGTCAAAGGTAGGAAGTTTCTGCCCATCTCGATCTACTATCTTCCGTAGAATGTATCCACCTAGAGGAATTGAACGAAACAAAGCAACATTTCTGCGATTCCAGGTATGACCATCAACACTATCTTCCGTCTGGTTAATCTCAAACGCTACTATCCACAGAGGTGAGCGTATCCCTAAAACGGTGGGAATAGCATCTGCACGCCTAAAAGTATCATCGTAAAAGTGAATTTCATAGACTAGCTGAACAACTGTCCAAATTTTCTTAAAAGCTAAAAGCTATATGCGAAGCGGTATCTTTTAGGAAAAGCTGATAGCTAAGAGCTAAGAAACTAATAAACTCGAACGAAGCTGATTCGCATTAGACGTTAAATATTAATGCTTTGAGGAATTTTGCTTGGAAGCAGAAAGCTATAAAAGGTGGGTCTTATTGCATTGCGATCTTGAATAATGGTTTCAATTTCCTTCAGACGCTCCTGAAAATCTTTGAGAGGCTGCTGAATGTTTTTATCGGTAAAGTAGGCTGGTTCACTTGGGTTTTGATATTGACCTAGTTGGGTATAGTAAACTGACCCCAAGGAATAAGTGATGTTCATTTGGGCTTCAGCCTGTTCGAGAGGGGGAATTAAGTCAAAATAATCATCTTGACTTGCTCCTGTTGCTCGTTTGGGTGCGGGTTGGTATCCCGCAAAAGGCATATTGGGACTGTAACTCATATAAGTAGCCTGAGCAAAATTTACGGCTGCGTGCTGAGCGCTAGAAGTAAAGATAATTAGCGTCACTGCATCAATTAGATATGCCCTCGAATGAAGATCGAACTCTCCTGATGAGTTTGATTCGCCAAAACCTGTCATTCTTCCTCCATCATCGGCAATTAAACTCTCGAACCAATTTTGGAGTTCTATATCCTCAACAATATCGCGATCGCTTTGATAGTAAACCGAGAGATAGCTGTCAACCCATTGATGAATGGCATCCCAAATCAGCATCCCATCATCTCGGTAGGGATAATCTGGTAACTTATTTGCATCGTCTACCCCACGCTGCTCAAAAAACTTGGGTAGCATGGAGTCATTGAAAGAAAATGGATATCCTCTAACTCCTTCAAGGGTAATCCTCAAAGACTCATCCAGAGTGCTGCCAAAAGTTGCATCAACTATTCCTTCCTTATTAATTAGACCAACTGTCGCTGCATTATTGATAAATAGTGTTCCTTGGAAGTGAGGACGTAGCAAAATTCCTACAGGATGATTGGGGGCTAGTTCTCTGGCTGTAGCGATGATAAAAGGCTCGATCAGCAGATGTGTTCTTCCTAGATGGGAAATCAATTCATGATAATTAGCATCGGCAATCTGAACTATAGTTTTAGCAATTAACCAAGACCATCTTTGTGATTCTGGCGTTCCTGGAGGGGGAGGAGTGAAAATAGGATTTTCTGAACTAGGCTCTTGATGACACTGAATGGCGACGGGGACTAAAGACTGAAAACAATCGTCGGCAGGAACGGCAAATAAAGCTAAAGGAGCGCAAATATGTTTGGTATATTCGGGTGGAAAGTCGCCAGCTTTTATTCCATCAAAAATCTGATAGTCGGCAATATACAGCCGCTTCTCTTCAATTGCCCGTTCCAGAGAATCTTGATCGCCCATCACCTTTTGATATAGCTCATTAGTAACGGGAAAGTTGGTGGGTAGGTAATCCCTAACTCTTTCAATAACTAGTGGATTGGCTCCTGCAACTCGCTGCGCTGCAAATGCTCGATCTGATTGAAAGCGATCGCTGATACAGGGGAGATGAATAATTTGAAACAGATCTTGATAAGGTTCAAAGCTCATCTCAGCAAAAGTTGTATTTGGCGCTCGATCGGTTTGAGAGTTTTGTTCGGGATTAACTGTCGTTTTTTTCTGGTTCGATACTTTTCTTCTGAGGTATAGGGCTTGAATTAGAGGTTTCAACCTTTTTAACAGCCACAGCAAGAGCCTGGCATTGGTCAAATTATTAATAAATCTGTAGATCAGGGTGGTAACGCCATAAAGGACAAATTTAGAATAGGAACTTCCTGCTAAAAAATCCTCTAAAGACTGATTGCCAAGTGTTTGTAAAATTACAGACCCCGCATCACGAACCCATTCAGGCTTATCAAAAGGCTGTTCAAAAACGGGTAGCTTTTTAACCATTGGAGTCCCATTTAAATCTGGATAGTAACTCCACTCGTATTTCTGACGCTGCCTGGCAATCTCATGGATTCGGGCTGCGCGATCGTCATTTTGAGGCAATAAGGGTCGCATGACAATTTTTATCTACATACATATAATTTGCTGATAAATTCACTTATAGGTATGAATCGGGAATAAGTAGGGAGTCAGCATATCAAAGTGAGCTAATTGATCGGAATTTAGCTCTAATATGTAGCGATCGCTTTTCGAGTTTCTAAACTGGTTGCGGGTTTTTAAGTGTAGTTGGACAGCATTTCACAATAAAAATATATAGAATCGCAAAGTTCTATATAATAGAATGCTTACAGTATAAAGCTGACCTCAAACAGTAGGACAGCAACAACTTTGTTCGGTTTTGCTAACGCGCATTTATTATCACCATGCTCAATCCAAACTTGGAAGCAATTGAACTTAATAAAGATGAGTATCAAAGGTACTCGCGCCATATTATTCTGCCAGAAGTCGGATTAGAAGGTCAAAAACGCCTAAAAGCAGCTAGCGTGCTTTGTATCGGTAGTGGTGGTCTTGGTTCTCCCCTCCTGCTTTATCTTGCTGCAGCGGGTATCGGTAGAATTGGTCTGGTAGACTTTGATATCGTCGATAGTTCCAATTTGCAACGTCAGATTATTCACAGTGAATCATGGGTAGGCAAACCAAAGATTGAGTCGGCTAAAAACCGCATTCACAGTATTAATCCTCACTGTCAGGTAGATCTTTATGAAACTGCCATCAGTTCGGAAAATGCCCTAGATATTCTAGCTCCTTACGATGTGGTTATAGACGGTACAGATAACTTCCCTACTCGTTATCTAACTAACGATGCTTGCGTATTGTTAGATAAGCCCAACGTCTACGGATCTATTTTCCGTTTTGAAGGACAGGCGACAGTCTTCAACTATCAAGGTGGTCCCAACTATAGAGACTTGTATCCCGAACCACCACCACCAGGAATGGTTCCCTCTTGTGCTGAGGGAGGAGTTTTGGGAGTTTTATGTGGCATTATTGGCACGATTCAGGCAACAGAAGCAATTAAAATTATTCTGGGTGCAGAAAATACCCTCAGCGGTAGATTGCTGCTTTACAATGCCTGGGATATGAAATTCCGCGAGCTTAAATTGCGACCAAATCCAGAGCGTCCTGTAATTGAAAAATTAATCGACTATCAAGAGTTCTGCGGTATTCCTCAAGCAGCAGCAGCAGCGGCAGAAAATGAGGTTGCAGAAATGTCGGTTCAAGACCTCAAGACATTAATGGATAGTGGCAAAGAAGACTATCTCTTACTCGATGTTCGCAACCCCAACGAATACGAAATTGCCAAAATTGATGGTTCGGTTCTGATTCCCCTGTCGGAAATTGAAGATGGTGATGGCGTTGCCAAGGTCAAAGAATTACTTAACGGTAATCGCCTAATCGCTCACTGCAAACTTGGAGGGCGATCGGCTAAAGCCTTAAACATCCTTAAGCAAGAAGGTGTTGAAGGCACAAATGTAAAAGGCGGAATTGCTGCCTGGAGTCAAGAAATTGATTCGAGCATTCCTCAATATTAGATAATCTTGGCTTTAGCTGAGTGTATTGATTGGCAGTTGGTGATTTGAAAGAACGCTAGCTGCCATTTTTTAAGCAAAAAACCCATTACTCATTACTCATTCTCTGCGATCGCACTATCCAAGATCTCCCATCCCTGTTCGACACTTTCAATCTGAGATAGGCGATCTCTTAACTGGGCTGCTCCAGCAAAATCTTTACAATACCAAGCTAAATGTTTGCGCGATTGATAGATGCCTCGTTGCCCTTTGTATTCCCACAAACCCTGTAAATGTTCTTTGGCACATTCAAGTTTTTCTACGGTTGAAGGCGGAGGTAATATTTCACCTGTCTTGAGAAAGCGATCGATTTCTCCCACGAGAAAAGGATAGCCCAGAGTACCGCGAGAACACATTACTCCATCTGCGCCTGTTATTTCCAAACACTCAATCGCGGCATTTACTGAGAAAATATCTCCGTTAGCAATCACGGGTATAGACAAAGCCTGTTTGACTTTAGCAATCCATTCCCAGCGAGCATTGCCGTTGTATCCTTGGGCGCGAGTACGAGCGTGAAGCGTTAACATCGCCGCACCTTGGCTCTCCATCCTACGGGCAAAGTCAATAATATTTATTTCATTATCATCCCAACCGATGCGAGTTTTGACGGTTACGGGTACATCTACCGCACCTACTACGGTTTTGACAATGGCTTCGGCGACTTCTGGCTGACGTAGCAGAGAAGATCCCCCGCCTTTTTTAGTGATTTTATTGACTGGGCAACCCATATTAATATCGATGGTATTCGCACCTTCTGCCACGGCTTTACGGGCTGCTTCTGCCATAAAGTCGGGACGACAATCAAACAATTGAATACTAATGGGATCTTCATTGGGGGCGATCGCCATAATTGTGGGCAATTCTGTTAGATGATGTATTTCTTTGGCACTCACCATTTCGGTATACATCATCGATGAAGGGGCATAGCGTCTCACAAGGCGGCGAAAGACTAAATCGGTTACTCCCGATAAAGGAGACTGAAGCACGCGGCTATCAACTACTACCGAGCCAATTTTAAGAGGAGTAGCTAGCTTATTTTTCAATTCGTTGGGTAATGCGAGAACAGAAGTCATCAGTGTTAAGAAGGAACAAAAACATAAGCTAAAACCATCAACGGTTCAAATCTATTGGCGGTTTCAGGCATATTTATCTTATGGAACTTACGTACTCGGTTTTCGGTTGAGGCTGGGAAAGGGTTAAAGGGAAAGGATTAAGGGTTTTCCTTTTCCCTTTAATCTCGGCTTCAACCTCAATTTTTCGTTTTACTGCGTAAGTCCTAGTCTGATAGTGACTATTTTACTCTTGGTGTTTTGAAAACCGTCAAAAAGCTAATAGCTAATGGCTTAAAGCTTAAAGCTATCTTTACCGATCACCTATCTCATCCCAAACTAAAATTAGTTATTATGAGCCACAGACCGCCAAATACCTACCAATACGCCCTGAATTTCTACATTACCAGCCTCCGCTTCAATCGGCTCGTATTTTTGGTTAGCTGGCTTTAAAGTAACCTGCTCTTTATTCTGATAAAAACGTTTAAGAGTCGTACCGTGTCCTGAAACTCTGGCGGCGACAATATCGCCATTTTTAACTTCCGAACTCGATGAAAGCGATCGCATGACGGCGTAGTCACCTTCGTTTATCAGATCTTCAATCATGCTATCCCCCGTAACTCGCAAAACGTAGCAATCTGATTGAGCAAATAGATCGGATAGATCTAGTCTGGCTTTATCTTCCGTAAAGGGTTCGACTAAACCTCCCGCAGCGATCGCCCCTTCAATAGACAAACCTGTCTCTGGCTGATGCAAAATTCTTAAGGTACGGGCTTTACCATCCGTCCAGTCAATATAACCTTTGTTCCGCAGCCTTTCTAAGCGACTTTGCACGGGAGCAGGCGATCGTAAATTCATCGCCTTCATCATCTGTCTGATCGATGGTGCGTGTTGAGTCGAGCGGATGTATTCAATAAGCCAATCGTAAAGTTCCTTCTGAGCGGGGGTTAAACTTTCCATAACTTTAGAATTTTAGGGTTTAGGATACGACAACGAGCTGATGATTTTGACACCAGGACTGGCTATGTTTTCAAAGAACATAGGTACTAAATATTAGAAGATATAAACCCCTCGAAAGTCAAGTGTCACACTGTAGATAACCAGGCATAATTCTCGCCAAAATCTAGACGGCAAGGAATTTTTGAATTACCTCTTTGCTTAACTCTTGAGTACTACCCGATGCCACGATGCCGCCTTTTTGCATGGCATAATACCTATCTGCTTGACGGACAAAATGTAGGTGTTGTTCGACGAGCAAGACAGAAATACCTGTCTCGGCAATAATTCTTTTTACGGCTGCCTCGATCTCTAAAATAATTGAAGGTTGAA
The DNA here is from genome assembly GCA_039181635.1 of Cyanobacteria bacterium P01_G01_bin.19. Taxonomy (GTDB): domain Bacteria; phylum Cyanobacteriota; class Cyanobacteriia; order Cyanobacteriales; family Xenococcaceae; genus Waterburya. The sequence goes on along the minus strand of JBCDCO010000089.1, from coordinate 5,509 downwards.
TACCCTCTGTTGGTTCGTCTAAAACCAATAAACGAGGTTTGCCCATCAAAGCACGAGCGATCGCCAACTGCTGTTGTTGTCCACCACTCAAATCTCCACCCATCCGAGACAACATGGTTTTTAACACGGGAAATAGTTCAAAGATCGATTCGGGAATAGATTCGTTGCCTTTTCTACCCTGGGGTTTTGCTTCCAAACCCAATAAAAGATTATCTTTAACCGAAACGCGGGGAATAATTTCTCTTCCCTGGGGTACATAGCCAATCCCTAGTTTTGCTCGACGATCTGGCGTTAGTTTTTTAATCGAGCGATCGGCAAAAAATATGTCTCCAGTGCGAGTAGAAAGCAAACCCATAATAGTTTTGAGCAAGGTTGTTTTACCCACGCCATTACGCCCGATCAAACATACCATTTGCCCTGCAGGAACGCTCAGATCTACGTCGCGCAAAATATGACTTTCGCCATAATAAACGTTGAGGTTGGATACCCGAAGCATTAAATTGGTTGCTTGCTGGTTGTCGATTGTTGATTGTGTCATTTTTTTAGTAATGAAGTTGGATAGAGTTAGACAAGAAATTGCGGCTTAACTCGGCGATTTTTTATAGCTGACGTCTGGTGTGAATTAATTCACTATTTTAAATAGAAGTTAATCAATAGAGCAGATATCTTGACTGAACTTTAGTTACGGCGGGGTTTCCTAAAGGACATTGTGCCCTTGTGGTATACCGCTCCGCATATGGGGGACTAGTCCCCCAGGAATAAATATGGTTTTCAAAGATAAATAGCGTTTATAGAATGTACGTAAAGCCTTTTTACTTCACACTAAACGTAGCTGTTAAAAACAATTCAATATAAATATTTAAAAAACAAGTTTTAATTGGTATTTAATTAATGTCCATTGGTTAATAAGTAAATTTCTACCAACTCATTTAAGTAGTTTTGCTGCCATTGCCAAAATTTATCTGGCTAAATTTCCGTATTTTTACTTGGCATTTAGAGTTTTTGCGGTTATAAAATTCGTAACCCTTTTAGGCAGACAAATTTATAAAGCATGAAACTTCACTGAAAAAACTTCTCTAACTCAGACAGGAGCTTGCTTATTGCCAAGCAACGAGTGTATTTAAAACCTATTCAATCACAGCATAGAAGAAATCAATTATGAGCTCGCTAATTAATCTACTTGATATTTCAGTCATCAATGCCGAAGAACAGAAACAAATGTGCATGCTGGCTATTGATGCTATTGACAATTTGGAACAGATAGCACGTGCTAGAGATTTAACTAGTATCATTTGGGATATTAATACCAATGGCGATAAAACAGAGCAAGACTGGAGAAAAATCGAAATTTTGCTTCAATCTTATGAAAAAACCCGAGATGAATCTTTAGAATCTGCTCTTTCCGATCTCAAAGAATTAATAACAATGATGAACAACTCCAATCTTAATTATCCTAGTCACAACTTGTAAGCGGCTTGATGTAATTAGAATTTGTTGTTGGCAACGATAGTAGTGAGGTGTTGGAGTTGGGATGCAACTAACCGCTGCAGATTAGCTAGTCGCTGGTGCTTCCCCTAAATACACCTCAATCACTCTAGGATCGTTTTGCACCTCGTCCATTTTGCCTTCGCAGAGTAAAGATCCCTGGTGCAACACTGTTACCTTGTCATTAGCAATTTGACGGACAAACTCCATATCGTGTTCGATCGCAATAATCGAATGACTTTGGGCTAAAGAAAGTAACAAGGCGCCAACGTTCTCTGTTTCTTCGTCAGTCAATCCCGCTGCTGGTTCATCGACTAAAAGCAAGTCGGGAGATTGTGCTACTAACATGCCAATTTCTAATCTTTGCTTTTCTCCATGAGACAGTAAATTTGCCTGTAGGTTTGCTTTGGCATCTAGTCCAATTGTTTCTAACAATCCGCCTACAGTTCTTCTTTCGCTTTTGCTAACGCTACCAAACAAAGTAGCCAAAACGTTTTTATTGCCATTGCAAACCAAATCTAAGTTTTCTCTGACGGTTAAATTTAAATATACCCTGGGGGTTTGAAATTTACGTCCAATTCCCATCCGAGCAATCTTAAATTCTGGTGTTTTTTTAAGATCTTTGCCTTTAAATAGTACTCGTCCTTCCGTTGGCTGCACTTTGCCTGTGATGACATCTAAAAAAGTAGTTTTTCCCGCACCATTGGGACCGATAATTACTCTCAGTTCTCCCACATCCATACTAAAGTTTAGATTGTCGAGAGCCTTGAAACCATCGAAGCTAACCGTCAGGTCTTCTATCTCTAATATCTTGCTCATTACTCATTAGTTATTAATTATTACTATCCTTTACCTTTTATCTCGCTCCTTTCTCGCTGCACTTCAGGATCTTCCGTCAAGCTAGGATAGCTAATTACAGCTTCTTGCTGTCCAAGGAGCGATCGCAATTTACCCCAACCATAACCAGTACACCAGCCAACAATACCATCTGGTAACACCGTGACAACGATTAGGAATAATGCACCTTGAAAGAACAGCCAAATTTCGGGAAAACTTTCGCTTAAAAATGTCTGAGCCAGACGAACCAACATCGTGCCAATGATTGCCCCAATCAGCGTTCCTCTACCGCCTACGGCAACCCAAATTACCATTTCAATCGAAAAAGCCACCTGCATAATACTGGGAGTGATGATCCCTGTTTGAACTGTATATAATGCTCCTGCAACACCAGCGATCGCTCCTGAAATAGCAAACACCAATACCTTATAGCCTGTAGGATCGTAGCCCGAAAATCTTACCCTCGTTTCATCGTCTCTAATTGCCACTAATAGGCGACCAAAACGCCCGCTAGTCAGCCAACGACAAAGTAAATAAATCAGAACTAATAGTATTACAGTAATAATATAAAAAGTGCGCTGGACGCTGGCAGAACTAACTACTAGGTCAAATATTCTTGCGCTATCGGTTTTTAGACCGTTGGTACCGTTGATTATTTTTTGCTGACCATTGAAAAAGTTATAAAAAACTAGCAGTGCAGCCTGGGTTAAGATCGAAAAATATACTCCCTTAATGCGGTTGCGAAATACCAAATAGCCAATTAATCCCGCTACAATACCAGGAATAATAACTAACGCCAAAATGGTAATTGGAAAAGAATAAAAAGGCTGCCACACCCAAGGCAGTTCTCTGACTCCATACAAAGTAAAGAAGTCGGGAATTTGCCCCTCGGGAATTTGCAGTTTGAGGTGCATTGCCAAAGCATATCCTCCTAATGCAAAAAATATGCCATGACCCAAGCTCAACAAGCCAGTGTAGCCCCAGATTAAATCGATGCCTAAAGCGACAATTGCCAGAGACAAAAATCTCCCAATCAAACGCAATCTGAAAGCAGGTAGGATACTCGGCAAAATTATCGCCATCACAACGACTAGAACCGCAATTATCCCAATTTCAATTAGCCTGTTGATTTTTTTTCTTCTTTTAAGTTGAATTCCCGTTTCGCTAATCATTTGATTGATAAATGATAAATGTTCGATGCTCAATGACTAAAGCTCTGCCGTTCTTCCTTTCTGAGGAAATAGACCTGATGGTTTGATTTGTAAGAAAATAATAATTAGGGCAAAAACCATCACTTTTGCCATGCTGCTGGTGGCAAAGAAGAAGGCTAAATCTAGTAATGCTTGGGGAGCTTTCATGTTAGTTAGTAACAGAGCTAAAGTTCCCGAACCAATTAAATAATTAAGCACGCCAATGCCCATCGCAGCCAACACCGTACCCAATAGATTGCCCACGCCGCCTACAACTACCACCATAAAGGTATCGACAATATAATTTTGTCCAGTATTTGGTCCTACCGATCCCAGCAAACTTACCGCGCATCCCGCGATTCCAGCCAACCCCGAACCTAAGGCAAAAGTGAGAGCATCTACTTTATCTGTGGGAATACCCAAGCAGGAACTCATAGTTCGATTTTGCGTAACTGCGCGTATTTTGAGACCCCAGGTAGAACGCTGCAAAAACCAGTAGACACCAAATAGACAAACAACAGTCAAAACAATGATAAATAGCCGCACATAGGGCGTTTGAAACCCCAAGGCATTAGTACCGCCGCGCAACCATCCAGGAGCAGTTACATCTACGTTTCTGGCACTAAACCAAGGTTTGGTCAAACTGGAATTATTGCTGAGTAGGGAATTAAAGGCGATCGCAATTCCTGCCGACAACAACAAGAGTAAAGCAATAACCTTATTTTTAATCCTTTCCCAATCGCTGCGATTTTTAACCAGCTTCATGCCACCAAAAAATAGCAGGCAAAATACGCCAATAGACATAAACATCAGCCAGTTAACACTACGAACGAACTGACGCAGAATTAGGCTAATTCCCCACGTGGCAAGTAAAGTCTCTAGAGGTCTGCCATATAAAAAGCGGATTGCGCCCCTCTCTAGAATCAATCCCACAATTGCCGAAATAATAAAAGCAACGGGAATTGCCACAACAATATACAGACTAAACCAAGGTTCGCCCAAAGGCTTAAAAATATTTTGGACAACAAAAGTAGCATAAGCACCCAGCATCATCAATTCACCATGAGCTAGGTTAATTACTCCCATCAGTCCAAAGACAATTGCCAATCCCAAAGCTGCAATTAGCAATACCGAACCAATACTAAAACCGTTAAATAAACCTTCAATTAATGTAGACACAGTTTAATATAATTCAAAAAAAAATTGATAACTAACAACAAATAAATCATTATTCATTATCAATTATCAATTATTAATTAGTACTTAAGCTTCTTTGTACTTACCGCCTTTAGCTGGATCCGTCCAATCACAAGCAAAGCCTTTAGTTTCCTTGACATATTGATTCCAAGGAATAGGTTCTAAAGATCCCTCAGTAGACCAGACAATATCAAACAGTCCGTCATCTCTAACTTGTCCTAGACGTACAGTTTGAGAAATATGATGGTTAGGCTGCATTGCTACCGTACCTTGGGGCGCATCAAAGGATTGTCCAACTGCTGCGGCTCTAACTGGCTCTAAATCTGTAGTTCCAGCCTGTTCCACTGCTTGTTTCCAGAGGTAAACCATGATGTAAGCAGATTCCATCGGGTCGTTAGTCACTCTATCTTCACCATACTTGGCTTTAAAATCTGCCACAAATTTATCATTAGCAGGAGTTTCTACGGTTTGATAGTAGTTCCAGGAAGCATAGTGACCTTTGAGATATTCAGGTCCTATCTGTCTGACCTCTTCTTCTGCTACGCTCACAGACATTACAGGATATTTGTCGGGATTCAAGCCCGCACCCTGCATTTGTTTGAAGAAAGAAACATTACTATCTCCATTGAGGCTATTAAAAATAACGCCACCATTGGGCAAGGCTGCCTTTATTTTGGCGATGATTGGGGTTACTTCCGTATCTCCTAAGGGTAGATAGTCCTCGCCGACGGTTGTACCGCCTTTAGCCGCTAGCTGCTCTTTAATGATTGTGTTAGCGGTGCGAGGGAAGACATAGTCCG
>JBCDCO010000088.1:0-19233 GCA_039181635.1 Cyanobacteria bacterium P01_G01_bin.19 | reverse complement strand
CCGTTAGCTGGCTATTGTTCAAATTAGCGTTATTTAGCTTAGTTTCAACTAAATTAGCATGGCTCAGATTGGCGTTACTCAGATTGGCATTGCTCAAGTCTGCTCCTGATAAATAAGCATTGCTCAAATCTGCTCCCTCTAAATTAATGCCTCGTAAATCTGCCTCTGGCGCATTGAAACCCTTCAAGGGAATGCGATCGCTATTTAAATCTTGGAGAGCCTGCAACCGCGCATAGCTATTTCTCAAGCCGTGAGCAGAATCAATTGTCTTCCAAGCTTCGTAATGCGCTTGTTTGTCTCTTTCGGGTGCTTCTAAAAAGAACAGCCAAACTGCCACCAAGATACTAAAACCTTCAACAACGCCCAACAATACCGACTCTCTAATCTGGCACAGCAACCAAGATTCCGTCGGCTTACAAATTTTCTCCGCCCCAAAGAAAGACTCGATCGCAACCATTACCACAATTGTCAGAGTAGCTACTCCAACCGCCAATAAAATACGATACAAAGAACGCTGTAGTTTTTTAGTACCAATTTTCATGCTGTGTTGCCTGTCGAGCGATCGCCTTTACAATCGAATTATAGATTTTGCGGCGAGAAAGGCGATCAATTGTTAGTAGCTCTTTACACTTCTTGCAGTTGAGGTTCGCGCTGTTCGATTTCAGTCGGTGCGCCATCTTTCACTAGGGATCTAGAATTACCGCCAGTTTGAATTACATCTCTAACCATGGCAAACATCGCGTCTATTTTGCGTTGGCGCCATTGAGCAACCATAGCATCTACTTCTGTTTGGGGCAGCCTTCTTTGCATAGCCTCGTAAAGATAAGCAGCGTGTCTGGTTTCGTCTTTTGCTACGCTTAAAATACTCTGTTGCAGTTTGCGGCTTCTGGGCTCTTGTTCGGGTAGAGCTGTTGCCATGCGGGCAAAATCTTTGCTGGCGTCAAACTCCAAAATATATGTGCTAGCCATAAAAACTAGCCAATCTATATTTTCTGGTTTCAAAGACTCTGGATCGTAATCTCGATAGAATTTACTAAAGAAAGGACTGGAGTTTTTCTGTTTTTTAGACGACTCTTGTTGAGTTCTTTCTTCAAAGGACATTACCTCTTTCCCTAGCTGTTTTAATCCATGAGCAAATATTTGCCCGTGGCGTTTTTCATCCGCTGCATGGATGGTTAGTTTTTCGGCAAGCCAGCTATCCCCCTCGGCAGCAGCTCTCTCGGCTAACTTAGTGAGAAACGGCACTGCACCAGACTCGGCTAATTGAAATCCTGCCAATGTATTGGGGCGAGTAAGAGGATCGCGCATTCTATTTGCCAAAATGTAGGCTGATGCCCCCGATCCAATAGTGTTGAGAATACTAGTTAATAAGCTCATGAAGATCTAGATAATTTGTGTGGCTGAGTACGGGCTATATATATTCTAATGATTTTTATTGGTCGAAGCTTTTGCCGCTGGTTTGTTAAAATTTAATGCTTATAAATCGAGATTGGAGACATTGCTAAAGTGTTATGATGCCGAAGAAACAGATTGCTGGGTAATTTCATGCTGTACCCTTTTGGTGTACTTTAAATTGATAGTGCCATATTCAAGATGCCAAGAAAAAAGCGAAGATTTTGGGGTCTAATCTCTTATCAGCCTCGTTGGGGTTTGACCTTTGGTGGTTGGTTGGCAATTTTGTGCGCGATCACCTTTTTGTTTTGGCTGCTGCTATTTAGACTAGAGCCTTTTTTAGCTTATTCGGCACCAGTTGACGCAGACATACTAGTAGTAGAAGGATGGATTGCCGATGAAGGGATCATGGGAGCGATCGATGAATTCGAGCGTAATCCCTATAAGTTAATAGTTACTGCGGGTAGCCCATTTGGTCGAGGAGAATATTTATCTGAATACCGAGACTTTGCCAATCTTTCTAAAGCGACAATGGTAGAACTGGGCTTCGATCCGCAAAAGATTCAGCCTGTTCCCACTCCACAAGTCATACGCGATCGCACTTTAACTTCGGCAGGTGCGGTCAAGCAATGGTTAAATTCTGCCAAAGTAGAGCCTAAAGGAATCAATGTCTACACCCTAGATGTGCACAGTCGTCGAACCTGGCTACTCTATCAGCAAGTATTTTCGCCAGAAGTGACAGTCGGCATTATTTCCCATCCTCCTTTAGATTACGATCCCAATCGCTGGTGGGCTTCAAGTGAAGGTTTTCGGAAAGTTTTTTCCGAAGCAACTGCTTATCTCTATGCTAAGTTTCTCTAAAGTTTTAAGTCAAATATCTAATCACTTCTACAATTTAAACAATGAAATTTAGCTGCTAAATAAATTATTAAGCAATTAATTATGACTAAAGCGCTGGTCAAATTTTCTTCTGAAGACTGTGGTGTTTGTCACAAAATGTCTTTTTACGACGCCAAAGTAGCAAAAGAGCTAGATTTGGAATTTATTGATGTCAAAATGCAGGATACGGCTACCTATCGCAAGTATCGCAGTATTTTGATGGCGCAATATCCCGACAAAAAGGAAATGGGATGGCCTACCTATATTCTTTGCGAATCTCCCGAAGCAGATTTTACGATCTTGGGCGAAGTGAAAGGCGGACATCCTAAAGGAGAATTTCGCAGTCGCTTGCAGGCTATCTTACAAGCTTGATATTAGACTTGTTGGGAATTAACTCAAAAAAACGGACTAGACTCCTAACGTTTCCTAAGAAATTTGTCAGCGATCTACCTTACAGATTTGTAAGCAAAATCGCTGATTTTTTAGCAAATTTGCATTTTTTTGACATTCTGGATCTAAGATCTAAGTGTAATAAAGTCAAAAAAAATCTATATCTCTCCCATAACTATCAAATCAATAAACATCAAACCCGCAGCAGCTCATCTAGCAACTATGACGGTTGAACAAGTAATTGCAACTATCCGCAATAATCCCCAATCCTGGAAAGTGGTCTTTCAAAGCAAAGAATCGATTGTGTTTGCTTGGGAAGAATATCGCTTTACGCGGTTGAGCGATCGCTTTGACTGTGTGATGATCTTGAATAGCAAGTACGATCGCCTCAATCATATTTGGCAACGAGATGACCCCTTTATATTTCCTCTATACATGGGTTTGGTAGATCGCCATCTTAGAGGCTTTGCTACAGCTAGTTAAAACATTGAACATTGATAAATGCTAGATGTTAGAGATGGAAATAAGCTGTAGAATAGACAGGAACTAAGTCACACTCGATATATATGCCTGAAGGTCCTGAGGTAAAAATAGCTGCGGACAAAATAGCTAAGGCGATCGCTTTAAAGCCAATCAAAGAAATATTTTTTGCCTTCGAACATTTAAAACCCTATCAAGGTATTCTAGCCCAACAGCTAATTACTAGAATTGATACCAAGGGTAAAGGAATGCTGATTCGCTTTGACAATCACCTCAGTATTTACAGCCATAATCAGCTTTACGGCAAATGGATAATTCGTAAAGCCTATGACTATCCCACAACCAAACGTCAGCTAAGACTAGCTATACATAATGAACAAAAGTCGGCTTTACTTTATAGTGCTTCGGATATAGACGTTTTAGATGAGAAAGCTATCTCCGTTCATCCTTTCTTGAGTCGTCTTGGTTTAGATATTTTAGATAGCAATACTACTTTCGAACAAGTCAGATCTAGACTGCTCGATCGCTCTTTTCGCCGCCGACGCTTTACTAGTTTGTTGCTCGATCAGCGTTTTCTAGCAGGATTGGGCAACTATCTAAGAAGTGAAATATTGTTTGTCGCCAGAATACACCCTACACTGCGCTCGATTGACTGCGACGAAGATCGAATATCTGCTCTGGCAAAAGCTGCGATCGCTATTCCACAACAGTCTTATCAAACCAAAGGTATTACTAACGACTTGAAGCTAGTCAAAAAATTAAAGGCAGAAGGCTATAGCCGTAGAAATTATCGTCATTGGGTGTTCAATCGAGAAGAACGACCGTGTTATGTTTGCAGTACATCAATTATCAAAGAGATATCTGGCGGACGGAGGTATTATTTTTGCCCCACTTGCCAAGCTATTGATTAGAGTTTGCTGAAAAACCTAGATTTATAATGTGTCTGATTAAAAGCTCTTAGCTTTTAGCTTTTAGCTTTTAGCTTTCAGTTCTTAATAATGCTTGAAAAGCTTGTCAATATTGCGTTTCAATTTATTCAGCAAACCCTAGTTGACCATCACATCTGAGGAAAAAATAAGCTACTCCAATAAAAGTGACATTAGAAACAACACTAGAGCAGCCCGCTCAGATAACCTAACCTGCCAGCCCTACCAGCTTTTCACTTAATTCCCAAAGACGCTTCCCTTTATTATCATCCATTGCTTCATCCGAAATTTCTTGTTTGAATGCGGCACGATCTTCTTGCTGGCGATTACCCCAACTGTAATAAACTCCAGACTCATTAAAACTAGGATCGGCTACTACTTTGGCGACTCTTTCTCCAGCCAATTCTTCAGTCACATAGCCACCTGTAACGTTTTTCTGAAACCAGGGGAAAATAGTTTGGAACAGTGAATAATGATTGCGGAATAAACCAGTCTCAGCAACACATCCAGGATAGAGAGCATTAAACGTAATTCCTGTAGACTCGTGAAAGCGATCGTGTAGTTCCCGCATTGTCAGCATATTACAAAGCTTGCTGTCTTTGTAGGCTTTACCTGGCTTAAACTTTTTGCCATCAATCATTGCCACAGGTGCTTTGAATCCTGCTTCCATACCTTGAAGATCCCCTAAATTTGGCGGTGCGGGAATAGGTATCTTTCCACCCAATTCTTTAGGATTAGCTGTGACTGTGCCTAAAATAACCAATCTTTTTTCTGGCGCAGAAGATTTTTGCAAATCTTCTAACATCAGATTGCACAATAGAAAATGTCCTAAATGATTGGTAGCTACACTTAGTTCGTATCCTTCCTTACTTCGCTGAGGCTCTTTTTCTAAAGGTAAATAAACTGCCGCATTACAAACTAAAGCATCAAGCGATTTTCCTGTAGCGCGAAAATCGGCTACAAATTGACGCACGCTGTCTAAAGAAGCCAAATCTAGGTGAATAATACTGTAGCTATCTTGCTTCATCCCGACTTCTTGTGCGACTTTTTCCGTCTTGGGTAAGTTGCGACAAGCCATAACTACGTGCCAACCTCGATCTGCTAAAGCTTTTGCCGCATATAGTCCAACTCCAGAAGACGCACCAGTAACTATTACTGTCGATTGTTGCTCTTGTACCATGCTCTTAAAAAACTGTTTATATATTTATACCTATACTTAAAATCTCATAAGAGAGAACCTCGGTAGATTATTTGTAAACAAAAAATAAAGTTTTAAGAAATACGGTAACGTGAAGTTTACTTACATATTAGGCTTACTGGCGATCGCACTTTGTATTTATAGACTGCCGATTGTGTCAAATTGAGATTAAAGCTTTAATCAGCAAGGTCATAAATTGATATATTCAAAAGTATTATCATCTTAAATTTAGATAAAAATTTTTTTACAGTGAATCTGCCAGTTATTTCCTCAACCTTTTTTCTTACCCTACTCATGATGATTGGGTTATTCTTTTTCATTCGCGCTTCGGTGAAAGATCGTACCAAACAGATTCAGCTAGTTCCGTCAGAAACAGAAGATATTTTATTAAAAAAATTGCAGGACTATTTTGAATCTAGAGCCTATAAGATGACTCAAGTAGATCCAGAAAAGAAACAAATTACTTTTAAAGGATTTGTCCAGCCAAGTGTGTTTTTAGCAATATTATTGAGCCTGCTGGCGGTGGTTGGATTTTCTTGTCTTGCTTTGGTGCTGTTCTTACTCTTCCCTAATGCCAATAGCTTCGTCTGGTTGATCGTTGTTTTGTCTCCTTTGGCGGGAATTTTTTATTGGCAGAAAGCAGGGCGTTGGGAAGAAATTATTTTGGGGGTAGTATCCAATCCCAACAGCAAGAACCTAGTCAGCGTAACCGCTCATCGAGACGAACTGATTCAGCTAGAAGAAAATCTGTCAGTACAAACAGTTGAATAATCGATAGAAAAACTGACATCGATTACCATAGGATAGTTGTTTAGCTCGAACAGGATAAATTGATAAATTGCGATCGCTATGGCATATTTTTATTCATTTTTACTAGCTTTACCTTTAATAGTTACAGGCAATATTGCTGTGGCTCAAGACTCAGCTGAATCTAACAACGGTAGATCCTATCCCGAAGAATTTGTTCGAGAATACAACACAGAATGCATCAATACTTCTATGGAAGAAGGATTAGCAGCAGCAGAAGCAGAAATACTTTGTGATTGTACGATCAATAAGTTTGCCAGTCGATATGAATTAGCAGAATTCAAGCAGTTAACCATTGATTCATCAAATGACCAACAAGCCCAGGCAAAACTAGTCGAAGTGGGGCAAATTTGTTTCGAGCAAATTCTTTACGAACAGTAATTTACCAAACCAAACAAAAAAGCGATCGCTCTATGTATAATCCAGGCGATCGCTTTGTTTAAGATGCAATCTCGATTAACAATTAACAATTAACAATTAACAATCAACTAACCCAACTACAAAAGAGCCTGAACCTCTTCTGTTTTCAGCCGCGCGCCCAAAGCAGTAACAATCTTGGCAGAAGCTTTAGAAGCCAAGTTTCCCGCTTCTTGGTAGCTCATTCCCTTAGTAATGCCATATAAAAATGCTCCTGCATACATATCGCCTGCGCCAACAGTATCGATCGCCTTAACGGGAAATGGTTCTATTTCGATTAACCGATCGCCATCAAAAATCACCGAACCAGCAGCACCGCGAGTAACAGCAAAGCTTTTGCTAATAGTCTTCAAATATTTTACTGCCGTATCAAAATCTTCCGTTTCTGCCATCAATAAAGCTTCACTTTCGTTGGCAAATAATAAATCGACTCCATCGCCAATAATTTCTAATAGTCCTGACTTAAAGAATTTAACCATATTCAGATCGGCTAAAGTGAAAGCCACTTTATTACCTGCCGACTGAGCGATCTGCTTGGCTTTTATAGCCGCCTGCTTACTGTTTTCGCCACTGACCAAATAACCCTCAATATATGTATACTCAGCATCCTCAATCGCTTCGGGAATTAATTCCGCATCGCTAAATTTCCCTGAGATTCCCAAAAAAGTATTCATCGTGCGATCGGCATCGGGGGTGACAAATACCAAACATTTACCCGTGACTCCAGATTCTGCAGCCTGGGTATCTAAGTTGGTTGCTACTCCGCAGTCGATCAAGTCCTGAGTATAAAACTTGCCTGGTTCGTCATTGGCTACTTTACAAGAATAAAAAGCTTTGCCGCCAAACTGGCTGACTGCAATTAGAGTATTAGCGGCAGAACCACCACAAGAACGTTTGGTGTCATATTCTGCCAAACTACTGACGATCTTATCTTGGGCTTCGCGATCTAATAAGGTCATTACGCCTTTTTCGATTCCTAGCTTATCTAAAGTTTCGGGAGATACTTCAAACTCGGTATCCAATAAAGCATTACCCAAAGCGTAAACATCATATTTAGTCATAGTGAAGCCAAAAAATCCTATTTGATTCGGTATAAATTCTTTGCCAGTCTTGTATAGGACTAGTCTTAAGAGGACATCTGAAAAGCTATTTTTTTGACATTCGAGTTCTTTGTTCCGCCCCCCCAGCCCCCCAATTCTGGGGGGAGAACAGTTAAAAGTCCCCCAAGCTTGGGGGATTTAGGGGGCTTTCATATATCAAATGTGACTTTTCGGACAATCTTTAAGCAAGATACCATTTCTTTGAGTCTTTAATTCAACGAATGGTTTGAGTTATTTGATAGCTGGTGATAGCAAGAACAAACCAAAGCTCTAAATCCCAATATAATGACGGTGGGTGAGGGAAAATGATACGTCACGCTCTCTGTATAAAAAAATGCCTAGCCTATTTGGTTTAGAAATATCAAGCGATCGCGGTTAAGAGTTAAATGGTCAATCATCTTGCATCGAGTCAAAGTCTTTATTTACGCAAACATGCCGAAAATCCGATCTCTTGGTGGTACTGGTGTGATGAAGCTTTAGCCGAAGCCAAGCGAGATAACAAGCCAATTTTTCTTTCTATTGGCTACTCTAGCTGTCATTGGTGTACGGTGATGGAAGGAGAGGCTTTTTCCGATCGGGCGATCGCCAATTATCTCAATGCCAATTTTGTGCCGATTAAGGTTGATCGCGAAGAAAGACCAGATATTGACAGCATTTATATGCAGGCATTGCAGATGATGACTGGTCAGGGTGGATGGCCTTTAAATATCTTCCTCAATCCTGAAGATCTTGCCCCCTTTTATGGCGGTACTTATTTCCCCGTACAGCCTAGATCTGGTCGTCCTGGATTTTTAGAAATTCTTCAGGCGATACGGCAATTTTACGATCGCGAACCAGAAAAATTGATGGCATTTAAAGCAGAAATTATGCGTAATTTAGAAGAATCTGCTGCTCTAGTTGCCAGCGATCGCCATATTCTGACCAAAGATTTATTGATTCAGGGTATAGATGTCAATTCGGCAGCGATTCAACCAAATGACCCTGGTCGTCCTAGTTTTCCCATGATTCCCTATTCCACGGTTGCCTTACACGGCAGTCGTTTTGAACAAGAATACGCCTACGATCCGCGAACATTGTCTCAACAGCGAGGATTGAATTTGGCAATGGGAGGAATCTACGACCATGTAGGAGGAGGATTTCATCGCTATACCGTAGATCATACCTGGACTGTGCCACATTTTGAAAAAATGCTCTACGATAACGGTCAAATTTTAAAATACTTATCGGATTTGTGGAGCAGTGGGGTAAAACGAGCTGCCATCAAAAGAGCGATCGCAGGTACGATAAGCTGGCTACAAAGAGAAATGACCCATGCCAGCGGCTATTTCTATGCCGCGCAAGATGCGGATAACTTTATCACCATTGAAGCAGTAGAACCAGAAGAGGGTGCTTTTTATGTTTGGAACTATCAAGAATTGTCATCTGCCTTGAGTGGGACAGAATTGACCGTATTGGAACGAGAATTTACGATCGCGCCTCAAGGAAACTTTGAAGGTAATAACGTCCTGCAACGGCAGGGAGACGGAAATCTACCCGCAGAAGTAGAAACAGCTTGTGATAAATTATTCAAACTGCGTTATGGCAAGTCCAACGCTGAAATAAAAACTTTCCCTCCCGCTAAAGATAACCAAGAGGCAAAAGCCAAACAATGGCTTGGTCGGATTCCACCAGTAACCGATACTAAGGGAATTTTAGCCTGGAATAGCCTCATGATTTCGGGATTAGTTAGGGCTTATGCGGTATTTAGAAATGACTCAAATTTAGATTTGTCTGTCGCTCTCGATTTAGCTATCAAGGCGATCGAGTTTATTCTCGAAAATCAATGGGTAGAGCATAGACTGCAACGCCTAAACTATGAGGGTGTAGCCACAGTAGCGGCACAGTCAGAAGACTATGCTTTTTTAATCGAGGCATTGTTAAATCTACACAACGCTTGTCCAGGGGAATCTCGGTGGTTAGAACGGGCGATCGAGATCCAAACAGAATTTGACGATTTGCTTTGGAGTCATGAAACTGGAGGATACTATAACAACTCTGTTGATGCGGCAAGAGAATTACTGGTTCGCGAACGCAGCTACATGGATAATGCCACCCCTGCAGCTAACGGAGTAGCGATCGCCAATTTAGTTCGTCTGAGTTTGTTAACTGGCAATCTAGCATATCGCGATCGCGCCGCAGGAGGTTTACAGGCTTTTAGTACGGTAATGGAAAAATCTCCTACCGCTTGTCCCAGTTTGTTTGTCGCTTTGGATTGGTTTTTACACGGTACTAGCGTTAAATCAAATCGGGAGAATATCGAGCAACTAGGCGGTCGATATCTGCCAACTACGATGTTTAGAATTGGACAAAATTTACCCCCAAATAGTGCTGCCATAGTTTGTCATGGCTTGTCCTGTCTCGAACCTGCTACAAGTCTAGAGCAGATAGTCGCACAAATCGCCTCAGTTGAACATTGAGCATTGAACATTGAGCATTTATCAGCAACGCCTTAGTTCTTATTTATTTTTGCCCCGCAAATAGCTAATCAATGCAGGTAAAACAGGACAGGGTTTTTTCTGTTGTAGGCTGCGGTCGGGACGAAATACGCTCCAGCGAAAAGGACCTAATTGAGCCGCTGACATCCAGAGGAGGCGTTTTGCTCTGGTCATTGCGACATAAAGCAGACGATATTCTTCTGCCTGCTTGAGCTTAACTGCCTCTTCCCAGGCGGTTTTGGGCATAGGAATAGTTAGGGATCGATTTGGATCTGTGTATTGATGATGCACGATCGCCCTTATTTGCGCTCTGGCTACTTCAGAAAGAGTAAAATTGCCGAGAAATTGTCCTGCTTTGGGTATCCAGGGCTGTCCTGGAAGAATGTCTTGGTGTAAAAAGGGAATAAATACATAGTCCCAGTCTAGCCCTTTGGCTTTGTGCATGGTGATGATAGTTATTTGCCCCGCACGAGTATAGCGATCGTCGTTATCTTCTTCTACTCCTTCAAAGTTTTCCGCACCGACAATTTCTGCTAAAACATGGATGCTGGCTTTAATCGAGCTTTGACCGACAATTTGCTGATTGACTCTTTCTGAAAGTTTTTGCACCGTAGCTAATTCCGAACCCGTATATTTGAGGGTCATCCCCAAAAATGGAATAAGCTGATAGTGGGGTAATTCCATCCGAGCCCGCAGCAAGTTACAGCAATAGCGACGAGCTTCTGCTACTTGGGGCTTTTGGGGAGCAGAAAGAGGACTGGGATATAAAAACTGTTCGGGAGATATTGCTAGGGCATTGAGATCTTGGGTAGGAATTAGATTTCTTTGCTGCAACACTTCCAAGGCAGATTTGAGATTGTCGGGAGAGTGGGGGCGATCTATAAATTGCAATAGCTGGAGTATTTCACCAGGAATTTGGGAATATCTTTCGCTCTCACTAATTTCGTAGATATCGATTTGGTGTTCTTTGGCTAGATAAGCTAATTCTTCGGCGAGAAAACGTCCTTGCCTATTTTCTCGCACTAAAATAGCGGCGTTGCTTTCGGGGTGTTCTTTAAATAGGGCGATCGCCTGTTCGGCAATCAGTTTCACCGTTTGGAAAACATCATCGGGATTGGTAATTACTACTCCGCTACCCGTCGGTTGGGGATTGGCATCGGGTTGAGGATCGCCAGGATCGACGGTAACAATTTTTTGTTCGCGAAAAGGCAGTTGTTCTGCGTCGCTTTCTAGTTTCTGATGCAGCCATTGTTTATTTACCCACTGCACCACAAAATTAGCCGCATCAATAATTATCTCACTACTGCGTCCAGCCTGGTTCATTGTCGTCAAGCTGTTTTGCTGTTGGCAGGTTTCGCAAAACCACTTAAAGTAAATCGGATCAGCGGGGGTGAAGGTGGAGTTGATCGCCTGATTGGGATCGCCTACCCTGACTAAATTTGGTCTGGCATCAGCCTCGCTATTACCCGCCAAAATTGAAATTAGTTTTTCTTGCAGCGGACTGGAATCTTGTGCCTCATCTTCAAACACGCCGTATACTTGGTTTTGCCACAGCATCCGCATGGGAGGATATTCTAGAACTTTTAAAGCGGCTAAGATCATGTCGTCATAGTCCACCATGTCCTGCGATCGCATTAACTGCTGATATTCTTGATAGAGTCCTGCGGCGATGCTTAAAATGCCATATTCATCTGCTGCACCATCGCTCAGTCGAGCCAATTCTTCTGGTAGCAGTCCCGAACTTTTTGCTTCTCGCACGGCGGTATTAGTTAGGCTGGGCAAAACTTCTGTTCGCAACACCGATTGACGACGCAATCTTTCTGTCTCTTCTCCATCAAACTGCACCCCTTCTAATAGAGTTTGATATTCGAGGGGATGATTGCCAATCCATTTTTCAACTGCAGTGCGAATGATACGATGCCCCATATTGGGTACGACAATTGTGACTTTGTCTAAATCTAATCCCGATAATTCCTGGCGAGAATTGGCAATATTTAGCGCCAGTCCGTGAAGAGTATAGACGACAAATCCCCCTGGAGGAAGTTTGAGGGTTTTAAGGCGATCGCGAATCTTACTTTTAATATTTGCTGCTGCTGAACGAGTATATGTAACCACTACTAACTGTCGCCGACTGTGAAGCCGATTTCGCGCGATCGCGATCGCTGCCGCTATGGACAAACTGTGAGATTTACCCGCTCCTGGTACGGCAGAAACTGCCATTTCTCCGCCACTCCAACTAGCCAATCCCTGTTGTCCTCGTCTAAGACTTTTGCGCAATAGCTGTAGCTGAGATTCTAGCCACTGTGCCTGTTCCTGTTTGGCTATATTTTTAGCTGCGGTGCGATCGGCAGACTGCTGTTGAGAATTGGACAACATTTAAGCATCCTTAAAGAGAATAGTAATTGATTGTAGCAATAATAGTATGAAAATACTATAAAGTTGATTTAAAATGTATTTTTTTACTATACAATTTTAATACAATTAGATGAAATTTCAGAATAAAATTTATTTTTTTATGGAGAGGTGAAATGATAATGAATATCAGCTACTATCTCTTCTATTTACCTAAAATTTAACTATTATTTATAAATACAATGCAAAATCAGCTATTGGAATCGAGACACGACTCTCTATCCTATTATTTGTCTCTTCAATACCCTATTGACATTTATCCTGAAGATCGAGGCTTTACGGTAATGATTCGCGATTTACCTGGATGTATGAGTCAGGGAAAAACCATCGATGAAGCAATTTTTAATATCAATAAAGCAAAAGAGCTTTGGCTAGAAACCGCTTACGCTAAAGATAAAACTTCAATTCCGCTTCCCTCAAAATAAAAAAAGTTACCAGCCATAGACTAAAATTGCTCGATCGAGATTAAGCCTCAGCTAAAAAACCATATCCATTGCCAGAGAAGAAATCAAAGAGTTAATTAAGGAAAAGATCCGAACCAGAAAATCTGAGTTAGCCTTTCTCTAAGATGACTTGACATAAAAGTCATTCTATTAAGTTGTAATTAACCTTTAAATAAGCTCAAGCAAATTTCGGGGCAAGTTAGATACTATGGCAAAAAGAACTTTTGGTGTAATTGGGTTGGCTGTAATGGGAGAAAATCTGGCTCTCAATGTTGAAAGTCGCGGTTTCCCTATTGCAGTATACAATCGCACGGCGGCTAAGACTGAGAAATTCATGGCAGAGAGAGCTCAGGGTAAAGATATCAAAGCGGCTTATTCTCTGGAAGAATTCGTACAAACTTTAGAACGTCCGCGTAATATCCTCGTTATGGTAAAAGCGGGTAAGCCAGTCGATGCGGTAATCGAGCAATTAAAACCATTGTTAGAAGAAGGAGATACCATAATTGATGGTGGTAACTCTCTTTATGAAGATACAGAAAGACGTACCAAAGACCTTGAATCTACTGGATTGGGTTTTGTGGGCATGGGAGTTAGCGGCGGCGAAGAAGGCGCGCTAAATGGTCCTAGTTTAATGCCTGGCGGTACAGAGTCAGGTTATCGCGATTTAGAGCCAATTTTGACTAAAATTGCCGCTCAGGTAGATGATGGTCCCTGCGTTACCTTTATCGGTCCTGGCGGTGCGGGTCACTATGTCAAAATGGTACACAATGGCATCGAGTACGGCGACATGCAGCTAATAGCCGAAGCCTATGACTTGATGAAAAATGTCTTAGGTCTTTCCTCAGATGAATTGGAAAAAGTATTTAGCGATTGGAATCATACCGACGAACTAAATTCCTTCTTGATTGAAATTACTGCCGATATCTTTAGCAATAAAGATCCTCAAACAGAAGGACCTTTGGTAGACTCTATTCTGGATGCGGCAGGACAAAAAGGAACGGGACGTTGGACAGTAGTGAGTTCTCTGGAATTGGGAGTTCCTATTCCTACTATTTACGCTGCGGTAAACGCCCGCGTTATGTCTGCATATAAAGAAGAAAGAGTTGCCGCCTCCAAAGAAATTAATGCTCCCACACCCAAATATCAAGGAGACAAACAAGAACTTATTAATAAAGTCAGAGATGCTCTCTACTGCTCCAAGATGTGTTCTTATGCTCAGGGAATGGCACTGTTGAGCAAAGCATCTAGTGAATTTAACTTCAATCTGAATTTGGCAGAGATCGCGCGAATTTGGAAAGGTGGATGTATTATTCAAGCAAAATTCTTGGATAAAATTAAAACCGCATTTAATGAAAACCCCAATTTGCCTAATCTGTTGCTCGCACCAGAATTTAAGCAGTCTATCTTAGACCGTCAAGCTGCTTGGAGAGAAGTGTTGTCTATGGCTAATGAGTCGGGAATCGCGGTACCTGCTTTTAGCTCTTCTTTAGACTATTTTGATAGCTATCGTCGAGCTACCCTGCCACAAAATTTAACTCAAGCACAAAGAGACTACTTTGGCGCGCACACTTATGAAAGAGTGGATCGACCCAGAGGTGAATTTTCCCATACTGAATGGACAAAAGTTGGCGAGAGTTAGTAAATTTTTATCTTTCTAGAAGATAGAAGTTAAATACTAGATGAAAGGCAGATCAATAAATCCGAACATCTGCTTTTCATCTTTTTTTGTAAGTACTAGTGGGGTTAAACTATATTCATCAACCCGCGAAATTTCCGTCGCAGAAGAACTGGTAAAAATTGTACGGTATACAAACTAGCCAGAATGCCCCATTTATTTGCCATTAAAATTTAGTCCTGACTCGAACTCCATAAGTAGCAGGCGCGCCAAAGCTAGCAATTTCTCCCAGCGAACCAAAGTTGAATGCCGTAGTTAAATATTCTGTATCGAAGATGTTATCCGCATAAAAAAAGATGCCATAGTTATCTCGTTCGTAGCCAATGCGAGCGTTAAATAGAGCATAAGCATCTTGCTGATATTCATTGGGATTATCAAAAAAGGCTGTACCAAACCCCTGCAATTCAGCCCTGGCAAAAATGCCTTGGGGAAAACGATACTGTAGGGCTAAATTGTAGGTATAGTCGGGAACATAGGGAAGATTGTTGCCGTTTATCTGTGTATTATCATTGGGATCGCTAAATTCATCAAAAGTAGCATCCACATAACCAAATCCCGCGATTGCCTCAAACCCCTCAAACGGGCTTGCTCTCAACTCTACTTCAAAACCAGCAATGTCTGCATCGGCATTCTCCACGGTAGATCGGAGGATTTCGCTATTAAACGATATTAGTTGAAAATCGGATACGGGACTATAGAAGCCAGCTAAATTTAGCTGGATGCGATTGTCTAAAAACGATGATTTCAAGCCAATTTCATAGTTAGTAGAAGTTTCTGTATCAAAGGTCAAAACATCTTCAGTGGTAGCAAAGTAGTTGACTCCACCTGGCTTATAGCCGCGGGCGATCGAGCCATAAACCATTGCACTAGGGCTAAAACGATACTGGGCTACAAAGCGAGGCAAAATAATGTCATCATCTTGTTCTATGTCGTTAAAATTGGTTACAGTAGGCTCGAAACCTGTAAAGTCTGAAATAGTTTCGTTGCTTAAAGTACTGTCAAATCGCTCGTAACGCAATCCTGCAGTCAAGGTTAGAGGTGCGATCGGCTTGTAGCTGGCTTGACCAAAAAAAGCAAGAGTATCTTCGTCAACCTCAGCAGCAGTAGAAGTTATACCCGCATCTGTAGTAAAACTACTTTCGTTAATATCAAAATCTCTAAATTCTAAGTAACTTCCCAATAACCACTCAAATTTATTGTTTTGTTCGGGAGATTGAAAGCGCAATTCTTGGGAGAGAGAATCGGAATCGACATCAAATACTTGAATAGCCAAATTTTCTGTAGGAGGGCTAAAAATATCGGAATCCGCTTCAAAATCCGAACTAGAAAACCGCCTGGCAGAAATTGAGGTAAAGCGAAACGCAGAATGTTCGTAATCGACTCTTACCGACTGGGTATCGGTATTGACATTAGTAAAGCCATCAAAATCCTGTTCTACTTCAAAGGGATCTTCGATATCCAAAGCCACAAACGGCTGCGCGCCATCATTGTAATCATCCACCGAAGCATTGAAAGCCACGCTCAAGTTATCAGAAGGAGTCCAAAGCAGCTTTCCTCTGGCGGTAACGCCCGATTGGGAATCAATATCTTCGTCTAAAAAAATATTCTCGGTAAAACCATCTCGGCTTTCATAGCTCCCTGAAAGACGAAAAGATAATTTATCTTCTACAATCGGCGAGCTTACACTAGCTTGTGTCTGAAAATTATTAAAGTTGCCATAACCAACACTGCCACTAAACTCTAACTCATCGGTTGGTTGTTTGGTGATAATATTTACTACCCCTGCTTGGGCATTTCTACCATAAAGGGTTGCTTGTGCCCCTCTCAATACTTCTACCCGTTCGATATCATTTACTTCTATACCGAGAAAATTATTGTAATCGTAGGGAACATCATCAATATAGAAAGCAGCTGAATCGCGGGAGATAAAGTTAAAGTTGCTAAAACCCCGAATGCTATAGGTGACAAAATTGCGGCTGTTAGTATTGTAGGTAGTAAAGTTAGGCGTATTGTCAGCAATATCTCTAAAGGCAGTTATATCGCCATCCTCTGCTTCCTGTTCCGTAAACGGAGTAATACTTATCGGCACATCTTGAATCGATTCTGGTTTTTTCTCGGCAGTAACTACAATATCAATAACCTGTTCTGGTGCGGCAGTTTCCCCTGAGGGTACGGATGCTGTTGCGCTAATATTTAAACCCCGATCTGTAGTCATTATACGTGCCGTGGGGACTTCATCAATTCCAAAGACAATAACCTGGACGCTTTTTCTTTGCCCATTTGGTTTAGCAGTAGCGACGATCGCCGATATGCCATCGGCAGGATTTTGACGTATAAAAGATGGTTCGGATAATTCAAGTCTGGCGTTGGGAATATCAATAATTAAATTCTTACCCTCTGTCGAAGCAAAACCCTCAATTTTTCTATCTTCTGCAGTTGTTAAAAAGATTTCGATTCCTGTAAGGGTTTGTTCTAAATCAATTCGGTTTATGACAGCCGCTGCATTATCGGCATCTTTTAACTGAGAATTCCATTGTTTGACGCTAGTTGCAGGAGAACTAGCTGGAGGCGATGTTTGCGTAGCGTCAGCTCTACTCATGAAATTGACTAAGATTGATAATGCGAGAAAGTTTAAGACAACCCCGTAATTGAATTTTTGATTCACTCTGAATTTTTTAATTTTCTAAAATAATTGACTCGAATAGAAAAAGCAGAGAGTCTGCTTGATCGCTTAAATACAAGGCTTTTTAGAATATCAGAGAAAAATCCGCAAAACAAAAGACAGTCTGTCATAGATAAATTATTGCTAAGGTTAAATTCACTCTCAAAGTTTCCATTTTTTAAACATTTATAAATGTTTCTTTATCTTTTTTTCAGAGATATTGTAGAAAAAAGGTAATTAGATATACTTTTTTATTACGTTTTTCTGTATACAGTATACAGTCAGTAATATTACTGAAGAGATAACCTGCCCGATCAAGTAAGTATAGATGTTGTATGTCTGTCACTGCAGACATGATATTTAAACAAAGTACTCGTATTTTTACAGTTATTTTTGTTTTCGATTGTCAATTAAGACAAAAAAGTATTTGTAAGCACAGATATTATCTTGCTTTATTTCTAAAACCAAATTAAGAGCGTGTTAGGCGATCGAAGCAAAATCTCCATACAGTTAAAGCCCAGTCATAAGAATCGTGAACAGAATACTAAACAACATAACAAGTAGATAATAGATGACCAATCAAGATGTAACTATAGGTACGGAAAATATTCAAGACCCCCAGGCTGAAACACCTGCAAAAATAGAATCGGATTTAATCTACGGTTTAGAAGCGCGTCCACCCTTCGTCGAATCGATCTTTGTGGCGTTGCAGCACGTCTTTGCCTGTTTTGTCGGAATCATTACTCCAGGTCTAATTATTTGTGGAGCACTGGAAGTTCCCCCAGAGGATACTACTTTTGTTCTCAGTATGTCTCTGGTAGTGTCGGGAATTGCTACTTTTATCCAGGCAAAGAGGTTTGGTCCTGTGGGTTCTGGCTTACTCAGCGTCCAGGGAACGAGTTTTGCTTTTTTAGGTCCGATTATCGCGACGGGGTTAGCTGTAAAAGGTAATGGCGGTACACCTCAAGATGCCTTGGGTTTAATCTTTGGCTTATGTTTCTTTGGGGCATTTGTAGAGATTTTTGTCAGTCGTTTTTTGCATTTAGCGAATAAGGTAATTACGCCATTAGTAACTGGAGTAGTAGTAACTTTAATCGGTCTTACTTTGATTAAGGTTGGAATTACTTCTATGGGTGGCGGTCAACCATTACTGAATAGTTTGCTGGCGGGAGAAGAAAGTAATTTTGGTTCGCCAGTTTACTTGGGTGTAGCACTATTAGTTTTAGCCGTTATCATCGCTTTGAACAGCACCACCAATAACTTTTTGCGCATGTCTTCCATCGTGATTGGCTTAATTGTGGGCTATGTAGTTTCAATTCCCCTCGGATTGGTCGATTTTAGCAATTTGGCTGGCTTACCTCCTATTGCTTTACCCATCCCCTTTCGTTTTGGTTTTAGCTTTGATTTTGGGGCGTTTATTCCCTTTGCCTTTTTGTATTTGATTACGGCGATCGAATCAATTGGCGATTTGACCGCTACTTCGGCTATTTCTGGCGAACCCATTGAAGGGGCAAAATATTTTAAACGGATCAAAGGAGGAGTATTGGGCGACGGCATAAACTCGATCATCGCTGCTTGTCTTAATACCTTTCCCAATACTACATTTAGTCAAAATAACGGGGTAATCCAGCTTACAGGAGTGGGTAGCCGTTACGTGGGCTATTTTATTTCGGCAATCTTTGTCATTCTCGGTCTGTTTCCCATTGTCGCAGGGATATTTCAGGCTTTGCCCCAACCAGTTTTGGGCGGTGCAACTATTGTGATGTTCGGGACAGTAGCTGTAGCGGGAATTAAGATTCTTTCCTGCGTCAACTTAACCAAACGCAACTCAATTATTCTAGCTTTATCTTTAGGCTTAGGTTTGGGGGTTAGCGTTGTTCCCCAAGCTTTGGGTCAAATGCCTTCTTTAATTCAAAGCATCTTTTCCTCTGGTATCTCGACAGGAGGAATTACGGCATTATTGCTAAATGTTATTTTG
>JBCDCO010000087.1:0-19380 GCA_039181635.1 Cyanobacteria bacterium P01_G01_bin.19 | reverse complement strand
GTGGCGATCGCTTTTTCTTCTGCGGGGGTAAACTGCACCGCAAAGGGTTGAGGTAAAGATTCGACCCAATATTGAGACTGGCGATCGCTTAAAACATCCGCTTGATAGGCATTTTCCTCAATATGACGTTGCCAGTGAGGACGACGAATTATTTTAATTCCTTTCATCGACTATTTTCCTCCTCGTCCAGTGCCTTTAAATGTCGAACCAAATCCTTTACTACCCCGACCTTTTATGGTGCCGCGAGCAGCTTTTCCTTTGGGACGTTGCGGTGCGGGGGCGCTAGTATGTCTGGGTACTTTTACCTTGCCTGGAGTTGATTTATCAACAGTCCGACCCAAAGGAGTGACTACACGGTTAGAACTCGTACTGCGATAAACCGTTCGCGGTTGATAGACTCGATGTCTGACACCGTTATGGCGAACATAGATATAGCTTCTAGTGCCGTAGGGATAAAAATACGTTCCGCCAAAAACTGGGCGGTATCCAGACCGATAATAACCTGGAGGCGTCCTTTCACATCTTACTCCGTCGGCTTCACAATCTCTCTGGCTATCGTACACAGGTGCATTTCTGACATGCTCTTCTTTAGCTGCCTGAATTTGCGCCGCACAGCTTTCTTGTTCCATAATTGGCGGAGTTGGCTGATTAGATAGCTCTCCTTTTTGATGGGCTTGAAGCAATACTTGATACTCAGCCTGTTGCTTTTGAATATCTGCCTCGCACTGTTCGACATTTTCATAGAATACGGCGTTTATTTTGTCATTAGCATTGGCAGGTGTTACCCTCGAATCGCCTGAATTTCTGGCAGAACGCCGAGAAATTGATTGACCGTTGTTGCTGCCACATCCAGATATCAGTATTGCAAAGCTAGCTGTAATCGCTAAAACGTGCTGAACCTGCTTGCGCTTAATCGAACGAAGTTTGAGCAGTGCAGGGTCGATTTTTTTAGGCATCTTCTCAAAATTGGTACTTCAAAAGCTATTATGCCCATTACTTACTTGTTTACTAACTGAAGATGTAGATTGGTTTAGGAAAATGTGCCATCGCTACCTTTTAATTCTTCTTGTTGCGAAACTCGCAAAGATTTTCGAGCGTAATGTAGATATTTATAAATATTGTTATTGCTTAATTCACTTTGCTCAAAAAGGCGATCGCTTTGAATTACAGTTCTAGGTTGGGAATTAGGATTTTGCAGAATACTATTGAGGATTTCGATGCCATAGATAGCAAAACCAACCAAAAGCCAAAAAAATAGACTCAAAGCAATTATGGTTAAATTGACCGATATAATGCCTAATAACTGAACTAATATCTGTTCAATTCTAACTACAGGACTATTAATATAAAGTGGTAGTTGATTGGCAAATAAACCAGCCGCAAATGTCCCCCAAATACCACAGCCTAAATGAACGGGAATTGCGCCTACTGGATCGTCAATTTTTAACTGCTCTAAAAGCTTTTCTAAAAAGATAATACACACGCTACCTACTGCACCAATAGCTAAAGCTGCTGCGAAGGTAACGTAAACAGAAGAAGCGGTAATGCTGACTAGTCCGCCTAA
This sequence comes from Cyanobacteria bacterium P01_G01_bin.19, assembly GCA_039181635.1. Taxonomy (GTDB): domain Bacteria; phylum Cyanobacteriota; class Cyanobacteriia; order Cyanobacteriales; family Xenococcaceae; genus Waterburya. The sequence goes on along the minus strand of JBCDCO010000087.1, from coordinate 17,816 downwards.
AATGCCGTTGATTACTAGGGCTAGAGTTGGTTTCTGACTGCGCAACCCTCTCAGTAGCAATACAAAAACTCCCCCTGATGCTCCCGCTAACATCGTAGTAGCAATAATGTGGGGAACGTCAGCAATAGAAAGAGCCGAACCACCATTGAATCCCAACCAGCCAAGCCAGAGAATTAGACAGCCCAAAGTTGATAAAGACAGGCTATAGTGGCTGAATTTGCTGGCTTTATGGCGAAACCTGTTCCCTCTTATTTCATCTGGATTGTAACCCTGCCAACCCCTTCGAGGACCGATTGCAATTGTTCCTACTAATCCCGCCATTCCGCCAACAGAATGAACCACAGTCGAACCTGCAAAGTCTAAAAAGCCAAATTGAGCCAGCCAACCATTAGGATGCCAGATCCAGCGAGCAGTTAAGGGATAAGCGATCGCCACCAAACAAAAGCTAAAGCCAAAAAAAGCCCAAAATTTTACTCTTTCTGCCATCGCACCAGACACAATCGTCGCTGTAGTACCAGCAAAGACTAGCTGGAAGAAAAACACTACGATTAAAGAGCGATCGCCATAAAGACTTTGCAAACCACTAAAGCCTTCAAAGCTGTTTTGCAAGGGCGGTTCAAAAGCCTGGAAAAAATAACCAGTCTGCCCGATCAAGCTATTGCCATCACCAAACATTAAGCCAAAACCAAGTAGCCAAAAGGCAAACAGCGAAACACAAAAGACGATCAGATTTTTAGCTAAGACATTGGTGGAATTGCGAACCTGACACAAACCCGCTTCCAACATGGCAAAGCCAGCATTCATAAAAAAGACTAGGCTTCCCGCTATGATTAACCACAGGTCTTCTAATTGCCGAACATATTCTGCTTGGTTGTTCTGTGCTGCTGCTGACTGGGTAAGGATTAAAAAAATAATTGCACTAAAAAATAGACCCCAATATTTAAAAGAAAACATAACTTGCGATCGCCAATATTATAAATATGAATGAAAGGAAGACTGTAATATATTTGTCTTTAGATTTTATAGTTATTGGGCGACATCCTACAAACCGAAAGTATCGTTTGCCATATCTCAATTCGTTTAACATGCAAGTCAAGCGGAGATCTCACTCCCCTTTTGTTCCAAGACGACCATATAATATTACTTAACACTTAACGGAAATTTACCTGTCGATCGGCAGTCGCCAGCAATGGACAACCTTTTTTTAAATCGTCTTAAAAGCCCAGAACGTCCTGTCCTTGTATTTGACGGGGCAATGGGTACAAATCTCCAAGTACAAAACCTCACCGCTGAAGACTTTGGCGGTGCAGAATATGAAGGATGCAATGAATATCTCGTTCATACTAAACCCGAAGCAGTAGCACAAGTACATCGTGGCTTTCTCGCAGCAGGGGCGGATGTAATTGAAACCGATACCTTTGGCGGTACTAAGCTAGTATTGGCTGAATATGACCTCGCAGACAAGGCTTACTATCTCAACAAAACCGCTGCGGAGTTAGCTAAAAAGCTAGCAGAAGAATACTCTACCCCCGAAAAACCTCGTTTTGTCGCTGGTTCGATGGGACCTGGTACTAAGCTACCAACCTTGGGGCATATTGATTTTGATAGCCTTAAAGAAGCCTACGTCGAACAGGCAGAAGCCCTTTACGATGGTGGGGTGGACTTGCTATTAGTCGAAACCTGTCAGGATGTATTGCAGATCAAAGCAGCCTTAAATGCGATCGAATCAGTCTTTGAGAAAAAAGGGGCGAGGCTTCCTCTAATGGTTTCCGTGACCATGGAACAAATGGGAACAATGCTAGTAGGGACAGAAATCGATGCAGCCCTAGCAATTTTGCAACCATATAATATTGATATCCTGGGTCTAAACTGCGCTACAGGACCCGATTTGATGAAAGATCACATCAAGTATCTTGCAGAACATTCTCCCTTTATTGTTTCCTGCGTACCTAACGCGGGTTTACCCGAAAACGTCGGCGGACAGGCACATTATAAGCTTACGCCGATGGAATTGCGGATGGCGTTGATGCATTTTGTGGAAGATTTGGGAGTGCAGATTATTGGTGGTTGTTGTGGTACTCGTTACGATCACATCAAATCTTTGGCAGAAATGACCAAGGATTTAACCCCCAAAGAACGCCATCCTAAATACGAACCTGCCGCAGCTTCGATTTATAGTACTCAACCCTACGTTCAAGATAATTCTTTCTTGATTGTTGGGGAGCGTTTAAACGCCAGTGGTTCTAAGAAATGTCGTACTCTCCTCAATGATGAAGACTGGGATAGTTTGGTATCTTTGGCTAAGTCTCAGGTAAAAGAAGGGGCGCATGTTCTCGATGTCAACGTGGACTACGTAGGGCGCGATGGCGAACGGGATATGCACGAGTTGGCTTCCCGTCTGGTGAATAATGTAACTCTTCCTTTGATGCTTGACTCTACCGAGTGGACGAAGATGGAGGCGGGGTTAAAAGTTGCTGGTGGTAAATGTATCCTCAACTCCACCAACTACGAAGATGGGGAAGAAAGATTCTATCAAGTCTTAGATTTAGCCAAGAAATACGGTGCGGGTATCGTTGTCGGTACTATCGATGAAGATGGTATGGGGCGTACTGCGGATAAGAAATTTGCCATTGCCAAACGGGCATATGATGCTGCTGTGGAATATGGCATTCCTCCCCAAGAGATCTTTTTCGATCCTCTAGCTTTGCCCGTTTCTACAGGTATTGAGGAAGATCGGGAAAATGGTAAAGCTACTGTCGAAGCTACCAAAAGAATTAGAGAAGAATTACCAGGGTGTCACATTCTATTGGGGGTATCTAATGTGTCTTTTGGTTTGAACTTGGCAGCTAGACAAGTATTGAACTCAGTCTTCCTCCATGAATGTATGCAGGTAGGTTTAGACTCGGCTATTGTTAACGCCAGTAAGATCTTACCTCTTTCCAAAATCGACGAGAAACACCAAAAGATTTGTCATGACTTGATTTATGACAAGCGGGAATTTGATGGCGAGATCTGCACCTACGATCCTTTAGGGGAACTAACTACATTATTTGCAGGGAAGAAAGCTAAAAAAGCCGAAGCAGTTGATAAAAATCTGCCCGTCGAAGAAAGATTAAAGCAACATATCATCGATGGCGAACGTATTGGTTTAGATGAAGCATTAGACGAAGCTTTACAGCAATATCCTCCCTTAGATATCGTTAATATCTTCTTGCTAGATGGCATGAAAGTTGTCGGCGAACTATTTGGTTCGGGACAAATGCAGCTACCCTTTGTACTCCAGTCGGCACAGACGATGAAGGCGGCGGTGGCATACCTAGAACCCCACATGGATAAGGAAGAAGCGGATGACAGTGGTAAGGGTAAATTTGTAATTGCTACGGTCAAAGGTGACGTTCACGATATTGGTAAAAACCTCGTCGATATCATCCTTTCCAACAACGGTTACAAAGTAATTAATCTGGGTATCAAGCAACCTGTAGAAACTATCATTCAGGCATACGAAGAACACCAGCCAGACTGTATCGCCATGAGTGGTTTGTTGGTGAAATCTACAGCATTTATGAAAGATAACCTGGAAACCTTTAACGAAAAAGGTATCACCGTACCCGTTATTTTAGGTGGTGCGGCTTTAACCCCCAAATTTGTCAATCAAGATTGTCAGAATACCTACAACGGGAAAGTTATCTATGGTAAAGATGCCTTTGCCGATTTACATTTTATGGATAAATTGATGCCCGCCAAGGCGAAGGATAATTGGGACGATCTTAAAGGATTTTTAGATGAACCCGATTTAGATCCCCCCCAACCCCCCTTAGATAAGGGGGGAGAATTGCCCTTTGAAGGAGAAGATCGCGATAAAATCTTTGTCGATGAAGTCAGTAAACCAGCCGAACCAAAAGTCATCGACACCAAACGTTCTGAAGCAGTGGCTTTAGATATAGATCGCCCGACACCTCCTTTCTGGGGTACGAAGATCCTCAATCCCGAAGATATTCCTCTAGAAGAAGTCTTTCCTTATTTGGATCTGCAAGCTTTATTTGTCGGACAATGGCAATTCCGCAAGCCGAAAGACCAATCTAGAGAAGACTACGATGAGTTTCTCGCCAGAAAAGTTCATCCCGTCTTGGAGGAATGGAAGCAGCGCATCGTTGCTGATAACCTATTGCATCCCCAAGTAATTTATGGCTATTTCCCCTGCAACGCGGAAGGAAACACACTATATGTTTACGATCCCGACATTGTACGGGCGAATGGCAATTCGCCCCAACAGCCAATAACATCCTTTGAATTTCCCCGCCAAGGTTCGGGCAGACGCCTCTGTATTGCCGACTTCTTTGCTACCAAAGAATCGGGTCAATTCGATGTCTTCCCCATGCAAGCCGTGACAGTCGGAGAAATTGCTACCGAATACGCCCAAAAGCTATTCCAAGCAGATAATTACACTGACTATCTTTACTATCATGGCATGGCTGTACAGATGGCAGAGGCGTTGGCAGAATGGACTCATACCAAGATTCGTCTGGAGTTGGGTTTTGAAGCAGAAGAATCGGATAATATCCGCGATATTCTACAACAACGCTATCGCGGTTCTCGTTATAGTTTCGGCTATCCTGCTTGTCCCAATATTGAGGATCAATACAAGCAGTTGGATTTGTTGAATACTAAGCGCATCAATATGTATATGGATGAGAGCGAACAGCTATATCCCGAACAGTCTACTACGGCGATTATTACCTATCACCCTGTAGCGAGATATTTTAGTACTTAAATTGATTGTAAGGTGGGCAACATTATATTTATTTTTGATGCTAAAGTTTAATTCTTTGCCCACCCTACTACAACTTAATTAAATTTAAAAATTGTTGATTTGAAGGCGGGTATTTTGCTCGTCTTTTTTTTGCCTCGCAAAGGCGCAAAGACGCAAAGTGTTTATTTGTTTTGATGAAGAAAGATCATATTTTAAGTTTCTGAATTGCAAATTCCCGAAAATGCTACTTCTGCATGACACTTTTGGCAATTACCTTCTGCATTAAACATTCCACCTCCGTCTTCCCAGTTGAACTTTGTATGTTGACAAAACGGGCAATAAAATTGTGGCAATGTAAGCTCAATGCTCTGCCAGATTTGTTGATAGGGTTGCAAGATTTTTTGTAGAGTTTCTACAGGTTTATTTACAGGAAAAGCAGTATGAGAATAATCGGTGTTATACTTCAGCATTTCGCTTTTATTAACTAGTTCACTGGGATTATCGATTGCTGTATAGCAGATTTTAATTCCTCGATATAAAACAGATTTCTTAGTTTCTTTTATATCCTTTAATTGACTTATTTGATTTTGTGCCTGGCATCGCCAACCGACAGTTACCTTGATTTTTTTTGCTGCAAAGTCATCAGCTATTGCTTGCAGTTGTTTGACTGGGTGATTGGGAAAAAACAGCAGCCATTCTTCTCCTCCAATTCTGGCTTTAAAATTGGGATTGTCTATATTCTGAATAATAATTGTTTCTAAGTCTAGAATATCGCGATCGCCTTCTAAATGACCGAGCAAGTCATTTCTAATTTTGAAAGCTGCGATATCAATTACAGCAAGATAGCCAGGATAATATGGTTTGATATAGTCTTGTATCTTCGCTATAAATTTTGCATGAATCATAATATTTATTACTAAAGGGCGATTGCATTACTAGTTTCTAAGATTACTTACAGTTTCATATGTTTATATTTAAGTATTCAATGATTGTATTGTATCTTTGCGATCGCATTACTAGATTTTTTGTCTCTCACAACCCTACAAAGTAAGGCTACCCATAAGATACAGAGGCGCAAAGGATTTATTTGTTTTGATAAGAAAGGCGATCGCATTTGTCTAAGGTGAGCATTTTCAAGTTAAGTTGGTGGGCAATAAATAAATATTGAAAAGCTATTTTGCTGGTATTATTTTGCCCACCCTACGAATAATATTATGGCGATCGCATTTATGAGAATTGAAGGGTAAAGCGATCGCATTAATGGAAATTGAAGGGTAGGGCGATCTCATTTATGTGAACTGATAGTAGAGCTTACTCTATGCTTGCTGGTTTTAAGCTCTAATCTAGTCGGCGGTTCGACTGGTACAGTAGCTTTAGGAAACAGCGGTTACAACGAGTACAACCCTGAAATTGCTGGCAAACAAGTCACTTGGCAAGCTTGGGATGGTAATGACTGGAAAGTATATGCAGCAGACATTAGCGTCGATGCTTCTCTTTAAGTTTCAAATAGAATTTGTTTTTATCTGACTACATCTGATTTTTATTTGCTCGACTTTTACCGATATCGTTAATCTGTAATTTTTATCAACTAGCCCGCAGCAATTGTTGCTGCGGGCTAGTTGCCTTGTTATTAGTTAAATTTATGCTTCATCAGGAGAAATTCCCGCTGATTGAAGAGCCATTTCCATAAATGTCTGGTGAGTATTTCTTACCTCTTCGTCTTTTTGAGGTGTTCTTTGAACAAATGTGCCATCTGACTGTAGTTCCCACGCTTTACGATTATCAGCTAACATTACGCCCAAAATTTCCTGTAAATCTCTAAATATTTCGGGAGACTCAATTGGCGTGACAGCTTCTACTCGACGACTGAGATTGCGAGTCATCCAGTCTGCACTACCAATGTAAATTTCTTCTGCGCCGCTATTGTGGAAGTAAAATATACGAGAATGCTCCAAAAAGCGTCCAATTATGCTAATAACGCGAATATTATCGCTAAAATCTGGAATACCAGGTCTCAAGCAGCAAATTCCACGAACGATCAGATCTATTTCAACTCCTGCTTGAGAAGCCAGATAAAGAGTTTGAATAACTTCTCGATCTACCAGAGAATTCATTTTTGCCACAATTCTAGCTGTTTTACCTTGACGGCAATTTTCTGCCTCTCGGTTAATCATTTCCACCATGCGATCGCGCAAACTTACGGGAGCAACTAAAAGTTTGCGATAGGACTTTTGCTGGGAGTAGCCAGTCAAAAAGTTAAACAAATCGGTCAAGTCGGCACCCAACTCTTGACGACAACTCAAAAGACCAAGATCGGTATAGATTTTCGCCGTTTTGGGGTTATAGTTTCCCGTGCCAACATGAACATAGCGACGAATATGTTCTTTTTCCTGGCGCACGACCAAGGTAATTTTGGTATGAGTTTTTAAACCTGTGACTCCATAAACTACATGAACTCCCGATTTTTCCAGCTTTCTCGCCCATAAAATATTATTTTCCTCATCAAATCGCGCTTTTAGCTCTACTAAAACCACCACCTGCTTGCCATTTTGAGCTGCTGCGATCAAAGCTTTGATAATTGGCGAATCTCCTGAAGTACGATAAAGAGTCATTTTGATTGCCAAGACATTAGGATCGTAAGCTGCTTCGGTAATGAAGCGCAATACGGTACTGGTAAAGGAGTGATAGGGGTGGTGGACTAATAAATCGCCATGACGAATTACATTAAAAAAGCTTTCTCCTTCTGCACCTTCTCCTTCTTCTTGTTCCTTGAGCCAGCTGAGACGGGGAGGTAATACAGCAGTCCAAGGTTTGTCTTTGAGTTCTGACAGGGGTAATGCCATAAAAGACATCAAGTCTCCCAAGCTTAGCAATCCATCAAGATCATATACGTCATTCTCTTCTAGAGCTAATTCGCGAATAATTGTCGAACGGATTTCAGGGGGGACAGATGCTTCTATTTCCAGTCTGACTGACGAGCCACCGATTCGACGCTTCTGTAGCTCTTTTTCGATCGCCAGCAGCAGATCGTCAGCTTCATCTTCTTCTACCGATAAGTCTGCATTGCGAGTAACTCTAAAGGCATAGGATTCTAAAATACTCATTCCAGGGAACAAATATTCCAAATTATGAGTAACAATTTGCTCGATTGGTACTCCCGTCCAAACTCCAGGCTTATCGCTATGGGTTTGTCCTAGTTCTTCTGGCAGGGCAACAAATCGTGATAGTACTTGAGGAATCTTGACTCTAGCAAATAGCTCGTTTTCTATCTGGGGGTCTTTCAAAACTACTGCTAAGTTGAGACTGAGATTAGATATGTAAGGAAATGGATGGGACGGATCGACTGCCAAAGGAGTCAAGACAGGAAAAATATAGTCTTCAAAAAACTTGTTGATAAAGGTTCTTTGTTCTTGGTTGAGATCCACATAGTTGAGCAGATGGATACCCGATTTAGTTAATTCTTTTTTAAGTGTCTTCTCAAAGTGCTGATGCTGTTCTTTTACCATAGGAGTCAGAAGTTCGGCGATCGCTGCTAACTGCTGCTTGGCGCTTCTACCGTCTGTAGAGAGTTTGGTAACTCCTGCTGCAACCTGTTTCTTCAATGCAGCTACTCGCACCATAAAAAACTCATCTAAGTTCGAGCTAAAAATAGCCATAAACTTCAAACGTTCTAGTAATGGCGTTCTTGTATCTAATGCTTCTGATAAAACTCGTCGATTAAATTCTAGCCAACTTAATTCTCTGTTGAAATAGTACTTAGGGTCGTTAAGTTCGATCTTACTTTCAATAGATTGGGTACTAGTCATTACTCAGTTTCTTGATTGATGTGTTTGTAAAAGAGATTGTTTGTAAATGCAATTTGAACTCGAGTCTGGGTGAAGGAGTTTGATTATTTATGATAGACAGATATCTGCCAAATGATATATGGTCGCTATCTTGACGACATTGTTCGCAGGTATCCCAATTAAGTAAATATACCTTTTGGAGATATTACTTTTCTATCTATCTATAGTAAAGAAAAATTTCTAAGAATCGATTAAGAAATCATTTCAGACTAGCTCAGCACAATCTTTCAGCTTTCACACTTAATTTCTTAGAACTAAAGTCAGCCACAAAAAGCGATCGCCTACTATTTTTCTAAGATCGATTGCGAGGATGTTTCAGCTGGTGCTTAATTGTTAATTTTGTCAGATTGCTTTTCAGCTTGTTCCAGAACTGATATTTCTGCTTTTAAATGGCTAATTCTACTAATAATTTCGTCTCTTTGGTTGTTGTCTCTGATATGAACCAAGACACTCGACCAGGCTCTGATTTGCGCCTCCTTTAAATCTATATCATCAGTAGATTCTAAAGCTTCTTCTAAATCTTTAATCGTAAGTCCATCAGGGCGATCGCTTTGACTGATGTTCGCCCATTTAGCCGCTATTTTATAGGAGTTAATCGCCGCTTGCTTATTACCCAAAAATAAAAGCTCGTCTAATCCTTTAGAAGTCCAAAGCAGTGCGGAATCAGCAGATTCTGGATCGGTATATGCCAATATTTCATTCATTAAAGCTACAGTTTCTGCCGCATTACCTGCATACATCGAGTTGGCGATTGAAAGTCTTAGATGAGCCTGGGTAAAATGCGGATCGATATCTGCGATCGCTGCAAAATATTCGGGTACCAATCGATAACCAATAGTTTCTCTGGCATCGGCATCGCCAAAATATTGGACAAAATTTAAATAAGACCAATCTGCAACCAAATTATCGAAACCCAATTTGGGGCTTTTTTGCTGCCAGGCGATCAATTCACCTTGCTGGTTTTCTTGACTGACATAATCTGCATAATCGAGCTTTTGAGCAGATTTTCTATATTCTTGACTTTGTGAAACAACGATTCCTGCTAAACATACAAAAGGTGCGATGCCTTTGGCTAAATCTGAAACTATATTTAAGGCAGACGTAAGCTTTCCGAGATGAAAAGAGGACATGTTTAGCTCGATCGATGAACAATAATATTACTAAGTGTTTTCTCTTAAGAGATTACACTTATATTATCATCGACTTCTTGATTTGCCTTTGGAAAAATCTGAGTGGTATTTTTACCAATCTCGATAGTAACCGCGTCTTAACTCTCTCAGCGTCTGATTTTAACCGTATAAAGCCACAAAAAATAAGCGGTACAGGCTAAATAAAATTTACTGCAGCTTTATTTATTCCCAAAGCTGACTTCACAATTGAAGCAAGTTGCGATCGCAATAATCCATTGCTTTGGTTTAGCAATTTATACCTAGTCTCCGTAATAATAACTATGTTGGCAATTTTTTGGGTAACAAATGAGTCACAATAGAAATAGACATTTTTGAGACAAGTTATTTAGTCATTATGCCAAACGAGCAATCAGCTAATTTCCCTAGCGAAAGCAAAAAAAGCATTCGAGAACATTTAGCCAAAAGTTCTGGAGGGGAAATAGATTTTCAGCGTTCTCCCCAAAATTACAATCCTCAAGCGAAATCCGATCGCATATCTAGCACCAAAAAAAGCCGTATGGAACACATAGAACGCAGCAAAGGTAACTACGACTTGAGTGCTGTCAACAAACAAGAGCGTAAAAGTAGGATTATGAGTCACATCAACATTACCCGAAGGTAAACGGCTTCGCCGTAAGCCGTAAGCACAGGGCTAACGGATTGTAGACTACTAAATAGTACTTATTTAGTAGGGGTATTAAACCCTCTTAGCTTAGAGCTAAAAGCTTTTTGATAAAGCCGAGTAATTTTGATGCAATGCGATCGCTCTACATCAGCAAGTAAGCTAAGAATTGATATATTTCATGCCGTATACTTGATTATCTTTAGACATCCAACTATGTCTGAGCAATTTTTTGAGTTGAGGAGAAGAATTTTTGATTGTGGCAGAATTCCAGTCAAACAAATTGTTTTCTAAAGGATGAACGTATTGAGGTGTATAGTTACCCAACAAAGATATTCTAGGGCGATCGCTTTTATTAACAGAAGTATCGTGCCAGCATAACCCATGAGAGATAATAGCCGTACCTGCTGTACCCGTGATTTTTTCCGCCGTACGCTCGAATTGTTCGATGTCTGGTGCCTGAGCCAAATTTTGCGTACCCGCTGCAAACAAAGGTGCGCCGTTATCTAAGGTAAAATCATCAATCATCCAAATAACCTGTATCTCCAAAATAGGATACTTAGGAAAAGGAGAAGACATCGCCCAATAAGGGTAGTCTACATGAACGCCCATTCTTTGAGCATTGGGATGGAGAATATGAGCCGAAAATCCGCCTAAAACGATATCTTTGCCTAAAATATCCTCAATAATTGCCAAGATTAATTTATCTTGAACTAACTTGGCAAAAATTTCATCTTTATAGATTAATCCATATAGCCTTTCTTTTTGTTCTTGAATGACTAATTTGCCATCTTGTCGATCTTTTTGACTTAATTTATGAATTAGATCTTTAATGTTGTTTGCTTCTCGATAGCTCAACAAGTCGGGTAAAACAACATAGCCTTTACCCTGAGTAATTTCTGTAGTTAATTCAGCTAGTCGATCAATAACTGTTTTCTCCCTGCGATAAGAAACCCATTACAAGATAACATTTAGGGCATGTCATCTTCTATTTCTATCTTATTGCATTCCTACTGGGCAGAAACTGCTCTTGCAGATGGCTGGCGAAATGAATGTAGGATTGAGAAGAATTTATCGAAGTCAAAACTTCTAGGATCAAACCTATGACCAGAAAGATCTACTTCTCGATGGGTGGTGATGCGATCGTCGGGAATGCTGCTGAGGGCTAGTAACCAGGCTAATGATTTATACTGGCGATCGCTATAACCGCTATGATAGCTATTACCAGATTTTTTACGTCCATCGGGAGGAGTTTCTAAAGAAATATGATAGGCAAAGTTATTTACTGATGGTGGCAAATTAGGGTTAGTTTGAACTGTTTCTATTCCCGACTGGCTTCTAAAAACTGAATTACCCGCACCAAAAGCTCTTTTATCGGAAGGAACGAGGTAAATAATAGTGCCATCGAGGGTAATTAAAGCATGATAGCTAGACTGTTGGCTGTCTTTGCTGTGATGAGTTCTAAAGGTATTGATTGCACTGCTAGCCGAGCCTACAGTTTCGTGAAGTACGGCAATTGGCTGATTATTTAAAGCTTTACCATTTACATCAGTACTATAGCGATCGCCATAGTTGCTCGGATCGATATTGGCAACCGCATATCTTGGTTTATATTGCTCGAAAGTTTTAGTAGTTTGATAGCGGTTGTTAGACACCAGCAATGTTGATGGTGCTGTGGAAGACAAGCTAAAAGGTGAAGACGAATAGGAATTATTGGCTATTGCTGGTGCAGCTACTACTAAGTCAGATCGATAGAAATTGTATTCGGATAACCCCTGATAAGATACAGACAATAAAATCGTGAAGAAAATAATAATTATCGGTTTGGTAAACCAAGTAAAACTGACTTTCATAAATTGTCGGAGCTAAATACTATGTCTAGTATTCCCCGATGATTTTTCTATCTATCAATCGAATCAAATTAATCTAAATTTTAAAAAGCTAAAATAGCTGCCATTCTTGGGTACTCAGTCTTTTTAGCTGATGTAAATGTCTTGTGGTATAAAAATCGTCTAATCTAGACCAGTTATGAATTGCCGCAGCATTAATACTAATTGCCCAAGCCCATATATGAGCCATCTGAGTTAAAGCTTGCAAAGATGATGTTTCAGCATCAGTCAACTCTTGTATTGCCTGGTAGCCTGAGATAAATGCATCTCTAACGTTACGTTTGATACCCGCATTCAAAGAAACCTGCAAAAACTTGGAAATGTCGAATGCCCGCCAACCGCAGCCGCACTGATCGAAGTCAAATAAAGTAATTTGATTATCGTCAGTAAAATGAACATTACCGCTGTGGGGATCTCCCCAGCAGACACTCCAAAAAGGCGATGTCTGCTCCAAGCAACTCAGCTGATGCTTGATTTGGATGATTATCTGTTCGAGATAAATAATATCTTGGCTTTGACGCTCGAGGTAGGGAGCAATTACCTGAAAAGAATTGTCCAATAAATACTTGACATCTAAAGTTTGACGAGGAGTATCGTTGCAAAACTCCAAAGATGAAGCGTGAATTTTACCTACAGCCTGACCCATTATTTTACTCTGAGTCACGTTTAAATCTCCCTGAGGAACTTTCCCAGGAGCGAAAGGAAACAATGCTGCATGGCGATCGCCTTCTACCGCCCGCACCGTCACAAAAAGTTCGCCAGATTTTGTTTTGATGGGATGAGCTACAGGAACATCTTGCTGATGTAAAAAGTCCAAAAACTCCAGCTCGAACTTAATATCCGATCTAGAACGCCAATGATGATGAGAAACCTTGAGGATATAAGTTTTTACTGAGGTTTCGATTAGATAAATATCGCTCAAACCGCGATTCCAAAATAGACAGCGATCTACCTTGCCTAACTCGTACTCCGAAAGAACTCCATCTATCAAAGCTTGGGGAGATAGAGTAGAGTAGATAGCTGGAAAAACACCCATCGCCACCATTGATAATCAGATTCCTTACTAGCTACAGGTCGGCTTGCTTCAAATACCAATTACTTCTGGTGTTTAGATACTTCTTGGCAAGCTCTAATTACAATTTATCCGCTATTACACCCAAGTTAAGTAGCAGTTGATACGAAAATCTGATTGCGAGTTTGTTATCTTTTGTGTCGCGACCGATTTGCAGCTTAAGTCTGCCAAGCCTGCTGTAATTTTGTCCAGACAGTAGCAACTGTTTGCTTCACTTCATTTTTGAAACTCCATCTTTGGAATTCCCGTTCGTAAGCCTCGCCACTAGACTGATAAGCTTTCCAACCATCTAGTGCTACCCCTAGTCCCCAAAACAGAAAAATGTATAAAGACCAAGATAATCCACCAGCAGCAATTAAATTGAGAGAAATAAAGAAAGTATTGGCGATCGCAAACTTGGTCAGTTTTTGCTTAAATCTTTGACGGCGGTGCAGATCGAAAGCTCGCCTTTGTCTATCTGTAGCTTTTTTCTCTAGCCAGTCTTTCTCCGCAGACTGAATTACCGCATTACTAATATCTAACTCTGCTGCGATTTCCCACAGTTGTTCTCGACTCAATTCATCTTCGGTGTGATGATTGGCGATCGCCAGCTGCAGTATTTCCTGAATATCTTCTTGACTGTAAGAGTCTGGGTACTGTGGCGTTATGTCTGACATAGTATTTCTGCATCTCTCTGATACATCTATTATGCCCGAGATGAGTCGAGTTGCTACCGTAATTTTGGGACGGTTTTTACCCTATGCCTAGTTTTTTACAGTTCGTTACAATTTTCTCATAAGTAAACAGAAAATATAAAACACTTTTAATTAGCAAACAGTGGAGTGATTTTAGTCTTTAAGTAAAGGAGTATGCCATGAACGGCAATATTAGAATCGGTAATTTATTCGGTATTCCCTTTTTCATTAACCCCTCGTGGTTTTTTGTCTTGGGTTTAGTTACCTGGAGTTATGGTTCGAATCTAACTCAGTTTCCACAACTTACAGGGATAATGCCCTGGTTTTTGGGTTTAGTCGCCGCACTATTACTATTTTCTTCTGTACTAGCTCATGAGTTAGGACATAGTTTTGTCGCGATTTCCCAGGGAATACCCGTCAAATCGATTACTCTATTTATCTTTGGCGGTCTGGCAACTTTAGAGAAAGAGTCAGAAACTCCCTTACAGGCATTTCTCGTAGCGATCGCGGGTCCTTTGGTGAGTGTCTTGTTGTTTGGCATCTTCTCGTTTGTCGCCGCAACAGCAAGTCTCAGCTTACCTATTAAAGCCATAGTTTCTTTGGTGGCATACATCAATTTGGTTTTGGCACTATTTAATATGATTCCTGGGCTACCTCTTGATGGTGGAAACGTTCTCAAAGCTATAGTTTGGAAGCTTACAGGTAATCCCAATAAAGGAATCATTTTTGCTGGTAGAGTCGGTCAAGTCATTGGCTGGATTGCGATCGGTTTAGGTTTCCTGTCTATTTTAGGAATCAGTCAGGTAGGTAGTATTTGGACTTTGTTTATCGGTGCGTTCTTGCTGCGTAATGCTGGTTTTGCGGCTCAATCTGCTACCGTACAAGACAAATTAGATCGATATACTGCTGCCGATGCAGTTATTGCCGACAGTCCAATTGTTGAGCAAAATCTAACGGTAAGAGAGTTTGTTAACAACTATGTAATCGGTAAGGAACGGTGGAAAAAGTTCTTGATTGTTGATGAAAATCATCAGCTAGTTGGTGAAATTGCGGTTGCCAACCTCAAGCAAATTCCTACCTCTCAATGGAATGAGGTGTACTTGAGCGAGTTGCTAGAGTCTGTCGATTCAGCTAATATCATTTCTGCCACCACCTCTTTATTAGAAGTAGCTAAAGAATTTGAAACCAATTCTCCTCGCGAGCTAATTGTTGTCAAAGAATCAGGAGAAGTCTGTGGTTTGTTGGAAAAAGCTTCCATTATTAATCTCATGGCTCAAGAAGAATCGAAAAGCAAATCCAATACCAAAAGCGATCTAAAATCGCCAGAAGTCCTACAGAATTAATCGATTCTAGGTATTTTAAAGATATTGTTGCATTGTCAAAGATACATTGTGTATTCTTCCCATGACAGTGCAACTTTTTTATTTTTAGATAACAAATAATCTCACCAAGCAACAATTATAATACGTGTTTGTACTGAGATAATTAACTACAAACATAGATTATTAAAGTGAAACTTTATACAAGCCAGTTATTTCATAAAGATTGAGTAAAAAATCTAAAAATCTATCGCTTTGTCAGTAATTATTCTGATATTGTTTGAGAAATCAAATTAATAGATAAAGGTATATCAGCGTGTATTTATTGAATAATTACTATAATCTTATGGAGAGTAATAAGAAAAAAAAAGTATTGATTGTCGATGATGATACAGCACTTCAGCATCTAATTGACAGATTCCTTACTTATAACAATTACACTACTGAAATAGCCGCAAATTGCGCGATCGCCAGGCAAAAATTTCAGAGCTTCCAGCCAGATTTAGTATTATTAGATATCAATTTGCCTGACGATACTGGGCTCAGACTTTGTGAAGAGATGCGTCAAACCAATGTCATGATTGTTATGCTAAGTTCCATGACAGATGATGCCTATATCTTGGAAGCATTTGCGAGAGGGGCAGACGACTACATCACTAAACCGTTCGATTTACAAATATTGAAAGCTAGGTTTGAGGCTTTGTTTAGAAGAGGTACTCAGACAAAAACCAGCCAAGGCAACAATAATTCGATTATTTTAGACAACCTGAAAATTAATTTCTATCGTCGTGAAGTTATTTTAAATAACCGCAGTATCCCTTTAACCGCTCTAGAATTTGATTTACTATATTTTTTGGCAAACAATCCCAATCGAGTATGGGATAGAGCAGAATTGATTTCCGCTATCTGGAACAAAGATGACTATGATGGCGACGATCGCAAAGTAGACATTCACATTGGTCGCATTCGGAAAAAGATTGGTGATCTTCACAGCCAGTTTATTAAAACTGTCTGGGGTAGGGGATACATGTTTGAGTTATCTAGTTGCAATAAAGTAAAATTGGCAGACTGAACCTAAAAGTCTACACAAGCCGTCATGTTAAGAGCAGGAATCGTTGGATTGCCCAATGTGGGTAAATCTACTATGTTTAATGCTTTAGTTGCCAATGCTAAAGCCGATGCAGCTAATTTTCCTTTTTGCACCATCGAGCCTAATGTTGGAGTTGTATCTGTCCCCGACGAACGTCTGGAAGTACTTTCTGAGTTATCTAGTTCGCAAAAAATTGTCCCCACGCGAATCGAATTTGTTGATATCGCAGGATTGGTAAAGGGTGCTAGCAAAGGAGAGGGGCTGGGAAATCAGTTTTTAGCCAACATCCGAGAAGTTGATGCCATTGTTCACATGGTGCGCTGTTTTGACGATGACGATATTATTCATGTTGCTGGATCTGTCGATCCCGTTCGAGATATCGAGGTAATTAATTTAGAACTAGTTTTAGCCGACTTGGCTCAGGTAGAAAAACGGATTGCCAAACAGCGCAAGCAAGCCAAAAATGATAAAAATGCCCAGGCTGAAGTAGATTTATTAAATAAGATCAGCGCAGCTTTAAATGACGGAAAGTCGGTTCGTAGCTTGGAATTATCAGAAGAAGAGCAGCTAGTCATTAAGCCATTGGGATTGCTAAGTAACAAGCCAATTATTTATGCCACTAATGTTTCTGAAGATGATCTAGCGGAAGGAAACCAATGGGTAGAGGAAGTCCGCGAATTTGCTAGCGACGAGGATGCCAAAGTAGTGGTCGTTTCGGCTCAAGTGGAATCAGAGCTGATCGAACTATCGGCAGAAGAAACAAAAGACTTTCTCGAAGCACTTGGAGTAGAAGAAGGGGGTCTAAAATCTCTCATTAGAGCTACCTACGAACTTTTAGGACTTCGCACCTATCTCACTACAGGAGAAACCGAAACTCGCGCTTGGACGATTATCGCAGGTACCAAAGCACCTCAAGCAGCAGCAGTAATTCATACAGATTTTGAGAAGAAATTTATCAAAGCAGAAACCATTAGCTATGAGGATTTAGTGGAAACGGGTTCGAGGAACGCCGCGAAAGAGAAAGGCTTGCTTCGTTTGGAAGGAAAAGATTATATCGTTCAAGAGGGAGATGTAATTGAATTCCGCGTCGGCGGGTAGTTCATTTATCATTGAACATTGAGCATTTATCATTGAACATTTGAGATGCTATCCCCATTCTAAGACTGGGCGCGTTATCTCCGTGCCCTTTACCCCGTTTCCCTAAAGGAAAAGTTAATAGCTTTAAAACAGATATCCTCTGAAATCTATAGAACCCATTTGGGATCTTTTTCTACGAAAAATCAGTTATTTCAGAGTTCCTTATTTTGAATTATTGAACGAGAGAACAAGGTTTCAACCAGCTATCTTGAAACATTTAATGTGACAGTGATTTCGAGATGGTTATGG
>JBCDCO010000086.1:0-19439 GCA_039181635.1 Cyanobacteria bacterium P01_G01_bin.19 | reverse complement strand
AGCAGCGATCTGGACTGGGCTGAACAAATATTTGTAAGTCGCGTTCTTTATCTAGCAAGTATCGGCACTGCTTTGGTGTTAACGGCACTCTAGAATCGGTTTTTGTTTTGCCTTCTCTAACGATTCCTATTTTCATAATTGGCAGTTATGTAAAGTTATTGAAATACTATCAATCTCTGAATGTTTGTAGATCGTTTCTTTACTAATTTCTCAAACTATTTGTTTATTTTTACTTGATCCACACTATATCTAGTGCTTACCATGGGAATTACGGTAGAGCCCAATTAAATTGACCAGACAAATTAAAACCAAAAAAATCAGTATTTGCTTGAAATAGCGAGCTTTCATTTTTCTGATCGGGCGTAATATTTCCTGTTTTGAGTTAATATTTGAAGCGATCGCTTGTTAGGGGGTGATATTCGCGATCGCCCTAAAGGACTAGCTCCGCGTCGCGCACTGGCAAAGCCAATCGCCAAGAGCGAACCTTCTCTCAAATCTACTTTCTAAAATTGGGTTGGATATTACGATATGAAGCAATAATCCGTTTCATTGGTATTTACTTCAATTGATTAATAATGAATACTAAACGCAAAATTTGAGGAACTTATGAAGCGTAAGCAGTTCTCGCGACTTGGCAAAAAAATTCTTTTATTTTTGACCCTTCTCTATCTTGAGAACAAGTTCGACAAAGTGTAACAAAGTCAAATTGTAAGAGTTATCCCGTTAGCTCTTCCATCAAGAGAATAACCCCTTGACGTTCTTTCTTAAGACCAACAAGAGGATTAAAACTGAGACGACATTGAATAGTACGTCCCCGTCGATTAATCGCTTCTAAGATCATTTCCTGGCGATCGCCGTTATTGGCAAGACAGTTACGAATTGGTTCGCGTAGTTGTTCAACGGGTAAGCCAATATCCAAACTCAACAAAGATTGCCCTTTCACTTCATCAAATCGCAGTCCCCACATATTTTCGGCTTCGTCATTCCAACTGAGAATATTAAATTTAGTGTTAACCACCACAACCCCCGCTCGCAGACTACCCAGAATCGAATTTAAAAAGGCATTGGCTTGATCGAGTTCGGTAGTACGCTGGCGTAACTCATCATTAATTGTCTGTAACTCCTCGTTGGTGGACTGGAGTTCTTCATTCATAGTTTCTAATTCTTCGTTGGTAGACTGGAGTTCTTCGTTAGTTGTTTCTAATTCTTCGTTAGTAGACTGGAGTTCTTCGTTAGTTGTTTCTAACTCTTCGTTACTGGACTGAAGTTCTTCATTAGCTGTTTCTAATTCTTGATTGGAATGCTGTAGTTCCTTTTGCAGTTCGTGATAGCGACTTACATCTACAAAAGAAATACCAATGCCCAAAATTTCGCTGCTACCATCTTCTAAAGGATTAAATTGTACGTCCAAATACTGAGTATTTCCGTCTGGTAAATGTCGTACCACATCTCGCACGATAGCTAAACGGCGGTCGCAATAAACCTGATCCATGTGAGAACGCAACTCCAAGGGGCGGTAAGAAATTTCTAAATCTTGTAAAGGACGACCGATATCCAACAAGTTGATGCCAAACATAACACGGGCGGAGGTATTAGCCAATACCAAATTACCATTGAAATCGACAATTAGTTGAGCTACTGGAGCCGTATCGAAAGCTAATTCCTGTAAGCGTTGCTGCCGACTGACATTGTTGATATCGT
This sequence comes from Cyanobacteria bacterium P01_G01_bin.19, assembly GCA_039181635.1. Classification (GTDB taxonomy): domain Bacteria; phylum Cyanobacteriota; class Cyanobacteriia; order Cyanobacteriales; family Xenococcaceae; genus Waterburya. Next base: position 17,738 of record JBCDCO010000086.1, on the reverse strand, counting down.
CATTATCATTCCTTGTCTGAGTTACATAAAATAAGCGATCGCGTCGGTTTTTACTGGGTACGCGCCGAAAAATTCGATGCTGCAAACTTAGAGGCGTGAAAATATTGGCATGGGTTAACATCATCTCTGCTTTACCCAGAAATAAAACCCCTGTACTATTCAAAGCAAAGTGAAAGCGATTGAGAATTTTTCCCTGGGTTTCGGCATTAAAATACATCAGGGTATTGCGACATACCAACAAATCGAGACGGGAAATAGGCGCATCCTGCACCAGATCGTGACGACCAAAAATCACCGCCCGACGCAGATCGGGACGAAAAATATATCTTCCTCCAGTTTCTTCAAAATATTTCTGTCGCAGTTCGTCGGGAACGGGTTTTAAATCTTTGTCCGCATAAGTAGCATGACGAGCTTGGCTAAGTGCCTCTTCATCGATATCAGTAGCGTAAATTTTGATGCGTTGGCGGAAATTTTCTATGCCGATCGCTTCCGCTAAAATCATTGCTAAAGTATATGCTTCTTCTCCTGAAGAACAACCCGCACTCCAGACTCTAATTTGAGTTGTAAGTGGCTTTTCCTCTATGATACGAGGAATCGCATGACGCTGAAGATAATTCCAAGCTGCTTTATCTCGAAAAAAAGCAGTCACGTTAATCAAAATCGTATTAAACAGAGGCAAAAATTCCTCTGGATGAACCTGAAGATAGTCTAAATATGCCTCAAAAGTGTCAATATCATAAGTTTGCATCCGCTTTTTCACTCGTCGCATCAAACTCGAACGCTTATACCCCGTAAAATCAAAACCCCGCTCTTGACGTAGAAATTCTAGGAGTGATTCAAATACTTTATTTTCATCGTTGGTAGTCATGAGGATTAGGGATTGGGGATTGGGGATTAGGGATTGGGGCAAATTCTCCCCAACAATCTAAAGGCTACAAAAACTAATTAGGACAACTATAACCTTCAGTAGTTCAAACAGAATTGACGATCTTGGGCAATTTTTGGGAATTATAGCCATGTTATCTCTAAATGACATCTTTCATTGACAAGGGGGAATACAGAAAGTGACCGATAGCAAGCAGGGAAATTATGATAGCTTTGAAATCAATTCCTCCTTAAGTATTTTTCTCGAAAGACTACAAAATAAACTCCAAAACCCGATCCAAGATTCAGAAAGCATAGAATTGCTCCAAGAAGAGGTTTCGATTAGTAATGAAGAGTTGGCGATCGCCATAGAATAATTATACGAACAACAAGAAGAATTACAAACAAACCTCTTTAATTAGAGGTAGATTGAGTGGCTTTTCTACGGCTCAATTGCTGCGTTTTCTTAATGCCTTGGGTAATGATGTAGAAATCGTAGTTAAACCAAAACCCGAAGATCGTTCCGAGGCAAAGATTACAGTAGTTGGAAGTTGAAAAATGTTTCTGTAATGGGAGAACTACTAGGTAAGAAAACCTACCCTTTCAAATATCCTCACTAGCCCTGCATCACCAACGAAGTCAAAGCAGGAGCTATCTCTGCCAAGGGCAAAACAAAATCCACCACACCAGTTTCAATTGCAGCACTGGGCATCCCAAAAAACTCCGAGGTTGCCTTATCTTGAGCAATGACAGTACCACCCATTTTGTCGATCGCCTGTACTCCCATAGTGCCGTCATTCCCCGTTCCCGTAAGGACTACTGCGATCGCTCGTTCTTTGTGACTGGCTGCTACTGAGTCAAATAGTAAATCTGCCGAGGGACGAACAAAATGAACCAATTTTGATTGAGTTAAAGACAGAGTTTCATCTGGATTAACTAATAAATGTCGGTTTGGGGGCGCGATGTATACTTTACCCAGTTCCAAGCGATCTCCTTCTTGTGCTTGTTTAACTTTTAAAGGAGTCCGACGACTGAGAATATCTGCCATCAGAGATCTGTGGCGGGGATCAAGATGTTGGACGATGACAATGGTTGCAGGAAAGTTGGCAGGTAAACCAGATAGAACGGTACTCAAAGCGTTTAAGCCCCCTGCCGATGCGGCGATCGCTACCAGATCGAAGGCTTCCTGAGAAAGACTTTGCTTATGTTCGATTTCCGACTTAGGTTGATAATTCGTCATTTTTTTTCTTGGCAATATCTAATATTCTATAAACAGCTATAAAGACAGAAGAATAAATGACAAGAAATAAATCAAAGACAATTGTAGCTATTTAATAATTTGAAAGAAATGTCTTCCTTGTCTTCCTTGTCTTCCTTGTCTTCCTTGTCTTCCTTGTCTTCCTTGTCTTCCTTGTCTTCCTTGTCTTCCTTGTCTTCCTTAGCGAAATACGAAACGAGTCTATAAGCAGAGAGTATCAATAAAATTGGATATCAAGGATTTCGAGCAAAAAATAGAGAAAGCTCAAGCCCGTTTAGAAAATTGGTTACAAAAGCTGATGGAAGTTTCACCAAATTCCGAGCGGTTAAGTGAAGCCACAGAAGAAATCATGGTTGGCTTAGAAGAGCTACAAGTCGCCACTGAGGAGTTATATCACCAGCAGGAACAATTAGAAACGGCTAATCGAGAAGCAGAAGCAGAACGTCAGCGTTATTTAGAATTATTTGATTATGCCCCCGACGGATATTTAATTACCAATCGCTGGGGAATTATCCAAGAGGCAAATCTTACCGCTACCGAGATGCTGAACCGTCGCCAAGATCATCTGGTAGGAAAACCGCTGTCGATTTTTATCCCAGAGACAGAACGTCGTCCCTTTTATTTCTTGCTTCATCGCCTGCGCCAACAAGAAACAATTGCAGGTGTTGAGATTGAGATTCAACCAAGCAATCATTGTGCTGCTTTTACCGCTGCTATTTCCATTGCTTTTGTGCGAGACGAACAAGATCGAATAGTTGGTTTTCGCTGGTTGCTAAGAGATATCAGTGAGTTAAGAAAAGCTCAAATAGAAAACCAAAGACAGCAGGAGCGATCGCAATTAATTGCCGAAATTGCCCTCAAAATTCGTCAATCTTGGCAATTAGAAGCCATCTTACAAACTGCCGTCACCGAGAGTCAAAAACTGCTACAAACCGAGAGAGTCGTAATTTTCCAACTAGAATCAGATAATACAGTAACGGCGATCGCTGAGGCTAGTTCAAAAGACAACTCCTGTTTCTCAGGTCAGAATTTTATCTGTGGCTTTTTACCTGCCGAACATAGTTCCCTATCCAAACCACAAAATAATTTTGGATTGAGTCAAGTAATACCAGGATATTACTTTAAACTCACCAACCAAACCCAGTCAACCGAAACAATACCCCAGCCAGAGATTACCAATCTCATTGCGCCAATTTATGTCCGCCAAAAACTCTGGGGGTTTCTGGCATTCCATCGCTGTCAACAACAACTCCCCAACTCCCTACCTCCCAGTCCCCAATGGCAAGAGTTCGAGATCGAAGTGTGCGAACAACTTGCAGACCAAATCGGTATTGCCGTTAGCCATGCAGAATTTATCCTTAACATGGAACAACTGGTTGCTACCCGAACTGAGGAACTTAGAGCTAGCAACCTCAAACTCCAGCAAGAAATTGAAGAGCGTCTTCGGTTAGAAGAGTCACTGCGTCAGAGCAAAAATGGAGTATATCTAATTGCCGACTCTCTGCCTATCTTGATTGCTTACGTCAATAACCAACAACACTTTCACTTCAGCAACAAAGCTTACGAACTCTGGTTTGGTAAATCTGTCAAAGAAATATATCGTTCTCATCTGCAAGAAGTTCTGGGAGAAACCATCTATGGGCAAATTGAAGACAAGGTGGATACAGTTTTGTCTGGACAAGATGTGGTCTTTGAAATGCAACTCCCTTATCGAAATGCCGATTTGCGTTGGGTAAATATTAACTTCATTCACCATCATGTAGACCAAAAAGTACAGGGCTTTTTTGCTTTAATTGAAGACATTAATGAACGCAAAGAAATTGAACAGATGAAAGATGAGTTTGTTTCGGTTGTCAGTCACGAACTGCGTACCCCCCTCACCTCAATTCACGGTTCTTTAAGACTGCTCAATGCTGGCAAAATGGGTTCCTTGGAAGGAAAAAGCCAACAACTAGTCGAATTAGCCGAAAAAAACACCGATCGCTTAGTACGTTTGGTCAACGACATTCTCGATCTTCAGCGCTTAGATTCGGGCAAGACAACTATCAAAAAACAACCCTGCAACACAGCAGATTTAATCTCCACCGCAGCAGAAACTATGCAGGAAATGGCACGGCAGCAGTCAATCAATATCGAGTACGACCCCACTTCCATTCCTTTGGTTGCCGATCCCGACTGCATTCTCCAAACCCTAACCAATTTGATCGGCAACGCTATTAAATTTTCCGACCCCAACAGCAGCATTACCATTCAAGCAACAGAACGTATCCAAGATATTCTATTCCAGGTCGGCGATCGCGGACGGGGCATCCCTGCCAATAAACTAGAATCTATTTTTGAACGCTTCCAACAGGTTGATGTCTCCGATGCCCGACAAAAACAAGGAACTGGTTTGGGACTATCTATTTGTCGTCAAATTGTTGAGTTGCATCAAGGAAAAATCTGGGTTGAAAGCATTGTGGGTGAAGGCAGCACTTTTTACTTTACGCTACCGAAGTAGGGAAGTAGAAACCTCACAACTTACACATACTAATTCGGTATCAAAACGATATAAGTTCATGTATGAAAAGTCATGGTACACAAACGCATCTTGATTATCGAAGATGAAGAAAGTATTCAGATACTGGTTAAATTGGCTTTGGAAATGAATTCTAATTGGGAAGTAATAACTGCTTCCGATGGCAAAGAAGGGATTGCCACAGCAGCAACAGAAGTACCCGATGCTATTTTATTAGACGTAATGATGCCAGAGATGGATGGGTTTACTACTTTTGAAAATTTACAGGCTAATTCTATCACCGAGTCAATTCCAGTTATTTTACTCACAACCAAATTTCAATCCACCGAACCAAAGCAACTGCAGCAACTGGGAATTAAAGGATTGATTCCCAAACCATTCGATCCAGTAACTTTAGAGAATAATATATCTCAAATTCTCGGCTGGTAATTAACAAATAAACGAAGGATAGGGAGATGGGAAGATAGGGAGATAAGAACTTTTGATTCTTCACAAAATCCTCAGTTTATAGTCTTAAATTAAAAATAGAGCTAACCAAGATAGATAAATAGCAAGGTTAGCTAGCTTTCAATACGTCTGTTTTTCTTTACTCCTTTCTCTGGCAGTGCGGAGATATTTACTATGAGATTACGTTACTTTTCCTTAAAAGAAACTGGCATTGGTGCAGTAGCTTAGCAGCAAGCAAGATTTATTTTCTACCTTGTCTACGAGGCGAATTGGTAGACAGGGTTTTTCATTGTTTATCGATTAATCAGCGCATAACCTTGAGGAGATTGCGATCATGGATAGAAATCAAGAACTGGTAAAACTAATTGGTTACTGGGAACGTCAATTAGCCAATTGGGAAAGAGAATATCGTCTCTTTGGTCCTAAAGGAGAGATTGAGAAGCATCAGACTGGTTTTGTCAAAACCGATCTCAATGGTCTGAGAAGTCGAATCAATAAACTATATCGATTGCAAAAACAGCTAAATTCTACAGCGACAGAACTAGAAAATTATCGGCAAAAAATATTAGAACAAGGCAATCAAAGAATGAATAAATTCCACATTCAGCACGTTTAAAGAGGAGGAAATTATGACTAACGCAATGCGAACGTATTATCGAGAACAAGAAATTTCCATTGAAATGGATTCGATCGAGCTTAAGGGTAGTTTAGTCATACCTGATGGAGCTACAGGAATAGTACTATTTGCTCATGGTAGCGGTAGTAACCGTTTTAGTTCCCGTAACCGTCACATAGCTCAACTGCTGCAAGAATCGAGGTTGGCTACCCTACTCATCGACCTCTTGACTAACGGAGAAGAAAAAATCGACCGACACACCAAACAATACCGATTCAATATTGGTTCGCTGGCAGAAAGATTAGTCAATAGCACTAAATGGTTGCAACAAAACCCCAGCACCAAAAATCTCAGGATTGGCTATTTTGGCTCGAGTACGGGCAGTGCGGTAGCACTAATAGCAGCAGCAGATTATCCAGAAGCGGTCAGTGCTATTGTTTCTCGTGGTGGGCGACCCGATTTGGCAGGTTCGGCAGTGACTCGCGTCAAAGCACCAACGCTACTAATTGTGGGCGAAAAAGATCGCCCAGTTGATGAAATTAATCGTCAAGCTTTTTATCGTTTGTCGGCAAAGAAAAAAATGGTATTTGTTCCTAACGCAACCCACTTGTTTGAGGAACCTGGAGCATTAGATGAAGTAGGAACATTGGCTAGTCAGTGGTTCAATCGTTTTTTTGCTCCCTAGAATTGAACCGTAAACTTAAATTAGAATATTAGTACTAAGTGCTGAAAAAACGTTAAGATCGAATTATAAGGAGTAGTCTGACAATTAAAAGATAGTGGTGTGATCGCTATCCTTCTCCAAAATCTCACGAACCGATCTGGCAATTGTTTGAAGCGATCGCTAAAAACGAACGATGGGAGGCGAGAAAAATGTTAGTAGATAAAGTAAAAAATTTAACTTATCGCTGGGATGAACTTACCAGCGAACCAACTATTCCCGATCCTTGGCAAACTTCAATTCCAGTACCTAAAGTTAATACTGTTATGGAAAGTCCAGATCGGCATTTACCTGAAGAAACTAACCTTCTAATTAGCCCAGCAGGAAATCCCGATGCACCTCAGCTAGCCTGTCATCAATCGGCTGGTGAAGAGATTATTTTGGCTGACGAACTCAAGCTCAAAACTAGTGTTGGCGATCGAATCAAACAACAGCTTGAGAAAGCTTTAGCTTTACTTTACTGGTTAAAAACAGCAGATAGGGGAATGGTTAGTAGTTAGTGGTTAGTTGGTAGCAACATAACAACCTAACTCTGGATTATTATCCTGCCCAGAGGTGAGAATCATGATTAAACAATTTCGCGATTGCGCTTCGCGCAGCAGCATAGCTGATCGCATTCAAGCAGGTCGTTTGTTGGCACAACAACTCAAACCAAATTACGCAGATCACCCTGATGTATCGATCTTGGCTTTACCTCGTGGTGGCGTACCAGTGGCTTTTGAAATTGCCGAAATTCTCCACGCTCCCTTAGATGTCTGCATTGTCAGGAAACTAGGCGTACCAGGTTATCAAGAATTGGCGATGGGTGCGATCGCTTCTGAAGGAACTAAAGTTATTAATGAAGATTTGGTGCGATCGTTGAAAATTTCTCCAATCGCCATTGACATTGTTACAGAAAGAGAACAAAGAGAATTAGAACGACGCGATCGCCTTTATCGTGGTTCTCGCCCTCTTCTGGATCTAAGCGATCGTACCGTCATTATCGTCGATGATGGCATTGCCACGGGTTCGACTCTCAAAGCTGCTTTATCCACCATCAAACAACAGCAACCCCAACGCATTGTGGTGGCAGTTCCCGTAGCACCCCCAAATGTCTGTCGGGAGCTAGAGCGAGAGGTAGATGAGGTAGTTTGCTTGCTGACTCCTCGATGGTTTAATTCTATTAGTCTCTGGTATGACGACTTTTCCCCTACCACGGATGAAGAGGTACGCAGCTTGTTAGCTCGGAATGTTAAGCAGCTAGAACAATGGAAGTCTCTGGATAGGAAGATTTTTGGTAAATAATTGGCTTGGGTTTGAAATCTAAAGGGAGGTTATAGTCATGGTCACTATACAAAAAAAACATGTTCATATCTTCGACTATTTTTTGGACGGGCAGTTCCTTGAATGGAAGGAAATTCGAGGAAATATACCAGTCTGCGGACAATATTGGGTAGTCGATCTTGAAGATGATACTCAGATAGTTGCCAAAGTTCTAGAAGTCGAGCCAATTAGTGAAACTGAATGTAGAATAATGCTCGGTTCTTGTTAGAGTCGTAGATGGCTTGTTATCAGTTAGCGTCGATTTTCTCATAATTTCCTCAAGTTTTTTGCGTAAATTCAGGCGCAAGTAATTTGATCGCAGCTTGAATTGATGTATAGCAACTATCTCAAACAACATCAAACCCGCCTGAGAACCAATATTTTTGGTACTAGGCGGTCGCCCATTCAAATTGAGGACGACCGCACGGGGATAAGTATTGAAACTTTAAAACGAGCTATTTACGATAACTTATATTATATCCAGGGGAAAAATAAATTTCTGGCAACTCTCGACTGTCAACAACAGGTTTCTCAGGCTTATCAAGATCAAGATAATTGGACTCGAATGTCGATTCTCAATGTAGCGCGGATGGGTAAGTTCTCTTCCGACAGAGCCATACAAGAATACGCTACCGATATTAGGCAAGTCAAACCAGTCAGGGTCGAGCTTGATGACGTTAAATCTTAGAATATGCCGTCTCACTATTGGTCAAAAAATTGCCAGAATTTTATTTACCTTCAATACACGAATTATTAGATATAGTTTTTAGACTTATTTGTGCTGCGCTTGCTGGCGCGGTTATTGGCTGGGAGAGAGAAGCCAAAGAGAAACCTGTTGGGTTAAGGACACATATGTTAGTAAGTTTGGGAGCGGCTATTTTTGTTTTAGTACCAATATTAAACGGCGATGTCGCCAAAAGCCCCGATGCACTCTCTCGCACTATTCAAGGTGTTGCTACTGGCGTTGGTTTTCTGGGTGCGGGGGAAATTTTACACATATCCCACCCTCAAGTTGGAAAAGCTGGAAAACATCGCATTCGCGGACTGACATCAGCAGCAGCAATTTGGATTTCGGCTGCTTTGGGTATAGCTGCTGGTTGTGGGTTATGGTATCTAAGCGCGATCGCTGCTTTGTTAAGTTTAATCGTGCTAAGAATTTTAAAAAGATTAGAGCTCAATCGCTTTCAATAATAGGTGGTTATTAGTGGTTGTATTCTTTGATTGCTTCATCACAAGTTTCTCAAATAGTTTGCTTAATCTGGAGTTGGATACAAAACAGAAGAGGTCAAAATCTGCTGCTTCAAAATCTTTTTAGAGAAGAGGTATTGGCTATGAAAACTATTTATCGCTCAAAATCGTACGATAAGCTTGTCGATCGACAACAAGACGCAAATAATAATCGTCCTACTAATTGGGGACAAATAGCTGAAAGATTAGACGATCTAGACGATCGCTGTGTAAGACTAGCTGCTTATGCCGAACCCCAAGTATGCGAAAAACACGATCGTTTTGGCGATACTTATTTTCGAGTTTATGACCCTCAAAGCGATCGCTATCTTGATTTTCATTCTCACAATGAGGTGAAATGCTGGCTCGAACAACATTATTATCTTTGAAATCTAGAATTATCGAGGCGATCGCTAATAAGCTTTAAAACCTTTTGACCTTTGACTTTTCCCAAGGGATATCCCCCTTCGACAAAGGCGCTTAGTTTGCCGCATGTACGTAGCCGCTTCGCGACCGTAGGAAGTCCTTTAGGGAACTAAACGCCTTACTTTTAGTCATATGCGGAGCGGTATACCATATGCGGAGCGGTATCCTTTAGGACAAGGGCACAATGTCCTTTAGGGTAACTTGTCACCAATGCTCATTACTCATTACTTAAAAATTTCTGGCTTTGTCCAAGAAGAGATAGTAAATATACGGTAGACTAAATTTTCAATTAGCATACACAGTTGACAGCCTTTATAATTTTGCCATGGTAAGTAATTCCAATTCTACTAGCTTCTATGCGATCGATTTTGGTACGAGCAATACGGCGATCGCTCGATGGAACAGCCTCACCGAAACAGGAGAATTGGTTAAATTGCCAAATTTATCCCAGCAGTCAGCACTACTTCCCCCTTTAATTCCCAGTTTGCTATACGTGCAGGATGCTCAAAAAGATGAATTTTTGATCGGACAAACCGTACGCGATCGCGGTTTGGATTTGGCTAACGACTCTCGTTTCTTTCGTAGCTTTAAGCGAGGCATTGGGACAGATATTCAGGGATTTTTACCCCAACTGGACGGCGCAACCCTGTCTTTCGAGCAGCTAGGAGAGTGGTTCTTACGCGAAATAATCTCTAATCTTCAAGGAGAAACCGAAGAGAATCTATCATCTTTGGTTGTGACTGTACCCGTAGACAGCTTTGAATCTTACCGTAATTGGCTGATGGGAGTTTGCGAATCTTTAGCAGTGGAGCAAATTAGAATTTTAGACGAGCCAACAGCCGCTGCGCTTGGTTATGGTGCAGGTGATCGAGAATTGGTATTGGTTGTAGACTTCGGTGGAGGTACGATTGACCTCTCTTTAGTACAGCTATCTTCTGCCAGTGTGCAAACCCGCGGCTACATTCTCAAATGGGGTGAGAACATGCTGGGTAACAATTCAGCGCAGAAAAAAAATACGGCTCGTGTAATTGCTAAGGCTGGAGCAAATTTAGGCGGTGCAGATATAGACAATTGGCTAGTAGATTATTTTGCTCGCACACAAGAATTGCCTAAATCCAGCTTAACTACTCGTTTGGCAGAAAGACTCAAGATAAAACTATCGGAATCAGAAACAGCAACGGAAGTATATTTTGATGACGAGACTTTAGAAGCCTTAAGCTTGAGCTTAGACCGTGAAAATTTTGATCGCATTTTAGAACAGCAAGGTTTTTTTACTCGTCTTGACGATTTGATGACTCAAGTCTTGCAGCAAGCCAGACGTAATGGTGTGGAAAACACTGATATCGATAGTATCCTTTTGGTAGGCGGATCGGTAAAAATACCTGCCGTACAAAACTGGGTAAGACAGTATTTTGATGAAGCTTTGGTAAAGAATCAGCGACACTTCGAAGCGATCGCTACTGGAGCTTTACAGGTGTCTCAAAGTACTGAAATTAAAGACTTTTTATACCATGGCTATGGTATCAGATATTGGAATCGCAAAACTCAACGCCATGATTGGCATCCGATTATTAATACGGGGCAGCCTTATCCCACAGAAAAGCCTGTAGAGCTTATTTTGGGTGCCTCAACCCCCAATCAAAGTAGTTTGGAGCTGATTGTGGGTGAATTAGCCCCAAATACTGTTAGTACAGAAGTTTATTTAGATGGAGACCGCTTGATGACGCGGGCTGTAAGTAGTGACAGGCAAGAAGTTCGAGCCTTGAACGACCGAGATGGAGCGAGAACAATTGCCAACTTAGACCCCTTGGGAAACCCTGGAAGCGATCGCCTAAAGTTGTTGTTTGATATTGATAGTCAGAGGTATCTTCGTATTACAGTAGAAGACTTACTTACGCAAGAAACTTTACTGAATAATTACATTGTGGTGCAGCTAAATTGAGGAGCCATACTGTAATATGTACATAAGTGAAAATCAATGCTAAATATCTAGAACATTTAGTATTAATGTGGTATTTACCTACCTATTTGGCTGATTATAGGAAAACTAGGCGCGAATATACAAAAATTTCCGTAATAACACGGATGAAATTGCAGTCTTAAGACAGATATAAATATGCATAACATTTTCTATGGTATTACTTGTTGTTGAATTTCAATTTTTCAATGATGTTACCTTTTTACCCACGTCCATCTGAGTTGTGAATGTCTAAAAGCATAAATTGAAAATTTAGACGTAACTATATAACAACTCAGTTCAATATCAATTAATCACTATAGAGACATACTATGAAGGCTAAGAGAATCAGCATACTTGATATTAAGATAGATAATATAGGTATGAGTGAGCTGGTAGAACGGCTCAAAGCTGGCGGAGTAGTTTTTACCCCTAATGTCGATCACTTAGTAAAGTTGCAGAAAGACCGCGATTTTTATCGAGTTTATCAAAAAGCAGATTACAAGGTGTGTGATAGTCAACTAATTATTTTTGCTTCTCGTTTCTTAGGGCAACCCATTAAAGAAAAAATCTCAGGCTCGGATTTGTTTCCCGCTTTCTATCGTCGTTACGCTCGTGATTTCAGCGTCAAAATATTTTTGCTAGGTGCCATGGAAGGAGTCGCTGAGCGAGCAAGCCGCAATATCAATGCCAAAGTCGGTCGTGAGATGGTAGTAGGTAGCTATTCTCCTCCGTTTGGATTTGAAAAAGATCCTCAAGAATGCCAGAAAATAGTCGACATGATTAATAATTCTGGTGCTAATGTTTTGGCTGTCGGAGTTGGCGCGCCCAAGCAGGAAAAATGGATTTGCCAGTATAAATCCCGCTTGACTGCAATCTCTACTTTTCTCGCTATCGGAGCAACTATAGATTTTGAAGCGGGAAATGTGACTAGATCTCCCGCTTGGATGAGTTCGGTTGGTTTAGAATGGCTATATCGCCTAGCCAAAGAGCCTGGTAGACTTTGGCGAAGATATTTAGTAGAAGATCTAGCCTTCTTTGTCCTAGTAGCACGCCAGAAATTGAATCTAAGCCGCAAAAGACGCTTCACTAGAAAAAGTAGTATCTTCGAATCGAGATAGGGCTTTATTTTTAGCCCCATAGAATCAGTTTTCTAAAAAACCAATCCTTAGTTGCTTGGTATCGATTTACCTATCTATAAATAAAACCAAGTCTTGTCTAAGACTACAGTCTTAAATTTATATCTTAAAGCTTGTGATTTACTAGTATTGCTTAAAAGTTTGTAAAAACTGATTAAGATAGCTTGCATTCTACAGGACATCTTGGATGTTGCCGTTTTACAAAGTGAATTTAAAGTTTTGATTTAAAAGTGTGTAATTGTGTGTAATTCTATAGATTTATAATTTGAGATAGGACATACTAGATAGTATGGAAGGCTAGAACAGGGGGGGGTCAGTAATGTTAGAGAGAGTACTACTAGCAATAGCGATTACATTTTGTATTCATCTATTTTTGAATTTGGGTGGAAAGTCATCTCAAACACCTAGTATAAATGTTAGAGAAAAAGCAGTGCCAGGATTTTTAACTGAAGCTACGATTTTTGCTTGGTAAGGCGATCACACACTTTGAATTGTTGGCTATGGAAGTATTTCAAATTATCAGCAAGAAGCCGAATAATTAGTTCTACTCCCAATCTCTTAGGTTTTGATTGTAACTGCTTATTTTGTCTTGAAAAAGATCGCGATTTTTTTCAAATTGGGCGGCGATCGCGATCGAACAGATTCCAGTAAATAACCCCACTACCCATTTAAGGAAAGCATATGCCACGATTAGGGAGATAGACTGATAAATTACGGTTAAAACCAGCGTGATCGTCCCAGAAAACAGCAACGCTCTAATTCTAAAACCCAGCCCGAGAAATATCAAGCAAAGGCTAATTACACCAGGAATTATGCCAGGATCTTGGTAGAAGCAAGCAGCAACGCAGAGGATACTGCAGCCAACTATCCGCAGGAAATGTCTGCGCTGGCGTTGAGAAACAAAATAAGGATCGAATTGGGCAATATACAAAATTGACAAACTTACAACGCCAGCCAGCCAGATAAATTCAGTGTTAAATTGCCATACTAATCTGATGATTCCCCAGTTAATGAAACCCAGACTAATATAACTCCAACGCAGATTTTTTTGGGCATAAGCAATTCTGAGGTAAAAAACAGCGGTAAATAATAAACTCAGATAAGATATATCTTCTGCGGTGACTAAAGCCATTAATGTAGGAGTAATCAATGCCGCCCGCTGCCAAGGAGTAGCCCGCCAGCCAAAGTTGCGCCAGGGTATCTGATAAATTAATAGGGCAATACCGCAGGTAAAAATTACTCGCCAGGGATCGAAGAAGCTCAAGCGACTGATAATCAGACGGCTATAAACTAGGGTAGCCACAATTTCGACTAAGCCCACATATACCCACCAGTCGTTTTTGAGATGGGAGTTTGTTTGAGAGTCGAGATCTTTATCTTTTCCTTGAACTACTGCATACGCACCCAAGCAAAAGCTAGTTGCCAAACTGATAGGAGTCAGACGAGGTGTGGTACTTTCGATCGCAATGCTAGCCGCAATTATTTTGAGAATGCTGCTAATCGCCCAGTGAAGGTGGGCAATTAAGATAACTTTGGACAGGTTTAGATTGAAGATTGTCTGATGTTGACGTTGACGATACCACCAGGCACCGATCCGATAGCAAAATGCGATCGCTGCCGCTACTAAAGCCAAGATAGTCAAGCCATCGGCTGCACTCCCTCCTGATGACTGCTGCATTTTGTAAATAACTATTTCATATACCCCAAGCGAAATAGCCAAGAATCCTAGATAGTTGCATACACGGTTTATTTGGCGATCGCTTTGAGCAGTGTTGAGCAAAATAAAAGCCGCGCTTAGGGTTACTAAACCCGTGTAAAGATTAAAAATAGACAGTCGCCAAAAAATTGCTAGGGCTGTGTAAATTAGCGGTAGGTAGCTCAGATTTAACTTCGCCCAACTAGACTTGCGCTTGGCTATCTGTGGCGATGATATCCAGGCAACCAAACCTAAAATGATATTGGCGATCGCCAAGCTCAAGTTTTCGCCTCCTAGTAATGCCACTATGCCAACCGTCAATAATTCAATTAACCATGCTGAAGTATATAAAATTAGATTGTTTGGTTGCTTTTGGTAACGCCAAATAACTCCACCGAGTATTAAGCCTGTAGCCAAAAGATACTGGAGATAACCGATGAAGTCACCTATGGTTGCATACGCCAGGCTCAAAATAATTATTTCGATGGCGATTAAAGCGATCGCCCAGTAGTCTGCTGCTTTGATATAGAGATCGATTAGCTTATAGTTTTTGGCTTCCATCCCCACACCTAAAATCCCATAGGCGGTGCGTTGTGAAATGTAGTCAAATTTGGGTGCGTCTGCCATATCTTTTAAGAACAGACGGAATTGATATAAGCCCAGGATAAGTAACGCTCCCACAATCAGCCAATTGTCATTGCGAATAAAACTACTAGATAAACTAACCAGCAAACTCAAACCAAAACCGAGATGAATTCCCGTAACCCAAGTGCGTCTTAATTTAAAAGCATTAAAATACATCAAGCCGATTGCCGCAGTTAATGTTGCTAGCCTGGTTAGTGGATGCCCCAATGATAGTATTTGAACCAAAATCAAACCAGCGCAGCTGAGATTAGTCGCTAAACGACGCCGATAAATACTTTTGGTCGATCTGGCAATTAAAGTTAGGGCTATGGGTGCAATTAGCCACAGGATTCCCCAACCATAGGTTATTAGTGCCGATGAGTTGGTATTGGCGATCGCCGAGGAAAAACAAATATAGCTGTTGGCAGCAAAAAATAAGCCCGCATACCAGCAGCTTTTAAAAAAGTGAAGACTGAAAAGATGCTTAGATTTATTTGCGATCGCCTGAGGCTGGGAAGCTTGGCGGCGCAGTCGTCTCCGATTTTGATAACGACTAAAAAGTAGCCACTCCATAGCCATTAGTAGAACCAAGATACAACCCCACAATGGCTGACTCAAATTGAGTATCGTGACATCAATAAAATTGAGGATTGTAATCAATCCTAATAAGTGAGCAAAATAGACTAGAGGAACTCTCAATGGCTGGCGGATATATGCCACATAGCTCAAGGTTAAGGTAGATAATAAAAGGTTGAGCGATCGCCATGTAGGATTGGATAAGCTCAAGCAGGTTAATGCTATGGCAAGTAATAGCGTTAAAGTTTCGGCATATTGAGCTAATTCTGACTTTTGTTGGCGATATAACCACGAAGCAACCAGGATAAATAAAATAACGTAGGGAAAAAGAGTCACGCAAAAAACCGACTCTGGCAGGTATTCTGTTTTGCTCACGGTAACGGCAAGATCTAGGGCGCTGCTGCGTATATTGTCAGGAATCAGTTCTTTAGAAACGAAAACAGTTTGCAGCCCGATTAAAAAAACAGCGGTTAAGTCTCGTTTGCGCCAGTAAAGGGTAATTCTTTGACTTAATAAATGAATGGCTAGAAGGCTTATGCCGACAGTTTGCCAGAAAAATAGAGAGGATTCAAAGACGCCGCCTAAAACTGAAACCGACCAAGTTACAACAAAAACAATAATACTAATTGCTTGTAATATTTTACTCAAGAAAATATTGGTCAATCGATCTACATCCGACTGCTTATCTGTCGATATTTTATCGATTTGTTTTTCCTTACTCAGATAAATAGAAGCTAAAAGCCAGCCAAAAATTGCGATCGCCAAAGCATAATTTAGCATGGCATCTGACTCAGTGATTGCGGCTCTGGTTAATAATAGAAACCAAGCAGATAGCAAAAATAATAAACCAAATATTGGGTATTTTGGTTGGGGTAGTAAGAATAAGTAATTAACTAAACTGAGTATAATAATTCCGCCATAAATTGCTAGCGAGATAGCAGGAATAAAAGACCAGGTTAAATGCAAAAAACTGAGTAAAATAAACAGCGGGACAAAGATATTTTTGCTGTTTATTTTGCTTGCCTTAAAAGCAGTATGAGATACAAAGCTCAAAACCACCAAAGAAACAATTAAAGCGATCCATTCTAAAATAGAGTTGCCCAGACCAAAGTGACTAATTGCCCAGCAGTTAATTGGCACTAAAAGTATGGAGATCGCATTTAAAGTTCTCGAAGTTAACTTTAAATTATTTTGCTTGCTCGACCAATAGCCGATACCCCAAAATCCGATAGTGTAGATTAATAAAATTAAATATTGCCCGAATACGGGAAAGTTATTCCACTGGCTAGCTGCCAATACTCCAGAAGAAACAATAACCAAAAATATGCCTAAGAATAATAGCCAACGAATACTCAATTCATCCAGAAATCCCTGCCAAACAAGACTGATGATATTTGGTGAAGCAGCTGCCTTTACCAGTTCTTTTTCTGGGGCTACGGCTATCTCTGCTTTAACTTCTTCCTTGGCTGAAATGAAAGTCTTCTGAGGTTCTGGCAAAGCACAGCTCAAATTCTGGCGACAGATCTTGAGTACCTGTAGATCGCTAATCAAACCCAATTCTAGCCAGCGCTCCAGCCCCTCAAGCAGCTGAGGATTAGTAGATTGAGTATAAATTTCGATACTAATCCAGCGATCGCCACTTTCAGAATCAGAATTAGCATAATATCGATCTTCGTCCTCTAAAGGCATAGGAAAATCAGAAAATTTTGTTTACGCCCTCTTTATATCCTGGTTTTTTCTCGATTGAACATTAAATAGGTGATTTTTTAACTTTTATTAAATTCCACACTCTATCTATTGTCTTGACTAACAAGGTTTTATACGTATATGAAGACTCATTAAATCCTCCAAAGTAATCGAATTTATAATGAAGCAATTGGAAGCTTTTATCTTAATAAATTACTGACATTATAGAGGATTTACTTAAGTAATGCCTCGGTGTGATTTTCATCACTACGTGCACTAGATTGGTAAATAATAAAATGTCACAAAGTGATTACTTGGCATTTTAAATTAAGAACCAATCTAAATTTTTAACTTTTAAAGATGGAAGCACGTTACACAAATCAGAATCAGCCAAAAGCCGATCGCGTAGCAGGTATTTCTCAGCCTCAAAAAACACCAATGGATAAATTTATCTGGAATGTCATAGGAAAGCTATGAAGTTTTGTCGGAGATTCTGAGTTTTTCACCAAAATGTCATCGGTATTTGGTGAAAATATTAATTATAGAACCCATTTGAGATCTATGAAGATGCCAATCTTTTAAGCAAAAGCCTTAAAAAGCAAAGATGAATTCTGGTATTGGAATGATCTAAAGTTCGCTCAAAATTTTTAACCAGGCTTTTACATCTATCCATCCAAGCGT
>JBCDCO010000085.1:0-19545 GCA_039181635.1 Cyanobacteria bacterium P01_G01_bin.19 | reverse complement strand
TTGGATGGAAAGATGCAAGAGTCTAGTCAAGAATTTTGAACGAACCCTCGAGAATGCCACCACTAAAATTGACCTTTGTTTTGTCCGACTGATGTTGAGAAGACTCGCTAATGCCTAACAAGATCCCAAATGGGTTCTATAGATATTCTGATAGCTGATTAATATGGAATTACAAATTTGAAGGGGCTAAATTCTCAGCCTATTAAGAAAGTATTGGCGATACTATTCCTATCTATCGTTTTTATGAACCCAGCTTGGGAGTTCATTTCTATACTCCCGACGAAGTGGAAAAGGATTTTGTGATCGACAACCTCGACAATTATGACTTTGAAGGAATCGCTTATTATGCTAATCCTGTAGATTTGGTCTAGAGGTTTGTAGAAGTAAAGGTGAGCTAAATCAGATCTAGCATCTAATCCGTAACTGACTGATGGCATTGGGGAATTATACTTTAGCCGAAGATTTAGACAGTCGATGGCTGCAACCGATAGTAATTGTATTGCGCTCAAAAATATATTCGCTATAGTCTGCCACATCATCTAACCCAACAAAGTTGAGAATGATTTCAGCAGCTAACCAGACTACTATTCTTGATAAAGATTGCTTCCACATTAGCTTGATTGTTTGGTGTTTGTACTAAAAAGTAGTGATGCATTTTTGACAATGTGCCATAGTTTATTCTGTGCGTTTAGATGACTCAGTATTCAGCTATGAATTTTGGTAATCGGAGTTTTTCTAATCCAATCTTGGATAGCTTGGAGATCTACAAAAGCATCAGCAACATTAATCAGACTGTCGCTAGTTGCCGTGCCAAGACCAACTACTTCTACACGCACTCCTTGATAAGCGATCGCATTGACAGCATAAGCCAAATCCCCATCTCCACTTATTAAAACCGCAGTGTCATAGGAACCAATTAAGGTCATCATATCCACGGTAATTTCGATATTGAGGTCAGCTTTTTTAGAACCATCGGCAAACTCAACTAATTCCTTGGCAATTACTCGATAGCCATTACGCCGCATCCATAACAAAAAATTATGCTGTTTATCGTTATTGGGATCGAATCCTGTATAGAAATAAGGACGTAATAGTTGGTTTCCAGCAGTTAGACAATGAAGTAACTTTGTGTAGTTAATCGCAATACCCAACTCTAATGCGGCATAGAACAAGCTTCTACCATCAATAAATATTGCTACTCGACCGCGATTTAAACTATCAAAAATAGGAATTTTTGGTTGCCAATCTTCTCGAATGTTATTGAGTGTGAAATTTCGCTCTTCATCATCAAGGTAACTACCACAAGCCTTGTGAGGGTTGGGTGCTAAGAGATCTGGCAATTCTTTTTTAGAGTACATTATTACTATGTCCTTCGACAATTTACCTCTATTTTGAAGTTAAAGGGGAAAAGCGAAGAACTAATGAAGAGATATTTTAATTTCTAATTCCGAACTCCGAACTCTAATCTCCCCAACCCAGAATCTCTGAGACTTGTTGGGATAAAGACATGGTTTTAAAAGGTTTGGCAATGATATCTACTATATCTAGTTGAGCAAAGCGATCGCGATCGCCTGACTGCACTTTTGCCGTTAGGAAAATGACGGGAATCTTCTGGGTTAAGGGATTAGCTTTTAATTGTTCGAGGGTAGCAATACCGTCGAGTTCGGGCATCATCACGTCTAAGAGAATGGCATCGGGTTTTTCGCTTGCTGCCAAGCGCAAACCTTCACTACCAGAACTAGCGGTAATTACCTCCCAGCCGCCCACTACTTCTAGGGCAACTAGGGCAACATCTTGGATATCATCATCATCATCAATCACCAGAATTTTTTTATTACTCATGACTTTTTTAATAACAAGTAGCAAGTAGTAATTAATTCCGAACTCCGAATTCCGAACTCCAAACTCCGAACTCCGAACTACGTAACACCGCGAATCAGACGATTGAGCAACTTAATCACTCGCTGTTCAAATTCTTCGGGATGAATTCGTCCTTTAGTTAGAAATAGGGTTTGTCCTAACTTCAACCGTTCTTTATCGATATTATCGATATCTTGGGCAGTATAAATAACTAATGGCAAATGACACAGACGATTATGCTGTCGTAGCCAATCGACTACAGCAAAGCCATCATATTCGGGCAAGCTGAGATCTAGTACCAAGAGATTGGGCATAATTTTTTGACTGAGGTGAATTGCTTCTTTTCCTGTCTGAGCATGGTAAGTCTGAATGTTGTGACGCTCAAACATTGCCATTAGTACTTCTGCCAAGTCGGGATCGTCTTCTACGATGAGAACCCTGATATTTTGATTTTGTTTTGCCAAAGCTCGCTCTAAGGCTTGAAACAATAACCTTTGTTCGGGTGGTTTCACTAGCCAATCGCTAATTTCAGGATGAGATTCTTTATCTGGTGATAAACCGCTGAGGATCAAAACAGGAATATTTTTGGTGGCGGGTTGTTCTTTGAGGGTTGCCAGGGTTTCCCAGCCATTTATCTCTGGCATCATTAAGTTGAGCAAAATGACATCTGGCTGTAATTCGGCTGCTTGATCGATCGCTTCTCGACCAGAGGCTACGGCGATCGCCTGGTAGTTTTGCTGCTCTAGGGTGGCTTTGACTACTGTTCTGACGGAAGGATCGTCATCGCATAACAGGATCAAAGGACCATGGGAATTTGTCTCTATCTCCATTTCTGGTTCTTCTGGTAGCAAGGGCAAGGTAAAGAAAAAACTGCTCCCTTCTCCCAAGCTGCTCTCAGCCCAGATTTGTCCGTCGTTGTGCTGAACAATACTGCGACAGATGGCTAGTCCCAAGCCAGTACCGCCTTTTTTGCGGGAGTCGGAAGCATCTACCTGTTGAAAACGCCCAAAAATAGTTTCTAGCTTTGATTCGGGAATACCTCGTCCGCGATCGCGCACTTGAAAGAGGATCTGGGAATTATTATCAGTATCTCTTTGAGCAGTTAACCAAATAGTAGAATCTGGATCGGAAAATTTAATCCCATTGCTGAGTAAATTAATCAGCACTTGAATAATACGGTCGGTATCTGCCCAAACCCTAGCGGAGATCGGGTTTATCTCTATGCTCACCTCAGCTTTGCGGGCAACCTCTTTGACGGTATCGACAGCAGCAGTCATTAAATGAGCCACATCGCAAGCTTGCTTGAGCATGGTAACTTTACCCGATTCGATCCGTTCGATATCTAGAATGTCGTTAATCAGACGCACCAGGCGATCGGCATTTTTGGCAGCAATTTTGAGCATATGTTGAGCGTAATCTGGTCGATCTGCCAATGCTCCACCTGCTAATAAGTCTAAAGCTCCCTGAATCGAAGTCAGTGGTGTGCGTAATTCGTGACTAACGACGGAAACAAATTCATCCTTGAGTTTTTCTAATTCTCGGCGATCGCTGATATCAAAACAAGAACCAATATAGCCCGCAAAACTACCGTCAGGAAGAAATCGCGGTCTGCCCGTATCTAACAGCCAGCGATATTCACCATCTGCCCGTCGCAGGCGATACTCCAGTTGAAAGCCCTTTCTAGCATCAAAGGCAGTGTTATAAGCATCTAAATAATCTGATAAATCTTTAGGATATATTCCTGTTCTGTAACCTCGACCTAATTCTTGACGGAAAGTTCTACCAGTAAGACGCAACCAACTGCGATTGACAAAATTATATTGTTTATCGCTTCCCGCCATCCACAACAAAACAGGTGCGCTATCGGCAACAGTGCGGAATCGATCTTCACTCTCTTTTAAGGCAGCTTCAGCCTGCTGACGCTCGCTTTCAGTTTGCCAGGCTTCGACAAAGCGACCGATACTTTGCGCCATCAGTTCGATCAGTTCTCGTTCTTGAGGTTGAAAACTGGCTTGCCGAACTTTCGTATCCGAAAAATTGAGCGTGCCGTAGATCTTGCCTTTAACGAAGATAGGCGTTCCAATATAAGACTCCAATTTCAAATTTTGATAAACGGGGTGAGTCTGCATGGTTGCAATCTTACCGACCTCGTTATAGGAAATTGTTCTAGCATCTCGCACTACTGCCGTACAGTATGTATCTTTGAGGTCAAATTCTGCTCCTGCTTCCATTGCCAGGTTGGTTTCAACCGCCAATATAGTATAGGTGCAATCTTGGACATGGCTGACAATCCCCGTCGATAGACCAAAGATTTCACATCCTGTCGTCAGACAATCAGTAAATAAAGCCTCAAAATCCTCATACTTAGTAGTATTAATGCGATGTAGGTGTTTTAAATTAACACTAAAGCTTTGCAAGATTTGTGAGTTTCGGCGTAGGGCGGACTCTGCCTGTTTGCGTTCGCTAATGTCTTGAATCTGCGCCACAAAATATTTCGGATTTTCTTGACTATCCCTAACTAAAGATACGCTTAACAAAATCCAGACTACATGACCCTGTTTATGCAGATATCGCTTTTCTAGATGGTAGTAAGGAATTTCACCCGCCAACATCTGCCGTACATATTCCAAATCGATTTCCAGATCGTCGGGGTGCGTAATTTCCTGAAAGGTAGTAGCCAATAACTCCGATTCCGAATATCCTACCATTTCACAAAGAGAACGATTTACCTGTAGCCAACCTCCCTCAAGAGAGACAATTGCCATGCCGATCGCTGCATTGCTAAATGCTTCATGAAAACGCGCCTCACTTTCTCTGAGTCTGTCTTCCGCCTTAGCGCGTTCCCTCGCTTCAATTGCCAAAGAAATCATATGTGCCAAAGAACTAGCAAAATTTTGTTCCTCAATTGTCCAATGGCGCAGAGATCCTACCTGTTCGTGACAGATTACCCCAATAGTCTTCCCTCCAGAACGAATTGGCACATCCATCATGGAATAAATATTATGGGGAACGAGCCAAGTCTGGCGAAATTCATGGGTGCGAGGGTCGTTCTGGGCATCATCAGCAGCAACGATTTCTCCTGCTTCTAAAGCTTGAAAGTAGCCAGGATAATCTTGGGCTAACAATTCCAATCCTGAAGTATGACTCTGCAGACTCAATTGATATTGATCCAGGGTATAGATTGCACTGCGATCGTCCCGATAAAACCAAACTCCCACCCGTTCGACTTCTAAAGTATGGGCAGCTTTCTCAGCGATCGCTTGTATGGCAGCTTGTAAATCGCTGCGATAAAAGACTTTATTTTTAGCTAACTCAATTAATGCTGTCTGCTGTTGGCGCAATCGTGCTTCATTTTTAATCCGTTCTAATTCTGCCGTCTTGCGATCGCTAATATCTTGAAAATAAACTGACAAGCCAGTTTCTCCAGGATAGGCATGAACCCCAAACCAAGTATCTAAGGGGGGATAAAATTCCTCAAATTGAACGCTGACTCCCTTGGCAACTGCCCGTTGGTATTCCCGCTCAAATGTCGAACCTACTGCTTCGGGAAATTCCACCCAGATGTTTTTACCCAAAAGTTCGCCCCTTTCTCTTTGTAATAGGAGTTCTGCTTGAGAGTTGATATAGGTAAAACACCAATCACTATCCACCGTAAAAAAAGCATCGGTAATACTTTCGAGAATCTGGTTCAGGCGATCGCTGGTGGCTTTCTCCCGTTCGATTAGCTGCGTGCGTTCTGCTTGAATGCGCTTTCGTTCGGTAACATCACGAGCAACAGCATACAATACGCCCTCTTCCACCAAGGGAACGGCTCTCCAAGCCAACCACCTATAAGTACCATCCCGACAGCGATAGCGATTTTCAAAATCAATGGTCGGTATTCCTGTGGCTAACTTCGCCACTTCTGCTAGGGTGGCACTGCGATCTGCGGGATGAACAAAATCAATAAAGGGTTGTGCCAAGAGCTCTGCTTCAGAATAGCCCAGGGTTTCTTGAAAAGCAGGATTGATCCGTTTAAAATAGCCATCTAACCCTGCTAAAGATAGCAAATCGAGAGACAGATCGAAAAAACGTTCTAATTCTGCTGTTCGTTTAAATTCACTCATGGCTTTTGTTATTAGTTCGGAATTCGGAATTCGGAATTCGGAGTTCGGAGTTCGGAGTTGGTGGTTAGTCCCTAAAGGGATATCCCCCTTCGAGGACGTAGCCGCTTCGTGACCGAAGGGAATGCTTTAGTGCATATGGTTAGTGGCTATACTCACCCAGTCCCACAGTTTCTCCCTAATTCTCAATTGAAACGATCCGCTTTTTCTTAGTTGCCCTAATCAATAAAGCCTTGGCAGTTTGATATAGCTGGGATAGACGATCGCCATTTTGGGGATATTGAATCACTGCTGCCTTAAAGGTTACTGCAACTGAATCTTTGCCGATTGATACTGGTTTTTGAGTCAAGATTTCTAGTAGTTTTGATAGTCTAGATTTTCCTTCATCTTCGGTCATGCCATACATTGCCACCGTAAACTTAGCCCCTCCCCAACGGGCTACCAGATCTTCACTGGAGAATTGTTTGCGGAGTAGTTTGCCCAGGTGAGATAAGGCGCGATCGCCGATAGGATGACCATAGCGATCGTTAATCTGTTGCAGATTGTCTACATTCAGCAGGGCAAAACAAAGATGCTGATGACAGCGTTGGGCTAATTGCAGTAACTTGGTCAGTTCTTGTGTGAATTGGTAGCGGTTAGCAACTCCCGTCAGCATATCGGTTTCGGCTCTGGTTCGGAGTAGTTGCGATCGCTCCAAACGATTGTTAATCCGTGCTAGCAATTCAGGAATAACAATTGGCTTGCTAACGTAGTCATCAGCCCCCACCTCAAAAACTTGCTGCATGGTTGCCGCATCTTGATGTACCGTCAAAAATAGAATCGGTAACTCTGCCCAATGAAGATCGTTACGTACCACTCGGCACAGTTCTAGTCCATTAATATGGGGCATCTCTAGGTCTAAGATTAATAAATCTGGCATTACTGTCTCTAAAGTTGACCAAAATTCTCTCGGATCTGCCAGGGTGACAACTTCAATGCCCCAGGGTTCTAAAATATTGCGCAGTGCTTCTAAGATGAGGAGATCGTCATCTACCGCTAATACTTTAGTTTCGCTACGGCGGACTCTGGCTAAGACTTCCGTAACTACATCCAAAATCTGAGGGGTCGTCATGGTGGTCGGTAAAAATCCCCGTCCCCCTAAACTAGAGATTTTGACTCGCTCGCCCAAATTATCCTTTGCGCCAAATACGATTACTGGTACAGGTGGAGTACAGGCACTTAATTCCCCCAGTAGGGTCTGTTCTTTAGTAGCGATCGCTTTCCCCGCCAGATCTAACAATACCGCTTCGGGACGCTGGCGGGCAATCCATTCTCTGGCGGTGGTGGAGTCGCAGACGAGTTCGCAACGCATCGACCAGTTTTGGGTTTCCTCTAGAAATTGTTGACCCAAGGTTTTGTTTTCTTCCACGATTAACAGCAATAGTCGTTCGTCAACCGTCATAAAATCGGGAACTTGGTTCTCAGAAGCACTACTTAACTCTTGCTGCATTGCTTGAAATAACTTCGCTAGATGCTGCTTTTGTTGGGGGCTAAACGGCGGATGGCACTCTAAAATTCGTTCGATTTCTTTTGCCAAACGAGAACCTTGATCGAGATCGAACATGCCTAAAGATCCTGCTAATTTGTGAGCTTCTGTAATTGCCTGTTGTCGCAGTTCGTCCTCTAAAGTATTGTTTAGCAAGGCATCTGTGGCTCTGGCGATCGTTTCTACTCGGCTTTCTAGTTTACGTTTGACTCGCTGCCAGACAGCAATCGTGGCTTCAACTGCCTGTTGTTCGACTTCTGCTGCAGTAGCTTTGGGTGGAGCTATGGTTTTTGGCTGCTGTGGTTCTAAAGCCCGCAAACGATAGCCAATGCCATAAATAGTTTCAATCGGATCGTCTGGTAATCCTGCTTTTTTGAGTTTGTGTCGCAATCCTTTGATGTGTGCGTTAACGGTTTTCTCTTCTGGAAATTCCTCAAAAGACCACAGGCGATCTAAAATGACGCTACGACTAAATACCCGCTGTCGATTCCGCAAAAATAACTCTAAAAGAGCATATTCCTTGGGAGTTAAAGCAATTAACTCTTGGCGATAAGTAACATCACAACTACTAGGATCTAAAGCCAAATCGCCCCAGCTCAAAATTGGCGTTATCTCTGTATCGCCTCGTCGCAGCAACGCCCTAATTCTTGCCGATAACTCTTGCCAGTCAAAGGGCTTAGTCAAATAATCATCCGCCCCAGCATCTAACCCCATAACTTTTTTAGTGCTGTTATCTTGCGCCGTCAACAGTAAAATTGGAGTTTTAATTCCTTGCGATCGCAACTGGCGACAAATACTAATGCCGTCAATTTTGGGCAACATGACATCCAACAGGATCAAATCGTAGGGCAAAACTTCCCCCTGTTCCAAGCCTGATTGACCGTCAGTTGCTACATCAACGGTATAGTTTTGCTGCGTTAACTTGGGGACAAGCTGTTGGGCAACTAGCTCATCATCTTCAATTAACAGAATTCTCATAGCGATCGCAGATAGCCAGACATTTAACTAAAGCAAAGTGACTTTGAGTATTTATTGCCTGAGTTTAATTTCAGCTTAACTTGCTAATCAGGATAAGTATCAATTTGATTTGTAATTCGCAACAGCTTCTAAGGCTTTGTCGAACTACCGACTAAAAACGCCTGTAATTCAAAATTTTTCCTGCTTGGTAGATATAATCGAGATTGGATTGATTTAAACGCGATCGCAGCATTCCTTCTTCAAAATAAAGAGTAATCAACTGCAAAGCTTTTTGTTTTAAATAAGCTCGAGTAGCAAGTCCCTAAAGGGATATCCCCCTTCGTCCCGTCAAGCGGGATAATAAGGACGTAGCCGCTTCGCATATAGCAAGTAGCAAGTAGTTAACTGTTCTTACTGCTCTAACTGCTCTAACTGCTCTAACTGTTGATTTAAGTTCCTGACAAAATTTAAACTCTTCACTCCAGCGTCCTATCTCTAAGTATTTTATGATAGGAAAATGCAAAATCTTACTCTTACCCGACCCGACGACTGGCATCTGCATCTACGGGACGGCGAAGCACTCAAAGCAGTTCTGCCCCATACGGTACGTCAGTTTGCCCGCGCGATCGTGATGCCGAATTTAAAGCCTCCAGTACGTTCTTGTGCTGATGCGGCTGCCTATCGCGATCGCATTATGGCAGCAATTCCCACTGGCAAACAGTTTGAGCCACTGATGACTCTCTACCTCACCGACAATACCAGCCCCGAAGAAATTATTGCAGCCAAAGCATCTGGGTTTGTCAAAGCAGTAAAGTACTATCCTGCGGGTGCAACTACCAATTCAGATTTCGGTGTGACGGACATTCGTAAATGCGATCGCGTTTTTGAAGCGATGCAGCAGGTAGATATACCCTTATTACTACACGGAGAAGTAACCGATAAAGATGTTGATATATTTGATCGTGAGAAGGTATTTATCGAAAAACATTTGATTCCCCTCAAGCAGCGATTTCCCAACCTGCGGGTGGTACTCGAACACATTACTACCGCCAATGCCGTGGAGTTTGTCTTAGCAACCAACAAAATCGCTGCCACGATTACACCACAACATCTATTGTTTAGTCGTAACATTATCTTCCAAGGTGGCATTCAGCCCCATTTTTACTGTTTACCAATTTTGAAACGAGAGAAGCATCGCTTGGCACTTTTGCGAGCAGCAACATCTGGCAATCCCAAGTTTTTTCTAGGCACCGATAGCGCGCCCCATCCCCGCAATAGGAAAGAAAGTTCCTGTGGCTGCGCGGGTTGTTTTTCCGCACTCCACGCCATGGAGCTATACGCATCAGCTTTTGAGAGGGCTGATTCCCTCGATAAACTAGAAGCTTTTGCCAGTTTCTATGGACCAGATTTTTATCAACTCCCCCGCAATACCGAACAGATTACTTTGACCAAAACAACCTGGCGTATTCCCAATGAAGTTCCATTTCCTGAATCTGGACTCGTTCCCTTATGGGCAGGTCAAGAAATGAAATGGCAAATGGTTTAACAGTAGCTAATCTATCTAAGAATTTGGAGCGTCAAGCGATCGAGTAACTGGTTTAAATAGTCGGGTAGATGGGAATATTGATGGGGTTCATTCAAGTCTTGGCAGTCTGTATAAAACTCGCAGTCTGATAAAATCTTTCCCGTGTTGCCATCGACAAAAACATTCCAATATTTACCTACCAAACCAACAATACTAATGTTAACCATCCACTCATTGTTGTCAAAACAGGTTGTGCCTACAACCTCAAACAATTGCCGATGTTCTGGAAGTACTTCCAAATTGGACAAGAGATAATCAAGGGCTGTTTGTTCGATCGTGGTTGGTTACAACATACAAGTGTAATCTTTTAGTATTCATATAGGCAGTACCTTTTACCCTTAGCCGATCGCAGAGAAAGCGATCCTCCAAAATGGGTCTTCCTTCCTCGCTGATATAAATTTCTAAGACAGCTTCGGGCAAAGCTTCAAATAGAAGCATTTCTCCAGGGAAAACAACTTGTTCAAAACACCAATTAGGGATATTGGTAATCCGCATAATTTGCACGGTTGAAGTTTTATTTTTATGGCTACAGAGAATATGTAGACCGCATTTATCGGGTAAATGGTTTGGACATTGATTCATGATTGGCTTTCTATTGATATTTTATAAAGGTATTGAGAAAGAGCAAAACTTGTTAGTTATTGGTTATTAGTTATTGGTTATTAGTGCAGACAATAGATATTTTGTAATAATGATAATCATTCTATATGATAATAATTATCATTATAAAAAAGCTAAGACGATGGTTGATGACACTCAACTCATTCCCATTATTGAAATTTTAGAAGGGCTAGAATCCTTGATGGATCGAGCACCTTCGAGCGATATCGAAGAAATTCTGCTGGCAGCTTGGCTCAAGGTCAGTAACACCTTACCAGAGGATTTTTTGGCAGCAACCCGTGAAGATGCCAGCGCGGCTGGACTACGCCGTTACCTTCGAGTAAAGGCATTTTTTGATGATCCAATTAAGCATCCCATTTCGCCCCAAGAATTAGAAGATTACTACCAAAATCATCTACCCATTGATGAAGAGCAAGCAGAATTTTTCTTTTTTGACTCAACTGACAATCGAGATTAATACTATCCCATTGAATTTTACTCTATTTCGATTATAATTAATGATTATCATTCTCAATTGGATGTAATCGTCACTTACAACAACTAGGAAAATGGTTTTGATTCAGCGGAATCTCACCCTTCTTACATAAGTAAGCATCGAGTTGTGCAGAGTGATAATTGTATTGCCAAGTTCAGTAAACGTTATATATTTGATGGATTGAAGTAATGAAAGTACAGAGTTCTTTGAGAAGTGCGAAATCCCGTCACCCAGATTGTCAGGTTGTTAGGCGGAGAGGGCGTACTTATGTAATTTGTAAATCAAACCCTCGTTTTAAAGCGGTACAAGGTAAAAAATTGAATAGAAAGAAGCGTTAATAAACTTGTTGGGTAAAAGCAATTCTAGCTCGCGACGATCCCGCTACACAATAAAAAATATAACCTGGGATTAATAAGACGAGCAAAGTCTATTACTTGCAGGCGATCGACAATCCGCGATCGCCTTGATTCAATTGATCGATCAGCGTGCGATCGCACTGGTTATGATGGGCATCGTTAAAGCTCTCGAAGCTGATCAATAATTTTGCTTGATGTCTACCCTTTAAGGCTGCTTCTGCCTCCTGCCTCAAACAGAGAAATTTTGCACCTCACCAATATAAGAATTGCCATATATGCCCTTTGACAGAGACATAGCTTAAAGTTTCTTAAGATAATATATTGAGTTCATCACGAGTAATGTAGTAAAGGTATGTTCGGTACGGAAAGCTTGGGAAAGCAAGCGCTTAATAGGATTGCAGAGTTGGCTTTGTCTTCCCAGTTAGAGGATTCTGACAGCTTAAAAGTTGAAATCGATACTGCTCCAGAAAAATTAGCTGTTGGCGAACTGGAATCTCTCTCCATTAAGGGAAAAGGGCTTGTTATCGAAACCGATCTGCGGCTACAAACGCTTTTAATAAATATGAAAACTATTTCTATCGAACCCCTAAAGGCGTTGACTGGAAAAATCGAACTTACCCAGCCTACCGAAGGAACAGCTTCTTTGGTTTTAACTGAAAAAGATCTCAATCGAGCTTTAAACTCCCCCGAACTTCGAGCCAAAATTAATGTTTTGGATACATACCTTGCTACAGAACGAGTGACGCTCACAGTTCCTCAAAAGAAATGTCAGTTTCGCCAAGATGGAACGATAGCGGTAGAAGCTCTAATCGAATTGCAACCATCGGGTGAAACGAAAGATGTAGCATTTACAGCGACGCCTGAAATTACTTGCGGGGGCAAAAGCGTTGTTTTGAAAAACCTGCAATACGAACCAGGAAAAGAGATATCGTCAGAATTGACCGAGGCTTTTTTAGATAAGGCAACAAAAATGCTAGATTTGCGCAACTTTGAAAAACAGGGACTCGCTTTGCGCATCAATCGTTTGGTAGTAGAAGCTGAAAAGATAGAGCTTTTAGCGATCGCAGATATGACTAAGTTTCCCACTCTTTGATTTACTTACAATTCAAACACGTGAAAAGCAATACCATCTCCGCTTTCGAGATTTTCAGGATCTGCTTCAAAGCCATAGTATTTAATACCTTGTCGCTAGGAGCTAATAGCTAAGAGCTAATAGCTACGGCAAAGCCGTTTACTTGATAGCTCTTTTTTCTAACTGTCTTAATTTGTTTTGTCCCAGATTAAATGGATAGTAAAAAACTGGACTCCAAAGGCTGGTAATGATTGCCGAAATAACTGCTGTTTGTTGGTATTTTGGCAAAACCTCAGAGATAGAAAGCCAGTGCATTCGTAGGTATTGAATTGCAAAAATAGTTTCAGATAAAATCGTCATAAAAAAGACAATCACCGCTACGGAAATAAAATCTTCCCCTGTATACTTTTGTTTTTGCAATCCCGCACTACACACCCCAACTATGACAAAAGCAAAAGCATGAGAAGGAGTTGCTAAGGTAAGGGCATCGTAGATCCAGGCAATAAATAACCCAGCGATCGCTCCTTGCCACAAAGATTTTTTTAAACTCCAGCCAACCAGCCAAATCAGCAGCCAGTTGGGAGAAGTACCCAATAGTTCTATTCCTGGAACTCTAAACAACATCAACCAAATACAAATAGCCAAGGAACCAACTACCAACAATATGTTTAATATCCTGAGAAGATTAATTGCAGTTTGGTGGCGATGGGGCATTATTTAACTCTGAAAAATTATTTATCAATAGGATCTAGGTCGAAAGATTGAATGTTAACCCATTCTAAAACATCGATTGGAGCTGTTAATTCGATTTCAATTTCGGATATATCGTTCTTGCTTATTTGGTGAGATTTTACCTTACCAATTGGCAATCCAGGAGGATAAAGCTTACTTAAATTAGAAGTTGCAATTTCATCGCCAGGCTTGATGTCGGCTACCTGATTGAAGAATTTCATTACGGCGGTTGATGAATCTTTGCCTCTCACATAGCCTAGCTGACGGTTGCGAGAGAGAATTGCCCCTACTCTACTAGTTGTATCGCTAATCAGCAGTACCTTGCTAGTGTGAGGGGTAGTATGAGTTACTCTTCCCACTACTCCCCCAATTCCCATGACTACATATCCTTTTTTGATGCCATCTCGCTCGCCTTTGCCTAGTGTGATTCTGTGCCACCAGCGATCACGACTTCGACCGATCACAGGAGCAGCAATAGTCTTTTCTTGTCTAGTTTTGCCATAATAGAGGAGTTGTCTAAACTGCTGATTTTGCTGCTCTAATTCTGATATCCTCTGTTCTAGCTCTAAAATGCGAGCATTTGTCAGTCTATCTTCTAAAATTAGCTGTTTTTGGGATTGAAAGGGGCGAACTACAAAATAGTAGGCTTCGGAAAAAACGGAAGCCTGAGTTAGCTTGATTGACAACGCAACCAACAATGAGATCGAAATCAATATTGCGTGAAAGCCATATCTATCCCACCAACGACTCATATATAATCCAGAATGTATGTTTAAGCAAGTATAGAGCGATCGCTAAAAACTCGATCCAAAGTTTTATCTTCTAGAACCCTACCAGTGCCTAACACTACGCATTTTAGAGGATCTGCAGCGATGTGAGTGATGATACCTGTTTCGTGACCGATCAGAGTATCTAAACCTCGCAACATCGCTCCTCCACCCGCCAGCATGATGCCGCGATCGATAATATCTGCTGCTAAATCGGGAGGAGTTTGTTCTAGAGTCCTTTTGATGGCTTCTAAAATACTGTTAACCGATTCTTGCAAACAGTCGCGAATTTCTGATTCATTTACCTCGATAGTCCGAGGCAAGCCAGAGAGAAGGTGCAAGCCTCTAACTTCCATAGTGCGATCTGTTTTATCCACTGGGTAAGCCGATCCCAACTTCAGTTTGATTTTTTCGGCAGTATTTTCTCCAATAGCCAGCTTGTGCTCTCTTTTTACCTGATTGACAATTGCTTCGGTTAGCTCGTCTCCTGCAATGCGAATCGACTCGCTGATGACCTTTCCTTGAGAGCTGATTACGGCTACTTCAGTCGTGCCCCCCCCAATATCTACAATCATATTGCCTGTAGCTTCAGTTATGGGCAACCCCGCTCCGATAGCCGCTGCCAGAGGTTCTTCGATCAAGTCTACTTCCCTTGCTCCTGCATTAGAAGCCGCTTCGATTACTGCTCTTCTTTCCAGCTTAGTTACTCCGCTAGGAATACCAATAACCATACGAGGATGGACTAAAGGATTTCCCTCAAAAGCACGCTTGATAAATTCATGAATCATTGCCTCAGTCGCATCGAAATCGGCAATTACCCCATCTTTAAGCGGTCTTAAAGCCTGAATATTTTCGGGGGCGCGTCCGAGCATCAATTTGGCTTCTTTGCCAAATGCTCTAGGATCTTCTGTTTTGCGCTCGATCGCTACAACAGAAGGTTCTTCCAACACTATTCCTTTACTGGATACATATACCAAAGTGTTGGCAGTTCCCAGATCGATACCCATGTCCCGCGAAAGATTAAAACGATTAAAAAAACCCACTTTTGATATGTCGCTCCCAAGAAACTAGTGACGCTGTGCCTGAGTCGAATCCAATTTACTCTCAATATACGAATAAGTCTAATCGAAAATATACTTAAATCTCTGTTAAGGAATTGTGAGGAAGGCATCAATAACACCTAACAAGAAGATTTGTACTTTTTTAGTAGCTTATTAAATCAATAACATTAAAGTTAGTATATTTTCTGGTTAGAAATTTTGTGCGATTATTTTAAGTACTACTTTTTATTTTTATTTTTTTGTTAAGAATCAATTAATGTCTAGTCCGCTTGCTAAAAATAGTCAATTTAGTACTCGCCGTCAGTTATTAAGTCAGTTTTCAAAATGGGGTTTGGTTGTGGGAGGAGTTTCTGCAGCAGCATTAAAATTTAGTCAAAGAAAAGCTCTAGCTCGCGATCGCCCGATGATTCCTCCTATTCCCAAAACTGACATTAGTATGGGTTTGAGCTACGATCCTATGTCAGTTTTGCGCGATTTTGACTATGGTACTCTCAAAGAAGAAGATGGACGCACTATTAGAGAATTTGAAGTAACTGCTCGTAGTAATCCTCTACAGCTAAACAGTGCAATTACATTCATCGGCTGGAATCTAAACAATCGCGTCCCAGGTCCCACATTGCGAGCAACGGAAGGCGATCGCGTGCGGATTATTTTTCATAATGAAGACGGACATTCCCACAGCCTGCATTTTCATGGGACTCACCCTGTAGAAATGGATGGACTAAAGCCCGTACGCCGAGGAAAAACCTTTGTTTATGAGTTTGATGCTGAACCCTATGGAGTTCATCCCTATCATTGCCATGTTGCTCCTGTCACTCGACATATAGGCAAAGGACTTTATGGTTTATTTATTGTTGATCCTCCCGATGGTCGTCCCGAAGCAGACGAAATGGTAATGGTGATGGGTGCTTACGACCTTGATGGAGATGGTAATAACCAACTATATGCCTTCAATGGTATTCCTAATTTTTATCGCGATCGCCCTATCCCTATTTATCAAAATCAGCTGATTAGACTCTATATACTTAACATGATTGAGTTTGATCCTGCTGCTACTTTTCATATCCACGCTAATATGTTTCAGATTTATCGCACTGGACGGAGCTTACAGCCCTATGAAGAAAGCGATGTGATTACTATGGGGACAGCAGAAAGGCATATTTTAGAATTTACTTACAAATATCCTGGCAAGTATATGTTCCACCCCCATCAGGATTACATTGCAGAACATGGTTGCATGGGATTTTTTGACGTAATTCCGAAAAAAGCATAATTTGCTTTCTATGTATCCAAAACTTATTGATTTTTAAAATAATTGACTTGAATTTTCATTAGTAGTAAATTACTAATTTAAGACAATTAAGAATATATATAGATTAAGGATTAATGGGTAACCGAATTAAAACTGTAGAGTTATTTTTAGCACTAACTATTACAGGTGCATTGGGAACTACAACTTTAGCTTCCAATGCCTATGAAGCAGAAGAAATAGAAAATGAAACATACACTTTGATTGCTGAAGGCCACGAAGGCGGTGAAGGTGCTGAAGGCGGCGAAGGCGGTGAAGGCGGTGAAGGTGCTGAAGGCGGTGAAGGTGCTGAAGGCGGTGAAGGCGGTGAAGGTGCTGAAGGCGGTGAAGGTGCTGAAGGCGGTGAAGGCGGTGAAGGTGCTGAAGGCGGTGAAGGTGCTGAAGGCGGTGAAGGTGGCGAAGGTGCTGAAGGCGGTGAAGGTGGCGAAGCTGCTGTTGACACTGGTGATGCTGACGTGGATTATATGACTGTCTTAGGGTTGATGAAAGGTCATCTAATAGCAGCAGAAGAATTGATTGCAGTAGGGAACTATGAAGAAGCTGCACCCCACATTGGTCATCCAGTGGAAGAGCTTTATGGCGATATTGAAACCGCATTGCCAGAAAGAGGAGTAGAAGATTTTAAACCCAGCTTAGTTCAACTCCACGACTTAATGAAATCTGCTCCCGATTCCCCCCAGGTGGAAACTTTGTTTGATGAGGTTTCTACATCTATCGACGAGGCGATCGCGGCTATTCCTGAAGAACAAATGAACTCTCCAGAATTTGTTTTAAGTTCAATGACGGAGATGTTGAAGAATGCTGCTGCAGAATATGAAGCGGCAATAGTTAATAATCAATTCGTCGAAGTTGTTGAATATCAAGATTCTAGAGGATTTGTTTTATATGCTGACGAACTATATCAGAAAGTTGCCGACCAAAAAGCTCAAGAAGACCCAGAAAGTCACCAGGTAATTGTAGACAGTTTGGCAGAACTAAAAACAGCTTGGCCCACCATAGAAACACCTCCTGCCCCTGTAAAAGATCCTTCAGAAGTATATGGTTTGGTTTCTGCAATTGAATTTAATATTTAAGCCTCGGCTTGCTTCTTAAAGAAGTATTGTAAAAATAAACTATGTGCCAATAAAAGAAAGCGATCGCAGCTAAAGGCGATCGCTTTTTCATTTAATTGTTTAATTGATTTAGATAAACTTTAGTAAATCAGATTTAGTTAGTAGCTATAGTTTCAGCATCAATATCAACAGTTTTATTACTAGTATCTTCTGTAGTGCTAGCAGTTTCGTTTTCCTTGCGAGCCTGTAACTTGGTAATTACCATCTGTGATAGTTCGGTAAACAGCAATCCAGCCAACATTACATCATCAATTTGTCCCAAAATGGGAATAAAATCGGGGGCAATATCAATGGGACTAATCAAATAAATTACTGTTCCCAACATCACCAGCCAACGATATTTAGGATGGCGAATAGCATTGCGATACCAGTCGTACAAGGAAGAAAGGGGAGAAGTCATCTTTTGCGTTTGTGTCCTCGATTAACTGATTACATTGTGACAGATTATTATCTAAACTTCAGTGTGGAAAACCTCCTACTTTTAATACGGTTTCTTTTTAATACAGCTACAGGTAGGAGAGTATGGGACTGGGAGATATTATCCCACGAAGATGGGACTGGGAGAAATGAGCTATCTATTTGTAGCGATAATTTAGAGAATTGGTATTATACCCAAAAAGCTAAAAGCTCAGAGCTATATGCGTAGCGGCTACGCTCTATTTTTCTCTTCACTTTAAACCGAAATTTTATCTTCTGAATGCAGAGCAATTTATTCTAAGGGACTTGCGGATAAATAAAATTCCAGGCATTTTAGAATAGGAGCAATACTAACAATATTCAAATGTGAATCTCCCGAATGCAACTGACTGAGACGGTCAAATCGACTAAAAAGTAATCGATATTAATAATAATCTTAAAAGCCGATTAATTATGAGCAAAAAATGAGAAAAGTATGATTTAAATATGACAAATTAAAACTCTGAATATCAGTTATAGTAGTAAAAATCTGGCTTTTAAATAATAAATAAAATTAAGTGATGGAGTTGGTAAATATTTCTTTATTGGGTATTGGTTTGGCTGCTGATGCTTGTGCTGTTTCTTTGAGTAGTGGGTTAGTTATCAGACACATAAAATTAAATAAAGCTTTAAAAATTGCTTTGGCATTTGGTATTTTTCAAGGAATAATGCCTCTGATTGGTTGGTCTGGTGGTTTGGGTTTTCGGGAATTACTAATTCAGATAAATCATTGGATTGCTTTTAGTTTATTAGCAATTATTGGTGTCAAAATGATTTATGAAACTCTTCAACCAGAAACAGAAGCAAAATTCAACCCACTCGATAATTACACCCTGCTTGGGTTAGCGATCGCTACTAGTATTGATGCTTTAGCAGTTGGCTTGAGTCTTTCAGTTCTAAAAGTATCTATTCTGTCTTCAGCAGCAGCGATTGCCATAATTACTTTTTGGCTCTGTTTGATTAGCGTTTACCTCGGTAATAAATGGGGCAGCCTCTGTAAGTTTAAACTAGAAATTGTTGGCGGAATCATCTTAATCTTCCTCGGTAGCAAAATCTTGATTACTAATTTGATAGGTTAAATTGTCGGAAGAAGCATAATATTTCCGCAAAATAGTGTTATTTAAAGTCTTACTTTGCCACTTTTTAAAGTCTTGCTTTGCCAGGTTTATCTTCAAACAGGGCTTTTTTGCTATCTATACTGACCTGATTTCAGGATTTTTAAAAGTCAGGCTCAACCTATATCTACAATGTCTTTTGTGATTTTCAAAGGATTTTGGGCAGCAGCGATTGCGAAGCTAGCCGAAGGCATCGCCTCTTTGATTACGCCTATCATAGGTTGGTGGGCGTTGGCTAATGCTTCGAGAAAACTCTAGTTTCAGGATTATTCCAACAACTGAAAAGATTCAAAAAACTGCGAAATTAATTCTTCTGATAGATCGTCATTTGGTTGATTAACTGCCAAAACATAAAGGCGATCTTCAACTAAAATTAAGCGAAATACAAAAGTTTCGTCGTCGCTTCTGGTTTGAAATTGCCTGCCAGGAAAGCCATCAA
>JBCDCO010000084.1:0-19557 GCA_039181635.1 Cyanobacteria bacterium P01_G01_bin.19 | reverse complement strand
GGCTCACAATCGATTACGTCTTCCCCATCAAGAGTAACAATGAGGCGTAATACGCCATGCATTGAAGGATGATGAGGTCCCATGTTGAGAACCATGGGTTCGGTTCTAGTTTCTATTTGTGCCATAAATCAGCAATATTTCTTTTATTAAGAAACCTATATATTCTTACTGCTATTTCTATTCTTATATATATTATCGAGTTTATTGTCTGGATCGGAACTGAAAATTAGGGAAAAAGGGTCAAAAGAACAAGATTATCGATCGCCCTCCGTTAAGATCGCCTTGTCTTTGATGTCAATTTTGTATGAAGTCGATGAAAATTTTAGATTTACTAAAGATTTACTCAACGCTATCGATTATGATTGAACTTATCAGACACGAGCAATAAAAGTCATAACAATGGTGGCAAGCGAAAATCAGATCGGCTCCCTTCTAAAACCTTTTCAACGCTTCGGAGTAAACCTTGGTTTGGAAAGAATCGAAAAGCTGCTAGAAGATTTGGGCAATCCACAAGATAAAGTACCGATTATTCACGTTGCTGGGACAAACGGCAAAGGCTCTGTATGTGCCTACCTGTCATCAATTTTGACGGAAAGCGGCTATCGAGTGGGAAGGTATACTTCTCCTCATTTGGTGGATTGGACGGAAAGAATTTATTTAAACGAACAGCCGATCGCATCAGAAGACTTGATTTTACTGTTACAGGATATTCAAAAGGCGATCGCTTCAGATGGGGAAAGCCCAACTCAATTTGAGGTAATTACTGCTGCGGCTTGGCTCTATTTTGCGCAATCGCAAGTAGACATTGCGATTGTGGAAGTCGGTCTGGGAGGTCGATTAGATGCAACCAATGTTACCGATACCTCTTTGGTTAGTATTATTACTTCTTTGAGTCGAGAACATTGGCAACGTTTGGGACCAACCATAGCTGATATTGCCCGAGAAAAAGCAGGGGTACTCAAGGCAAACTGCCCTGCTGTTGTGGGTCAATTACCTTCAGATGCTAAAAAGGTAGTTGCGACTAGAGCTCAGGAATTAAACTGTCCTGTAACTTGGGTAAAACCAGCTAAAGCGATTCAAATTCCTCAAGCAAGAGATGCTAACTGGGCAAAATACGAAAATCTCGAGTATCCCCTACCGCTTTTGGGAGAGGTGCAGCTGAGTAATTCGGCTTTAGCGATCGCCGCGATTAAGATTTTGCAGCAGCAAGGATGGAAAATTCCCGAACTAGCGATTCAAACGGGAATGAACAAGACTAAATGGTTGGGAAGGTTGCAATGGTCTGTATGGCAAGATCGTCCGATACTGATAGATGGGGCGCACAATCCTGCCGCTGCCATAGCC
This sequence comes from Cyanobacteria bacterium P01_G01_bin.19, assembly GCA_039181635.1. GTDB lineage: Bacteria > Cyanobacteriota > Cyanobacteriia > Cyanobacteriales > Xenococcaceae > Waterburya. The sequence goes on along the minus strand of JBCDCO010000084.1, from coordinate 18,213 downwards.
CTAAGAAAATATGTGGATACACTGGATAAGTCAGTTGTTTGGGTGATGGGTATGCTTTCAACCAAAGATCATGAGGATATATTTGAAGTTCTTTTAAAACCAGGAGACGATCTACATTTGGTACCCGTACCAGACCACAGTAGTGCCGAACCAAAAACCTTAGCTGCGATCGCCCAACAAGTATGTCCTAACCTCAGCAGTTGTGAGACTCAGGAAAATGTTTTTCATGCCCTGGATACAGCAGTCACTAAGGCTAAAGATTCTAAAACTGAAAAGCTAGTTGTTTTATGCGGTTCTTTATATTTAATCGGTTATTTATTTCAAAATTTAGCTGCAAACAGTAATTCTAGTACGTTAGCCAGCGTCAGTTACTAAATATTGTCAATTAACACGCGAGTTCAAAGTTAGGAATTTGGAGTTATGTTTGTCTCAACGAGACCACAGGGTATGCAAACGTCTAAACTTTTGTTTTTTCTAACATTAATTTTGAGCGTTTGACATCTTCGGGAATTGAGACTGGATAGTCTCCTGTAAAACAAGCCGAACAAAAATGATCGGTATTTTCTTGAGTAGCTTCTAACATACCTTCCCAACTTAAGTAGGCTAAAGAATCGACGCCAATTCTCGCTTCAATTTCTTTGACAGATTTGGTAGCAGCTATCAACTGGTCTTGGTTGTCCGTGTCGATACCGTAAAAGCAGGGATGAGTAACGGGAGGAGAAGAAATTCTCATGTGTACTTCCGTCGCGCCTGCATCTCTTAGTGTTTTGACTATTTTTTTGCTGGTAGTGCCTCTGACGATCGAGTCATCGACAATTAGAATTCTTTTGCCCTGTAGGGCGTCCTTAAGAGTATTGAGCTTCATTCTGATGCCCGCTTCGCGCATACTTTGAGTTGGCTGAATAAAAGTACGCCCGACGTAGCGGTTTTTAATCAGTCCCTCACCATAAGATAAACCAGATTCGCGAGAAAAACCGATCGCCGCAGGTATACCAGAATCGGGGACACCAATCACCAAATCTACTTCGACAAAAGATTCTCTGGCTAGCTGTCTGCCCAGACGAATGCGATAGCTATAGAGAGTTTCATCATGCATCACGCTATCGGGTCGAGCAAAATAGATCATTTCAAACACACAAAGCTTTTTCTCGGCTTTATCAGCCCAATCGATTGAGGTCAATCCCGAATCAGTAATCCAAACTAGTTCTCCAGGGCGCACATCTCTGACATACTCTGCACCGATAATGTCTAAGCCGCAGGTCTCGGAAGATAGAACAAATCTTTCCTTATGCTCTTTTTCATCTTTTAATACCCCAATTACTAGAGGGCGAATGCCGTTGCGATCGCGCGCACCCATCAATCCTTCGGGAGTAGCGATGGTCAAGCTATAAGCACCAGTGCATAGCTCAAATGCACTAGCCGCTCCTTCTAACCAATTTTTACCGCGATTTACTTCATCGGCGATCGTCAAAGCGATCATCTCCGAATCGGTGGTAGTGATAAAATTTGCCTCGCGATCGCTTAGGTGTTTTCTTAGCTCTACTGCATTGACTAAATTACCATTGTGCGCCAAAGCTAGGGTTCCCAGTCGAGTATTTAATACTACTGGTTGAGCATTTTCCTTGAGACTAGATCCTGTCGTGGAATAGCGAGTATGACCAACAGCAATTTCTCCAGGTAGCTGTTCCAAAATCTCTTCGTTGAACACCTGGGAGACTAAACCCATGTCTTTATGACAATAAACTCGACCCTGCTTCAGGGTAGCTATCCCTGCTGATTCTTGTCCCCGATGTTGGAGAGCATAAAGACCAAAATAAGTAAGTTTTGCTACTTCTAATGCCCCATCTGGAGCATAAACCCCAAAAACACCACAGGCTTCTTCTGGTTTATCACTACGTTGATTATTCATAAGAAAATTCTCGGTATAATCGAGAAACTGTTGTGGCATCATGCTATTGGTTTGCTCCTACCTTGTGATAATAAGTATTCAAAATATTGCTTAAAACTGATGTTAGTATGCGCCTAACTAAAAACTAATTTGCCAGCCTTGTTTCTATTGCTTGGCTCCAGGTATTAACTAGCTCCCCAATCTTAACATTAATTAAAGAAAGATTATCATTGGTTAAAATTCTCAGCTCCGATTCTAGTTTGCCGACCGCACCAATCTTGGCCCAACTGTTTTCTAAGTTGCTCTGCAAATATGCTTCCCAAGCATCGGCTGATTCGGGTTTAATTGAGACGATTATCTGACTGGACACTTCTCCAAACAAAATCTCGTCCAAGCGTTGTGTATCGGATACGGAGACGTTAATAGTAGCACCGAAATTGTTGCCAATACAGGACTCTGCTAGGGCAACCGCCAACCCGCCTTCGGATAGGTCGTGTGCTGATTGAATCCATTGAGAGCGAATTCCCTGACGGCATGCTGCTTGAACTTTTCGTTCTAAATCAAAGTCAATTTCAGGAGGCTTTCCTGCTACCGTTTGGTGAACTGAGGCTAGATATTCCGAGCCTCCCAACTTAGGCTCAGAATTGCCCAGTAGGTAAATTATGTCTGCTTCATTTTGCCAGGACTGTCCGCAAATATGTTTGAGATTGGGAATCAAGCCTACCATACCGATTACGGGAGTTGGATAGATTGGTTGGGGATTTCCCTCTGCATCTAGAGTCTCGTTGTAGAGCGAAACATTTCCTCCCGTTACTGGAGTAGACATTTCTCGACAAGCATCCGCTACTCCCAGACAAGCATTGGCTAACTGCCAATAACCGACGGGTTTTTCTGGACTGCCAAAATTTAGATTATCGGTTACGGCAATAGGCTCTGCACCCACACAGCTTAAATTACGTGCCGCTTCGGCTACAGCTAGCTTAGCTCCCAGTTGGGGATCGAGATAGACATAGCGGGGATTGCAGTCCGTGGTAGCAGCTACTCCTGTGGTGCATTCTTGGGGCTTGGCGTTGAGGGGGCGCACTCTAATAACTGCAGCGTCTGCGCCTCCAGATATCATAACGGTGTTGTTTTGCACCTGGCGATCGTATTGATTGTAAACCCATTTTTTGGAGGCGATGGTCGGAGTGTCTAATAGCTGTAATAAAATTTCATTCCAAGTCTTATATGTTCCTTTAACATCTATGCCCTGATAGTCACATCCAGGCAAGTTATCGGCTGTCCATTTAGCAGCTTCCTTTGCGTAGGCGGGAGGTTCTTCCAACAATTCTCTATTATAGATAGGAGTATCATCTGCTAGGGCAGTGGCAGTAACTTCTGCTGCAATCTTGTCCTGATATAGAATTCTAACTACAGGCTCTTCGATGACCGAACCTGCAACCACTGCATGAAGCCCCCAACGATGAAAAATATCGATTAATTCTTGTTCTCTACCTTTTTCTGCTACGAACAACATTCTTTCCTGAGATTCAGATAGTAAATATTCATAGGGAGTCATCCCTGCTTCTCTGGCGGGTATTTTATCTAGATCTAGCTCAATTCCCACTCCCCCTTTATCTGCCATTTCTGAAGTAGAACAGGTCAAACCTGCCGCCCCCATATCTTGTGCGGCAACTACTGCTCCAGTCTTAAAAGCTTCTAAACAGGCTTCTACCAGAGATTTTTCGAGAAAAGGATCTCCTACCTGGACTGCAGGGCGATCGTCCATTGAGTCATCGGTGAGTTCTGAACTGGCAAAACTCGCTCCGCCCATACCATCTCTGCCTGTAGTCGAGCCAACGTAAAGTACGGGATTGCCAATGCCTGATGCTCCCGACTTAACAATTTCATCGGTTTCCATCAGTCCCAATGCCATCGCATTGACTAGTGGATTACCAGTGTAAGCCGAATCAAAATAGATTTCTCCCGCTACTGTGGGTACGCCGATACAGTTACCGTAATGACTTATACCTTCGACAACTCCCTGAAAGATACGCTTGGTGCGAGCATCTGACAGATTGCCAAAGCGAAGCGAGTTCAGAATAGCAATGGGACGAGCTCCCATGGTAAATATGTCTCGGAGAATTCCCCCTACTCCTGTAGCTGCTCCCTGAAATGGTTCTACAGCGGAGGGATGATTATGAGATTCTATCTTAAAAGCTAACCGTAAACCGTTACCTAGATCTACTACCCCTGCATTTTCCCCTGGTCCAACTAACACACGATCGCCTGTTGTCGGGAACTGACTTAAAAGAGGACGAGAGTTTTTATAACAGCAGTGCTCTGACCACATTACCCCAAACATTCCTAATTCTGCTTTATTGGGATGGCGACCCAATCTACTGATAATCTCCTGGTATTCTTCTGGTTTGATACCTTCAGCTGCGATTTCTTCGGCACTAAAAGGAATAGATTCTATCTCAGACATAAGTAACTTGATTCTGATTACACAGGCTTAATTGTATCTATAATCTGGGGGCACAAGAGATAATTTTTTTCGCATAATTTGGGTTACTTTTGAAACTAATTATTTTGTCCTTAGATATTTTGATGATTTTAATCAAACATAAGATTGTAATTTTAACCAGTTTATTTAACAGTGATTTTAATAGTAAATAAATTCTTTTAATCGGGTTTTTTGGGGCGCATTTTTATTTAATATTTAATATATACTAGTGATTTTGCATCTCTAAAACCTCGACTAAGCTTGACTTTAAGCTACTAGCTTGCAAATTGTGTGTTTGATATTTCTTTTGGGGAATAATAGATATATGTTCTTTGAAAGGTAGAATCGATCGTGGAAAATAACCAGTCAATTGACCTTAAATCTAATAATAGTAGCAATGTAAAATACTATCTTCATCCCAGACCGACTCATTATGATTTTTCTTATCAAAAACCTTTTCCCTCGAGAAAAAATATTGAAGATTTATTGAGTGAGGGCTATATAGGAATAGACCGAAAATTAGTTCTTGATAATGCTTTTGCTGCCGTGGCATATAAATTTAGGCATCAGATTAGATGGACTCTCAGCAATCAGCTAGAAAAGGAGGTCTGGTTGATGACTACCGATAAAGAGGCTTTGAAACAACTATCAAGCTTTATGCTTGACAAATTTAGTTGGTGCCCGATGATTTACTGGAGTAAGCCTCAAGATAGCTTTATTTTTACGCCCAAAAACAACATTGAACAAGCCGCGATCGAAGCGACAGTCTCTGGGGAATATGGCTGGCAAGGTTCTTTGTATTCTCTGGAACTGTATGAATATCAAAAGAACGAAGCTGGATTTATTTTCGCTACCAAACCTTTGAATTCCGATCGCCAAGAATGGCTATTAGTAAAGCTTGACTTCAATGACTATACGGGTTCTTGGAGTTATCACGACTGTGCTTTGGAACAAGTTTATTATATTTGGAAGGAAAATATACAGTTGTCAGAACCAAACTATCATCCAACTGCTGATGAAATATTAGATGCAATTAGGGACTGACAGCAGATAAGAATAGAGATTAAAATTATTTGGATAAATTTAAATTTTATTTTGACAAACTTTTAGCAAAAAGGGCGATCAATGCGATCGCCCTTTTTGCTAGCTTTTAGCCTGTATTACGCATCCCTGCTGCAATGCCATTAATAGTTAGCATTGCACCCCGCAATAATTCTTCTTTACTAAAGCGGAAGTGAAGTACCTGAGATTTATCGTGTTGCCGTAGACGCTTGATTAAAGCAACCTGTAAAAAACCTAATGGCACAATCGTCCCGTTGCGCAGCTGTACCGATCTTTGTAGTTCGGGGTCGCCATCCAACAGCTTGTTTTGACGATTGATCTTGAGAATCAATTTTTTAGTCAGATGATATTCCTGGGATATCTGAGCGAATAACTTTTGAAAACGTTCCAAATCTTCTGGCTGAGATAGTTCGTTGACATAGTGTTCGGCGATCTGCAGGTCTACTTTTGCTAAGGTCATTTCTACTTTGGAAATAACCACGCGGAAAAAGGGCCACTTAACGTAAAAATACTGCAGCAAATTGAGATTTTTATCGGGTTCTTGTTCCAAAAATCCCTGTAAAGCCGAGCCGACACCATACCAGGCTGGCAACAGAAAACGGCTTTGCGTCCAGCTAAATACCCAAGGAATTGCCCGCAAGCTGCTCATATCTTTCTTTTTACCCGCATTGCCTTTTCCTGGTCTTTTAGAAGGGCGAGAACCAATCTGTAGTTGACTAATTACATCTACGGGGGTCACCGAATGGAAAAAATCGACAAAGTCTGGCTGTTCGTAAATCAAAGCTTTGTATACCGAACGCGATCGCGCTGATAGTTCTTCCATGATTTGATTCCAAGGCTCTACGCGATCAAATCCACTACCCAAAAGACTAGATTGAATTACCGCAGTAGTCATCGTCTCTAGGTGATATAGTGCCAGTTCTGGTAAAGAATATTTAGAAGCTAGCACTTCCCCCTGCTCGGTGATTTTAATTCTGCCTTTGATTGTATCTGTGGGCTGTGCCAAAATTGCCGAATATGCAGGACCGCCACCACGACCAACAGAACCGCCGCGACCGTGGAAAATACGGAGAGAAATGCCAAATTCTGAGGCAACCTGCTGTAAAGCTCGTTGTGCCTTATGAATTTCCCAGTTGCTGCTGAGAAAACCCGAATCTTTGTTGCTGTCTGAGTATCCGAGCATTACCTCTTGCAAATCTGTGGGTCTTAATGGTGCAGAATCACGGTCTACTGATTTTTGCTCTTGATCGGCTGCAACATATTGATATCCACCTGCCAAAGCAGCACGGTAGAGGGGAAGCTCAAACAATTCTCTCATTACGGCTGGAGCGCGCTTAAGATCTTCCACCGTTTCAAATAGAGGTACGATCCTAACGGTAGTCTGACAAGACGCTGGGTCATAAAGTCCTGCTTCTTGAGACAATAGCAAAACCTCTAGTACATCGCTGACAAAGTTAGTCATGCTGATGATGTATGTCTGACAAATACCCTGTCCAAATTCTTGCTGCAGCAGACGCAGCATTTTAAATGTTTCGATAGTCTCGCAGGCGGTTTCGGAAAAAGGCATTTCAGCGGGTATCAAGGGTCTGCGAGTTTTTAATTCTTGAATAAGCCAAGCTGTTTTTTCTGCTTCTGATAGTTCGTCATAAGGTTTGGGTAATACCTGCAGGTACGCCGTAATCTCAGCGATCGCATCACTATGACGGGATGAGTCTTGGCGAAAATCCAACTCTACCAAAGTAAAGCCATATACCTCTGCCTGACAAATTAAATTATCTAGTTCGCGACAGTGCAGACTAGTAGCAGCTAAACTGCTCTGCATTAATTTTAATTCGGCAATAAATTCTGCACCAGAAGCATAAATATTATCGGTATTAATTTCTGAGATCGATTGTCTACCAGCTACGGTCGACAGAGCATGATTGCGCTCTAAAGTATTTTCCAGTCTCTTGGCAATATAGGCTAGCTTTAATCGATAGGGTTCTTGACGATAGCGTATTGCCAGCTTTTCGTAAATCCCTGGCATCTGTTGTTGGTCTTGTTCTAGTGAATCCAGCAACTCCTGTCTGACGTCACTCCAATGCAAAGATAGGCTTAATAACTCACGCAACTGTTCGATTGACTTGAGATATTTTTCGATTACGATGCTTCTTTGGTAGCAAGCTGTTTCCCAAGTTACTTGGGGAGTTACAAATGGGTTCCCATCGCGATCTGCACCAACCCAAGAGCCAAAGTAGCAAAAATTATGGGTGGGAGCTACCAAATTGGGAAACGAGGCATTCAAAGACTGCTTTAGGCGGGTTGCTAGCTGAGGAATTACGTCAAATAAAACCTCCTGGAAGTAATGTAGAGAATAATCTACCTCATCCAAAACTTTAGGCTTGAATTGATGAAGTTCGTCAGTACGCCACCAAAGCCGAATTTCTTCAGTTAGCTGATTTGTCGCCTCATTAGCTTCCCAAGATTCTGGCAGCCCAACTTCTCGCATCACCTCTTCAGCTCGGTCTAGCTGTTCCAAAATATGAGAGATACGACGTTGTTTTTTACGTATGGTATGACGCACGATTTCCGTCGGATGAGCCGTAAATACCAGCCTGATATCTAACTGATCTAGCAACCTTTGCAACATCAAAGGAGGCATATTTATTTCTTGAAGATAGGGAAATAGCCAATGAAATAAACCTGCTTTATTGCTGCTAGAAATGCTGGGTTCGATCCAGTTTTCTTCTAAATGTTCCAGTCCTGGAACCTTGTTGTCAGTTTTTTCTGGTTTTATATTAAGCCCAGAACCATTTTGGTAATGTCCATTGCTAGAGGTCGATATCTGGGTAACGCGGCGAGCCAGCTTTTGTTCTCTGCTTTCGTAATGTTGCTCGACTATATTGGTGAGTTGAAAATATAAGGCAAACGCTCTAGCTGCTTGAATTGCATCGTCAAGAGTCAACTCTTCAATTAGTTTGGGCACGGTAGATTGAGAAAATGAATCTGTTACCTGCCCTTCAGCAGAAGACAAAGAGCGCATCTTCTGGAGTAGGTCGAGCATTTCTTGACCACATTCAGAACGCAGGACAGACTCCCATAAATCTTCTACTAATTTTTGCCGATGGCGCAACAGCAAGTAAGAAGCAGCCATGATACTGCTATCTTCTCGATCCGCAACCGAAGATTGAACAACCGAACTCATAAAAACCTCTGCGTGGCGTGTATGTATCTTATTTAATCCAATAAAATATGCTTACTAGAGTATATAGAATTTACCAGACATTAAAATAGGGTCTGGGTAGAAATATTCTCAAATAAGGTTTTTGCTATCGCTAAAATCAGTCGATTTGCAATCTACAAGCAAAACCGATCGCATATTTTTATCGCCTTGATCTTTCAATCGACTCGAACGACTCAATTAAAATTCCCGATACTCAAAATCAGGAAAGTTGAGAATAGGTAGACGTTCTGCCCTAAAAATTTCCTCACTAGTTTTACCTAGTTCGGTCATAAATTCTGTAATTAGATACACCACTAACAGACTGAAAATAAACGGGCTAGTAGCTAAGCTCAACCCGACAAAGGATAAAAAACCAGATGTGTTGTTGGATCTCATCGTGCAATATAAATTTTTATCCCTATCTTATCTTATGTGCTTCATGTGAGTAGTTTGACTGCAATGTTTTATTTTGTAGTTGGGAAATAGAAATAAAATTCTTCAATATGAAACAGACAATTATTCAAGTTGATGCTTTTACCAATCGGCTTTTCCAGGGAAACCCTGCAGCGGTATGCGTCCTCAAATCTATTCGAGAAGATGTTTGGATGCAGTCAGTTGCCAGGGAAATGAACCTTTCAGAAACCGCTTTTATAGTCAAACAAGAAGAAGGATATGGTTTGAGATGGTTTACTCCCACTACGGAAGTTCCTCTGTGTGGTCATGCTACCCTAGCTAGCGCTCACGTATTGTGGACAGAGGGATACGCCTCTACTGGTCAAGAAATTCTTTTTCACACTAAAAGTGGCTTGCTGATAGCAAAATACCAAGACGACTGGATCGAATTGAATTTTCCCGCCAATCGCTCGCAAGATATTCCGCCTATTACTAAATTACAAGACGCTTTGGGTACTAGAATTAAAACCTTTGCTTATAATTCTTTAGGATATTTGGTGGAAGTAAATTCTCCTCTACAGGTGGAGGAGCTAAAGCCCAACTTGGCTTTGATAGCTCAACTACCTATTTCTGCAGTAATAGTCACGAGTCAAGCCAATACCGATTCAAAATATGATTTTGTGTCGCGGTTTTTTGCCCCTGGATTGGGCATAGATGAAGATCCTGTAACGGGTGCCGCCCATTGTTGTCTGGCTCCTTACTGGCGCGATCGCCTGCAAAAAGATGATTTTTTTGCCTATCAAGCTTCCAATCGCGGAGGGGAGCTTAAGATTCACTATAATGGCGGCGATCGCGTATTACTTCAGGGTCAAGCCATTACGGTAATGCGGGGGGAACTGCAATAATTAATGGCTATTGATTTTCCCTTAATTGCTCTTTTAAAGAGGCTAAAGAAGACCAACGGCTATCTATCATCTCCTCTTCTCTTTCTAGGGTTTTAGGCGCCCCTGGACAGCTATCGCCGCATATTTTTCTCAAGGGCAGAGCCAAAGATAGCTGCTCGAATAACCAAGCTTCGGGATCGAAGTGACCATTGGGCGGTAAAGTTTCGGAGAGATCTTCTAGAGAAACTTCTCTCTCAGTGGGAATATCCTCGATGTTTTCTAACTCTGACTCCAACCAAATTAATTCTGAGGTATCTATTGTCAGACGATGATTGTATTGTTGCAAACAGCGATCGCACGTCAGCGTAGTGATAGTTTCTGCTTGGGAGCATACTTCTAAGAAATTACCCCCGTGGCGAACGGCAATTTTTCCTTTCACGGGGGTCAAGGTATTTAGGTCGGCGATCGCATCATGGACAATTATTTCTGCCATGCGCTTTGATGCTTTTAGCAAATGAGGAATGTATATCGCTTCCATTGGCTTGTTAAATCTAAAATTTACCTCTAGTTCTTGAGGATGTATTTTAAAACTACGATTGAGATGATTGCGATCGGACGATTAACCTGCGATTGGGCTCTTGACCTCGACTTTCACTTTCCAAACCTTCAATACTTTGCAGTATGGAATGTATTTGCTTTCTCTCGGCTGAAGACAAACCCTGGATTTCGGCTTCTTCTCCCGTACTCTTCACCCGTGCCACTGCCTCCTTAGTTAGATCGGCAAGCTCTCGATTGCGTTTGACTCTATAACCGTCTAGCTCGACTACGAAGGAATTTTGCTGCTCGGGCTCGGCATTTAGGTTGAGAATCGTATTGGCTAAGTACTGAATAGCGTCTATTCTCTCGCCTTTGTTGCCAATAAATTGCTCTTTCTGCTCTGGCGAAAGAGCGGTTCCATCTATGTTCAACCAGCTGGCATCATTATCATTACCGACCGTTTCAAATCCGTCTGTACTGACTTGAGCGGTTAAATTCATCAAGGCTAATAGCCGATCTAACCACTCTTTTCCCGCACTCAATTGACTGTCCACAATAGTTTTTGGTTATTAACCTGAAGTTTTTTCTTTCTTTTTGGAGCGCTTGCGCTCGAAGGGTAAAGCTTCTCTAGAAGCTACTGCTTCTGCTTTTTCTTGCTCGTCTAGAATCTTCTGCAAATCTTCTGGTAAAGGCTCGCGCATCAGAAACCAGGTTTGACCAGTTTGGAAGAAGTTTGCTACCACAATATACATTAATACACCAGCGGGTAGAGGAAAGAATAAGAACATTCCACTAAACAACAGAGGCGTGATCTTGTTAATTGCCTGTTGCTGATCTGCTCCTGGGGAAGCATTTTGAGCTCCGCTCATCTGCTGGTTGACATAAATTCCGACACCAAACATCAAGACCATTGCCAGGATATCAAAATTGATGTTGCCATTTTCATCAGTCACACCAACTCTGCCTAGTTTCTGGATAAACAAAAATCCTTTGTCCGCAGCGATTCCAGGAACTATTACCTGAATTGTGGCATCTCCAGGCTCTAAAGCAGTAAAAGTGCCATCTTCATTAATTCTGACTCTTTCCGAACCTTTGGTAACTTCTAAGATTGGTTCGATTTCACTATTAGGATATTCTTGGAGCAGAGTATTCAGCGATTTTCCATTGGGAGTCTGCAATTCTACTTTAGTGCTTTCTCCGATAGCTAGTTTACTGCCTCCAGGTAGCATTGCTGCTAGCTTTTCGTGGGTGCCATCCTCGATATAAATGTTTTTGGGCTTAGTAGCAAAGGGTTGAGGCGCAATTCTTTCTATCTGCTCTTGGGGTAAAATCTGGACGTTGATATCGTAAGGAGTATTGGTAAATGGCGATCCTCTCAAAGTTGCAAACAGAGCAAACAAAATTGGCATCTGCAATAACAGGGGCAAACAACCCGCTAGCGGGTTGCCAAACTCTTGCATTATTTTGGCTTGCTCTTCTCGCTGCTTTTCAGGGTCGTTTTTATATTTTTGCTTGATTTGTTCCTGTTTCTCCTTCATCAAAGGCTGAACAATCTTCATCTTGCGCATGTTGCGAATTTGTCCAGCGCTTAGAGGAACTACTGCTAAACGAATCACAATCGTCAGGGCGATAATGGCAAAACCATAGCTCGGCACAAGTCCATAGAAAAAATCTAGGATTGGGAGCATGATGTTGTTTGAAAGAAAGCCGATACCAAAATCCATTTTTTAATCTGTCCGGTCTTTGCGGGTTAACTTAAATATTATTCTCGATCCAGTTTAGCTGATCGCCTTTGGAGGAAAACCGATCTAAACTGTATTTAGGGTTAATTTTGAATTAATTTACGCGGATCGCTTCGAGAGATCTGCCTGTTTTATCTGCTGCTCTTTCAGAAATATAGTCATAAAGTTCTCTAAACTGCGGTACAGCACGCATCTCCAAACGGCTTTTATCTTTGAGGGTAATTACCAAATCTCCCCAAAGACCTATACCTCTAGGTACCTTGACGATTTTAAACACTTCAGAGTAGATAATATCCGTGCGCTGTCTGCCTTGCCAGCCGCCTATTACCGAAATACGGCGATTCGTAATGCGGTAACGCAGCCATAGAGCTCTGACGATCGCACCTACCGTCAGGGGAATACAGATTACTGTAAACGCTAATAATATGTTGAAGATTAAATCCCCAACGTGAGGACCACCTTCGTAATAAACTTCTTCTTTAATGCCCATTGATTATTTTTGCTTTTTTTAATAACTCTTCTAATTCTCGCAAAAAATGTTCATATTTGCATTCAATTGCTTTGGGTTTAACAGTAATTACGATTTTCCATCCAGGTGAAATGGCACCCAAATTGCTTTGAATTGCGCCTTTTATTTGCCTTTTAATGCGATTTCGAGTTACTGCTTTCTTACTAACTTTCTTGCTAATAGATATTCCTAATTTAGTGGGACGGGCAAAATCCTCACTCTGTTGTTCTTTAAGGGCAATTAAAGTCAAATGGGGGCTGTAACGGCGGATTCCTCCTTCGTAAACAGCCCGATAATCTTGTCTTTTTCTGAGCCGATGGGCTTTTGGCAACCCCACCGTAACTACACAGCAATACGATGGCGACCTTTTTTACGGCGTGCGGTAATTACTCTTCTGCCATTAGTGGTACGCATGCGAGCGCGAAAACCAGATTTTCTTTTTTGCTTGCGGTTCGTGCCGCCTAAAGTTCTTTGAGTCACTGTATGTATCCTTAACTAAATTCCAGGTATATAACTTGACAAAATGCCACAATCTCTAATCTTACTACAAGATTATGGATTAATACTCAAAACCCACGCGCCAACTCGCTCTGGAACGGGAGTATTAATAGCTGGAACTACCTGACCGTAAAAGTAATACGTCCCAACGTCTGGATTTTTAGTGTTGGACAGCACAATTTCTACTTTTTTAGCTTCAGTCATGGGCTCGGCTAAATCGATCTGAATAAATCTATTTTCTTCGTCCCACACAACGTTGCGTAAAGCTAGAGATTTTTTCTTATCGCGGTCTGGTCTTACTTCAATTTTATCTGTGTCAAACTCCCCATCAAAATAGTCGGGATAGGAAATGATAAATTGTGTCGCGCCGTTTTGCAGTTTCTTTTTGGGAATTCTGAGGCGATAGCGATCGCGCTGGTCGGCTATTCCACCGAAGTCCAAGTAGTAGTTTAATACGTCAACATCATTACCAAAAATAACCAATCCTGGAGTTCCTTGAGCGATCGCAATAGTATTAATTCCGCCGATAGCACAGGTAGCAAAAGCAACGCTTCCAAGCAAAGATTTTAAGCAGGACTTATTAATAAACATAGAATTACTTAAACTGAAGAACTAAATATTACTAAACTTTACCTTTAAGTAAACTTTAATCAAAATATTCGTTTTTTAAAGACGCAAACCAAATAGAAAAGTGCCGCTTAATTCAAATTGTCGAACAGCGACACCAATAATAGCTTTGAGCCAGAATCTACAGCTTAAAGCCTAAAATGCCATTAACTCCCCTGACAGAATGATATCCGCCGCCAACTACCAGAAATTTTCCCGCGCTGATGTGAACCCCTCCTGAATAGGCGATATTCTCATCTCCCGTGTAGTAGCCAAGACCCAAGTAAGGAGAAACTACTGGTAAAGGAATAAAAGTTAAAAAATCTGCCCCTGTAGCCCCCTCTTCTCCAGTTCCTACTTCTAAGGCAGTACCAGCAAATCTTACTCCAGCACCATAGCTAACCAAATCGTCTACAGAGCCGACCGTCGCCCAAACTTCAGGTAGAATTTGACTGGATGCTGGGGCGGCACAAATAGTTGAGAGACAGGTAGCGGCGATCGCTACTGGTATTGCCGAGATGGGTTTAACACGAAAACGATTCAACATATTTTGTACACTCCATCACTAAATAAAAATAAACTACTTTAGGATAATTCATTCAAACAATGAACATGCGTATTGGCAACGGCTATGACATTCACAAACTGGTCACAGACAGACCATTAATTTTAGGTGGCATAGAAATCCCCCACACTTTGGGACTGCTGGGTCATAGCGATGCTGATGTTCTGATTCACTCAATCATGGACGCTCTTCTAGGAGCATTGGGCATGGGCGATATCGGACACTATTTTCCGCCCACCGATCCTAAATGGAAAGGCGCAAATAGCAAAGTATTGCTGGAACAAGTAAAAAATATCGTTGTTTCTCAAGGTTGGGAAATAGGTAATATCGACTCTACCGTGGTAGCAGAACAACCCAAGCTCAAGCCTCATCTTAAATCCATGCGCGAGGCGATCGCTGAGACCTTAAGCATTGAAATCGACCAAATAAGCATTAAAGCAACAACTAATGAAAAGTTAGGACCTGTTGGTAGAGAAGAGGGCATTTGTGCTTATGCGGTGGTCTTGTTGACCAAAGATTAAATTAATTTTGCAACTGAGAAAAAATCAGAGGTCGTGTGTCATTCTAGCCAATGTGAGTTAAGTTAGGATAGCAAAATTCAGACCCGGTGTACCAACCAAGCAACGGTCAGCGAAACTTAGCCCAATTATTAAACCAAGCAAAGTTTTATTTTATTGTCATAAAAAAAAATTAATTGTAAATATCTTTGTATATCGGCGTGTTTTTCGTCTATCTCAACCAATATGAGTGTAGTTTTAGAAGTAGACAATCAAGTATATACAGCAGAAGAGCTCGTTCCTCTGCTGACAGAATATCAAATGCTACCCAAGCTAGCCCAAGAAATTTTAATCGATAAAGAAATTGCGGAGATTGAATGTACGGAAGAAGAGGATAACCTGGCTTACAATCAGTTTTGTCAACAAAATAAGCTGGCATCCGATGAAGAAGTTGAAGCTTGGCTAAACAAGCAAGGTATGAACCGCCAGCAACTGCAAAATGTAATTACCAAGAGGCTAAGACTTGATAAATACAAAGAGGCAACTTGGAGCGATCGAGTTGATGCCCACTTTATTAAACGCAAATCTCAGCTAGATCGAGTAGTTTATTCTTTGATTCGAGTAGAAAAGCCAGAAGTCGCACAAGAACTATATTTCCGAATTAAAGATGACGAAAATACTTTTAGCGCCCTGGCAATGGAATATTCTCAGGGAACAGAAGCTCAAACAGGAGGCTTAATCGGTCCTGTAGAAATCAACGCGCCTCACCCAAAAATTGCTCAAATCCTAGCAACTTGCCAGCCTGGTCAGCTGATTCCGCCAACTCGCGTAGGAGAGTGGATTGTGATCGTGAGACTGGAAAATTATCTTTCGGCGAAGCTTGACGAACCGATGCGACAAAGAATGCTGGACGAGTTGTTTCGTGAGTGGCTCAATAAGACCACCAAACAAAAAGTATCTTTCTTACACAGCCCAGTTACCAGCTAGCCTTACTCTATCTATGACTAACACCAACACTACCAAAATTGTCGAACAATTTCTCTCACTCGTTCCCCAATTCAATCAACTAGACCCAGAAGCGATCGCCGAAATTGCTCCCAAGCTAAAACCATTGAGATTTGGCGTGGGCAAGGTAATGATCATGCGGGAAAAAATGCAGGGTCAAGTAGCAATCATCTCGGAAGGGGAGGTAAGACTTCTAGGCTACGATCCGCGAACCAAAATGCCTACTACTCTGGATAAACTCAAACCAGGACAAATTATTGGTTGGGTAAACTTGGCTAGGGGAGTTCCTTGCGAAACGGCGATGGCAAGTACGGAAGTTGTTTGTTTGGCTTTGGATAATGCCGATTTTTTGGCGTTAATCGAGCAGCACCCTCAACTAGCATCCCAGTACAAACTCAAGCCAGCCAAAGTTGAAATCTTTGACTTGCTGGGCGTCCAGCTCGAACAAGAGGCGCAGGGAGATTGGGAGCTGGAAGACTTAGCAGATCGGATGACTGAAGTTGCCGAGGCATATTATTTACCCCCTGGAGAACACCAGCTAGATTCTGACATTGCTAGAACCCTCAAAGACCCTAGCCTAATTTGGTTGGTTAGTGGTGGTGGTACGATTGATAATTTTCCTGTTGGTAGCCGTCTAGAGTTAACTAGAGATCGCCAGACCATTACAGTAAAAGGCGATCGCCCTGCCCGTTTAATTTCGATTCCTAAATCCCATTGGTTTGAGGGAGTAGAAGCAAGCACCTTCATTGAAGATCCTTTAGCTGACATAGATACCACGGGAATCATCAGCCTAGATTTGGATGAAACTGACTTTGATGACAGTCAAGGGTTGGGGGAAGGATATACCTTCCACAGCGAAGAGGAAACCGTTGACTCAGAAAAAAAGGAGTATCCCTATTTTTCAGGTAAAACTCCTTTAGATGCTGGCGTGGCTTGCTTCCAAATGTTGAGTAAATATTTTGGTATGCCCTTCCGTAAGGAAGTGATTAAGCGAGTTCTTAAAGAACAGCTCGAAAGAACTCCCAATTTATCTCTACCTTTGTGTGGTGCGGTGTCGGAATTGATGGGTCTAAGCCCTCAGTTGATTAATATTCCCGCCCAAGCCATTACCCGTATAGATGGACCTTGTTTGGTAACTTGGCAAGACAATTTAGCGATTATCTACGAACTGACGGAATCGGAGTTAGTTATTGCCGTCCCCGAATTAGGAGTACGTCGTTATAAGCCCGAAGACTTTATCGAAACCTGGGGCGAAGGCGGAGAAGTCTTACTGCTCAAAAAGACCAAAGATACGCCTCAAGAAAGATTTGGTTTGAACTGGTTTTTGCCAGCCCTACAAAAGTATCGGCGGGTTTTGATCGAGGTATTTGTTGCCTCTTTCTTTGTCCAGCTATTCCAGTTGGCAAATCCCCTGATGATTCAGGTAATTATCGATAAGGTAATCAGCCAAAATAGTCCTAGCACATTGGGTTACTTGGTATTCTTCCTGATTATCATCAACATTTTTGAGGCATTGCTGACTACCTTAAGGACTTACCTGTTTGTCGATACGACCAATCGCATTGACTTGTCCCTGGGTTCGGAAATTATCGATCATTTATTAAGGCTGCCTCTGCGCTATTTTGAGCGACGACCAGTCGGAGAAATTTCCACTAGGGTTAACGAGCTAGAAAAGATTCGCCAATTTTTAACAGGAACGGCTTTAACGGTAGTTTTAGACTGTATTTTTTCCGTAATCTACGTAGTGGTAATGTTCCTCTACAGTCCTTTGCTAACCGCTGTTTCCCTGGCAATTATTCCTGTATTTATTGCCTTGACGCTGGTCTTTTCTCCCACAATTCGTCGACAGTTGAGGGTTAAAGCCGAACGAAACGCCGAAACTCAATCTTATTTAGTGGAGGTGTTAACGGGTATCCAAACAGTTAAGGCGCAAAATATTGAACTGCGATCGCGCTGGAAATGGCAAGAACGTTATGCCCGCTATATCTCCACTGGTTTTAAGACAGTAATTACCTCAACTTTAGCTAAGTCTGCCAGTGACTTCCTCAATAAGCTTTCGAGGGTAATTCTAATTGGGATGGGGGCGTATTTAGTTCTAGAAGGGCAGTTAACTCTAGGTCAGTTAATCGCCTTCAGAATTATTGCTGGTTACGTTACTTCTCCTGTGATGCGTCTGGCGACTCTATGGCAAAACTTCCAAGAAACGGCTCTTTCTCTCGAACGTTTGGCGGATATTGTCGATAATCCCGAAGAAGGGGAAGCAGATCGCAATAATATTCCTATGCCTGCGATTAAAGGTAAGGTTAAGTACGACAATCTTTCTTTCCGCTTCAAAACTAGT
>JBCDCO010000083.1:0-19619 GCA_039181635.1 Cyanobacteria bacterium P01_G01_bin.19 | reverse complement strand
TACCAAAGGCGCATACTTTTCATAGAGTTCGGGTCGACACAACCAAGCTATATCTACTAAAGGCAACAATTCTTCGAATTGCTGTTCTACAGTCAATTTATATTCCGCTTCTTGGTAAATTACTTCGACAGAGCGATCTTGGAGCATTTCTACATAAGGCTGCTCTCTTACTCCATTATCTACTACAAAAATAACATGATAATTTAACTGTTGGCATATCTGTAACAGTTCCCAAATCCTTCGCGCTCCAGATTCTTTGTCATAGCAAGGGGCATAAAGATCTGCAATCAAAATAGTTTTGCGACCTAGATATCTTCTACTAGCTGCTGCTATTCCTGCTGGACTGGAGTCTTCAGAATAATTAATTAGCTCTCTTGTCCATTTTTGCACGAACTTAGCTTGGTTGATTTCTTGATAGCGTTTGATCGGGCTATCAAGATCCTTGCCACAGCTTATTCCTTCGTGGTGAACTACCACCGACTTGGGTTGGTACATAACCTTTAAGCCCAATTGGTGGCGGATAGCGAAGCAAAGATCCGTATCTTCGTAATATGCTGGAGTCAAATTAGTATCAAAACCATTCAAAGCCCAGAATACCGTTCTTTTGACTAAAAGACTCGCTCCAGAACAGTAATCTACTGGACGTAGATAATTGTATTTAGGCGCATTTGCGTTATTTTTTGTACCATAATTCCAAGCAGAGCCATTTTTGAAGACAATTCCCCCCGCTTCTTGTAGAGTACCGTCGGGATAAACCAGCTTTGAGCCAACCGCTCCGACATCCGCCTCTCTTTCTAATACCGACAGCAAATGTTCTAATGCTTGAGGCTGTAGTTCTGTATCATTATTGAGAAAATAAACATATTCTCCCGATGCCGATTTTACGCCCCGATTGCAAGAATGGAGAAAACCCAGATTCTCTTGATTATCTATTAGCTTTAAGCCCTTAATTTGATTTAGGGTTTCGACCGTATTATCTGTGGAACAATCATTGACAACAATCACTTCTATTGGCAGTTCTAGCGGAACATGTTTAGCAATAGAATGCAGACATTTAACGGTGTAATCTACTTGGTTATATACAGGGATAACTATAGAAACAACGGGTGAAGAATGCTGGGGTAATTCCCAAGCATAGTCTAACTCTTCAGTTTCTTTCTCTGTCAAGGTAGAGCTGACAATGTTTTCAATCCTAGCAGCAATATTAGAGTTGGAAATTACTTTTTTCTCCCTAAGAAGGTCTAATTCCCTAATTAATTCAGGATTCCTCGGCTGAATTTGTGAAGCAATTTGATAAATAGAAATAGCTTCTTCTATTTTTCCTTGATTGATTAAAGCTTTACCTAACCCTATGTACAGTTCAGGATCTTTTTTGTTGAGAGCAATGGCTTGATGATATAACTCGATATTGTCTGGATCCAAAGCAATCTGATTTTTGCAGTAAGACAGTGCCTTTTGCTGTGAATGCTGACTGCGTTGGTAAAGAATACTGCCAATTTTGATTTTAACTTCTGGTAAATCTGGGTCTATCTTCTGTGCTGCATGGTAAGCGTTTAGTGCTTCATCCCAACGCCCAAGATTAGCCAATGCTTCCCCCAAATTATAGTGCGACCAAACAAAATCATCTTTAAGCTCGATCGCCTGAGTAAAATAATCTGCCGAAGATTCCCACTGCTCTAGCTGTAACAGCGCGTAGCCTAAATTGTGATGAGTCCAAGAATTTTTCGTTCCTAGAGCGATCGCGTTTTTATAAGCCTTAGCCGCATCTTCCCAGGCTAATTCGTGAGAATAGACTTCGCCTAAATTGTGCTGTATGTCTGCGTTGCTTGGCTCTAGTTGTGCTGCCTGTTGATAGCATTCAATAGCTGCCTGCCATTGGTCTAGTTTTACCCAAACTTCGCCTAAATTGTAACGATAGCGGTAATTTTGCGGCGCGATCAAAATCGCTTGTTGATATTGTTGTGCTGCTAGCTGCCAATCTTGAGCTTTAACAGCAGCTATGGCTCGCTCTACGAATGAGAGAGCTTCTGCCGTTTGAGATGGGGATAGCTGCTGTAGTTTATCGTTTTCAACGCTAGCCGACTTCGATTGTTTGGTTTCTAGAGCAATAAGCTGTTGCAGCCTACAGTAGGCTGCTTTAAATCCTGGTTTTAGCTGAATTGCTCTGCGGTAGCAACCCATAGCAATTTTACCTTTATTACGTCTGAGCCAAAATTCGCCCAACTGATAGTGCTTTTCGGGAGTTCCCATTTCAGGGTCAATGCTATATGCTCGGTAAATTAACTCTGCTCCCTCAAGGTGTTTGCCCAGGATGCCATAAATTTTACCCAGTCTTAGATAAGCGATCGCGCTTTTAGGTTCTAGCTTAATTACCTGTTGATAATAGGAAGCCGCTTCTTGCCAACGTTGTTGACGCACCAACAAATTGCCCAGTTTTAGTCTAATTTCTGACGAATTTGGCTGTTTTGCTAGCTCTGCTAAATATTGCCGAACACTTAAGTTCTCTTCTGTGCTCCCTTGGGACAGCATTTTTGGTTTGGGAGATGGCTGGCTAGAAGCAATTGCACTGGCGTTGGATTTCCCTGGAGGCAATCTTTTGGCGGTAGGGCTACTCAATAGTCTTTGAATGCGTAGCTTGTTAAATGTCCCTGAAGACTCATTTTCCGACAGGTTAGCAACTATATGGCGGTAACGAGCTGCCTTTTCTATCTGACCGTCTCGTTCTAAAATTTTAATTAGTTTTAAATATAAAGTCTTGGCGGGAGACTGCATTTTCAAACCTGTTTCGCAGCAGGCGATCGCCAGTTCAATTTCTGCTTCGGCAATCAGCTCGTCTACCAACTGTAGGTACCGATCTACGGTCAAAATATCTGGTTGCAAGCTTAATGCTCTCAATAAAGTTTCTAAAGCTTTTCTATTTTCCCCAATTCTTTCCCAGGCTCTTGATAGGTGCAGACAAATTTTTGCCTGATCTGGAGCGATCGATAGTGATTTTTGAAAGTAATCGATTGCTTCTTGCCAATCACTTTTTTTGGCATAGAGGCTGCCTATATTAGCGTATACCTCAGCCATATGAGGATCTTTGGCTAACGCTTTGGCATAGTAGCCCATTGCTTCGGGCAGTTTGCCCATCTGCTGTAGAGAGTTGCCGTATATTTTGTATGTCTCTGGCAAATCAGCACATACTTTTAAAGCTTCTTCGCAAGCATCAATACTCTCTTGCCATCGGGCATCAGAATAGTATAGTTTAGCCTGTTGTAGATAAACCTTGGTCACTTCCAGTTGACTATGTTCGACATAGGTTCCAGGAGCAACCGCAATCAATTTAGGCAATACAACAGAAGAGTTGGAATTGTTCGTCTGCTCCGAATTACTGGCTGCGACTCCTTGCAAATCTGGTTGCGATTTAATCTTCAACATAGGAGAATCAGACACAGAATCAAACGATTGAGTGATTTTGTCAGATTTTTTATTTTGCTCTACTATATTTTTGGCGCGATCGCCGTTGTTGTTTTGATTTAAAGATAATGCCAAACGGTGATAGTAATCGGCTTCAGCTAGATTATTTTGCTTCTTCAGAGCTATAGCTAAAATATGATGCGCCACTACAGATTGAGAATTTAGTTTGACCGCTTCTCGATAATGTTCAATGGCTAAGTCTAGTCGATTATCCTGCTCTAGCTTAATTCCCTGCCACACTTTTGACTCAGCTTGGTTGGAAGCCAATACCTGTTCTCTAGTACCGTCTTGAGTAAGCTCTAAATGACTCAGTTTAAGAGCACTTTCATCCAAGCTAGAGCTATCTGATTTTTCTAGATAATAAAAATTTTGATTTGACATTTATTTTAGTTGACGCCCTCGGACTTTCTTCTACTGACGCTGTGGTTACTCAAAATCAATCTGGATCAAAATTGCAATTCAATACGAATTTATAAGTGAATTCAACTAATAGGTTGTTCGATTTATGCTAGAGCTATTTTTAGATATTGCTCTAGCTTTCTGGCACAGCTTAAATTAACTGCCTTAAATTTAGAGAAACAACAACGTTTGCCTGACTATATTTATTCAATAAATCAATAAAAATAAAGAGTTTAATTTGAGATAATTAACTTATAAGATTAGGTTGATTGCGAATACTAATATAACTCGTTTTAAAAAATACGCAACTAAATATCTTGCTTTAAAAAAAAATTTTTTAGACAAAAAGATCGGTATTTTTATTGGCGTAAAATAATTAAAATTATGGTTGTTAAGTGTTCCTGTTTAAGTGTTTATACGAAGAAAATATCAATTATTTCTAGGAATCGATGATTTCAATCATATGACTGTTAATTATCATTTTCACCAAAATACGTTTGCCATTGTTTTTAGTCAGAGTTATCCAACTCAAGCTATGGTTATGAGTGCAGTTTATTAACAATCGAAACTAAAGTGCAAACAGGAGTACTATATGGCATTAGCGTTGGGACGGGAGATCCTGAGCTAATTACTGTAAAAGGACTGCGTATCCTGCAAAAGACTAGTGTTGTCGCTTTTCCTTCTGGTACGAACAATCGTCCTGGAGTTGCTCGAAGTATCATTGCAGGTTGGTTAAAACCAGAACAAATTTCCCTTTCTCTTGAGTTTCCCTATCTTCAAGATGAAGATCTGCTGCGTAATGCCTGGCAGAAAGCTGCTCGGCAAGTCTGGTACTATTTGGCACAGGGAATAGATGTAAGCTTTGCCTGTCTGGGAGACGTAAGTTTTTACAGCACTTTTACGTATCTCGCTCAAACTCTACAGGATCTGTATCCTGAAGTTCGGATAGAAACCGTGCCAGGCGTATGTTCGACTATGGCGATCGCTTCGGCACTAAAAATTCCTTTAACAGTCAATCAACAAAAGCTAGTGGTATTACCCGCGCTCTACTCGGTTCAAGAGCTAGAAACTGCTCTAGATTGGGCGGAAGTAGTAGTACTCTTAAAGTTTAGCTCTGTTTACCGAGAGGTGTGGCAGATATTGCATCGGCGCAACCTATTGGTTTCTAGTTGGATAGTCGAAAAAGCAACTTTTCCCGAGCAAAAAATTTATCAAAACCTAGAGGAATATCCCGATCTCGACTTATCATATTTTTCTATTTTGTTGATTCAACCTTGAATAATTGCAACAAAAATTAGTTGTCTGGAAACAAATATTGCAAAATGTTTTAACTTGGCTTGAGTCTGCTAAAAAAGTATTGGTACGTGATAGTTTTATTTATGAGAAATATTTAGGGGTTCAAAGCTTTGGACATTCAGCCTGCAAACAACAGACCAGAATTATTACAAGAAGATATTAGCGACTATGTGGCACAGCTACAGCTGCATATGACTCTCCAAGCTCGTAATTTGGTTCCTACTTTGGGTATGAAAGAGGTAAATAGTAGCCGTCACCAAATGTTGCAGGAAGCGCAGGCTGTGGTGGAAAAATTAGCTTCTCGCCAATCTTTATAGGCTTTTGAGTAAGGAAAAAAATTAACTAGCTAAAACGTTAAAAAGAACTAGATAAGCATCATCATATCTAGCTCTTTTTGATAATGTCCTTTAGGAAAAGCTAAAAGCTAAAAGCTAAGAGCTATATGCGAAGCGGTATCCTTTAGGAAAAGCTTTTAAACAGACACATTATCAAATCTAAGCTTTTCAGCAAACCCTAATTAGTCCCCCAAACATATACCTAAACCTCTGGCAGTTTTGACCAAGGTGCCTTCAGGCTCAACTACGCGATAGTCTTTGATTGCATCGGCAATCGGAATACTAGTAACTTGCCGATCTTGCCATGCAACCATGCGATCGTATTTTTCCTCGGCAATTAAATTGACTGCCGCTACTCCAAAAGCAGAAGCCAATATTCGATCTAAAGGAGAGGAAATTCCCCCTCGTTGTGTATGACCAAGTACCGTAACTCTGGTTTCTGCACCGCTTTTTTGGGTAATTTGTTCGGCTAAATATTGACCGATGCCCCCCAAACGACAGTCGGCGAAATGACCCTGCTCTAATACGTCGCCTGACTCCGTACATACGGCTTCAGAAACTACTGCGATCGAATAGTTTTGTCCTCTTGCCTGCCTTTTCTTGATGTGTTCGCAGATTTTATCCATTCGATAGGGAATTTCAGGAATCATGATTATATTCGCGCCTCCTGCAATGCCTGCATTGAGAGCAATATGTCCTGCGTCTCGCCCCATTACTTCTAGAATCATCACCCGACTATGACTAGCAGCGGTGAAGTGGAGGCGATCAATCGCTTCAGTGGCTATATTTACTGCCGTATCAAAACCAATCGATCGCTCTGTAATACCGACATCATTGTCAATGGTTTTGGGAATCCCGATCAGATTTATCCCTCCTTGCTGAGCTAATTTACGCAAAATTGCCAAACTACCATCTCCACCAATCCCGATTAAAGCATCTAGATCTAGTTGGTTGTATCCTTCAATAATTTCTTGAGAACGATTTTCAATCTTACCGTCAGACATGGGAAAAGCAAAAGGATCTCCCTTGTTGGTTGTTCCCAAAATCGTTCCACCCATGGTTAAAAGGCTGTCAACCTTGGTGATATCTAAAGGCATTGCTTCGGGAGGACGGATCATCAAACCGTGAGTCGCCTTACAAATTCCCAATACTTCCCAACCATACACATCAACAGCACAACGAGTTACCGCACGAATCACGGCATTCAATCCCGCACAGTCTCCACCACTAGTTAAAATACCAATTCGCTTTCTTTCTGGCATTTCGATCGGATTTAATATCTATCATTTATTTGCCTCCTAATTTTCAAGTCAAATCGCAATTAATAGAGCAAAATTAAACAAATTTCCATAATCAGTTAGAAATTATGCAGCGCACAAAATTTTTAATCTTGCTTGGTATAGCGATCGCGCTCTCTCTATTAGTTAAATTTCTGTTTCCCCAACACATCAGCCAAAAGCTAACTGCTAGTTGTGATAATGATATCTGCCAGCCCCAGGCAGTAGTGGTGCTACATGGATTGGTTCGCTCTTCTGCTTCTATGGGCAAGATAAGCCGAGCGATTAACAATGCTGGCTATACGGTTTGTAATATTCAGTATCCTTCTCGTCAGTATTCTATTCAGAAACTAGCTAGTGACTACGTCTTGCCCGAAATTCAGCAATGTTTACCTGATGGTCAACAACAAATTAATTTTGTAACTCATTCTATGGGCGGTATTATCTTGAGACAGCTCGCTAGATCTACTGAATTAAATATCGGTTGTGCTGTAATGCTGAGTCCGCCCAATCAGGGTAGCGAACTAGTCGATAAACTAAAAATAATTCCTTTTTTTAAATTAATTAACGGAGAAGCTGGCTTATCTCTGGGAACAAAAAATAATTCTGTTCCTAACAGTCTTGGGCGAGTAAATTTTGATTTAGGCGTAATAACAGGCGATCGCAGTTACAACCCTTTATATTCTTATCTAATCCCTGGGGCAGACGATGGAAAAGTCTCTGTTAACCGCGCCAAAATCAAGGGAATGAAAGATTTTTTAGTGATTCCCTACAGTCATAGCTTTATTATGAATAGCAAAATTGCGATCAAGCAAACCATTAATTTTCTTCAATCTAGTCAATTTATTCGCTAAATTTTGTAGGAAATATCCGCTTTTCAACTGCGCTTTGATTTTTGCCGATTTATTACCCAACGAGCTGGATTTTGTAAGTATATTTTTTTACTTGATGTAATCGAACAAACCAGCAAATACATAAAACGGCACCAGTCGAACAAATGCTCCACCAGCGCCGCCTAATACTTTATTGTTTTACTATATTTAAGGTCTATATATTAGCTGACCTCATTCAATATGTAATCATAATCCCAGGTATTTTCACTTACTCACCATTCTATAATGTTTTCTTTATATTTAGCTAGATTAAGAGTCACGATCTTTTGTAACTTTATTTAAATTAGCGGATAAAGAAATTCCCAGCAGTTGAGAAAGCCAAATTTCAAAATCGCGGATTGGATGAGAACGAACTGCAACCAAGGGATCTATCATCGGCTCGACCAAAATAGTAAACATACCCAGGCGATTACCTGCCAGAACATCTGTAAATAAGCGATCGCCTACCATGGCTACTTTTTCTACGGGCAAATTCATTGCTTCAGCAGCTTCCCTGAGTCTGCGACGAGAAGGTTTTTGAGCTGCTGAGATAAAAGGCAGATCGATTGACTTGGCAATATTGCCAATTCGACTATGACTGATATTATTGCTAACCAACCAAATAGGGATATTTTGCCTGATTTCAGCTATCCATTGCTGTAGTTCCTCAGAAGCCTCTTTCTTTTTAAAAGGGACTAGAGTTTCATCTACATCTAGAATCAGTCCTTCAATGTTGTTCTCTTGCAATATTTGTGAAGTCAGATCGAAAATAGTGGCACCTAAAACTAAATCTGGTTGTAATAAGCCGATCGTAGTCATGATATAAAAATAGTAAACAATAAATTATTACTCATCGAAAACAATCTTACCGATAATGAGAGATGATTTTGCTTAATATTCCAACAGTTTATGTTCTGCTCATCAGTAAAATAACGGCAAATTAGGGGTCAAAACTAATTAAGTTCTGTGTACAGCGAACAATGAAACCTGAAGAAAAGATATATTGTTAAAATTAGTAAAGAAAATAAAAATTTAAATAAGCTATTAGAACTATGGGTCGTATTGGAGTTTTATTACTTAATCTGGGTGGACCAGACAAAATAGAGGATGTCCGTCCTTTTTTATATAATTTGTTTTCCGATCCAGAAATTATCAGATTACCAATCAAATCGTTACAGAAGCCATTGGCATGGTTAATTTCAACCTTGAGGGCTAAGAAATCTCAAGAAAACTATTTAGAAATTGGCGGAGGTTCCCCTTTACGCGAAATAACTGAAGCTCAAGCAAAAGCTCTAGAAGCCAAGCTTCAAGAAATGGGGCAAGATGCCAAGATATACATTGGAATGCGTTACTGGCATCCTTTTACTGAAGAGGCGATCGCCAAAATAAAGCGGGATGGTATCAAAAAAGTAGTAATTTTGCCTCTTTATCCGCAATTTTCGATCAGCACTAGTGGTTCTAGTTTTCGCGTTTTGGAAGAGATGTGGACAAAGGACGAAGTACTAAAGGAAATTGACTACACTTTGATTCCTTCTTGGTATGATTCTCCAGGCTATTTGCGATCGATGGCAGATCTAATCGAACAAGAACTAGACAAGTTTCCCAACCCAGACAAAGCTCATGTCTTTTTCAGCGCTCACGGCGTTCCTGTAAGCTATGTAGAAGAGGCAGGAGATCCCTACCAAAAGGAGATCGAAGAATGTACTCGCTTGATTATGGAAACTTTAGATCGACCAAATCCTTATACTTTGGCGTATCAAAGTAAGGTTGGTCCTGTCGATTGGCTACAACCATATACCGATGATGCTTTGGAAGAGCTGGGCGAAAAAGGAGTTAAAGATTTGGCTGTCGTCCCAATTAGTTTCGTTTCCGAACATATCGAAACCCTACAAGAAATAGATATGGAATATCGAGAGGTTGCCGAAGAAGCTGGAATCGAAAATTTTCATCGCGTACCTGCTCTCAACGTATATCCTGGTTTTATTGATTCCCTGGCAGATTTAGTAGTGGAATCTGTAGACAGCAATCCTTGCACCTTTGAAGAGGTAACTCATCCAAATGAGAACATGAAAATGTATCCTCAAGAAAAATGGCAGTGGGGTCTAACTACTGCAGCTGAAGTTTGGAATGGTCGTTTAGCCATGATTGGTTTCTTTGGCTTGTTGATCGAGTTGCTTAGTGGTAGTGGTCCTCTTCACATGGTGGGGATACTCTAAAAAGCTACTTATTCTCCATTACTTGTACATACCGAATAAAAGAAAGATTCATTGACTACAATGAATCTTTTCTAATCGAGATAATTTCTAATTAAGTACTAGAAAAGTCGAGATGACTAAACTGTAGCTAATTCGGGTTGAGGGCGCTTGCTATTACGAATGCCCTCGATCGCCTTAGCATAATCATCTGCCTTAAACACAGCAGAACCAGCCACAATAGCATTAGCACCAGCTTCTAAAACTTGCCAAGTATTGTTAGGTTTCAAACCTCCATCAACCTCGATCCAAGGATCTAAGCCTTTGTCATCGCACATTTTACGTAGGCTAGCCACCTTGTCAACCATTTCCGCAATAAAGCTTTGACCGCCGAAACCAGGATTAACACTCATGATCAATATCAAGTCGCACAGTGGTAAAACATGTTCGATTAAAGATAAAGGAGTACCAGGATTTAATACTACACCAGCTTGCTTACCAAGTTCGCGAATCTGACCCAATGTACGGTGTAAATGGGGAGAAGCGTTATGTTCTGCATGGACAGAAATAATGTCAGCCCCTGCCTTAGCAAATTCTTCGACATACTTTTCAGGTTCGACAATCATTAGATGAACGTCCAAGGGCTTGGTTGTCAATGGACGAACAGCTTTGACAATCATTGGACCAATAGTAATATTGGGCACGAATCTACCGTCCATGACATCGATATGAATCCAGTCTGCGCCTGCTCTATCTACAGCTTCGATTTCTTCGCCTAAACGACTAAAATCTGCCGATAAAATTGAAGGGGAAATAACAGTTTTTTTGGTAGTCATATTATTGCTCTAAAAGTTTTGTATCGAGGTTAACAAAATTTTATCTATTTAAATAATAAGATACCATGTTTTTATATTTTGCGATCTTGTTACTGCATTTGATATTTTTATCAGCAACAATTATTGAGTTTATATTGCTGTAAATATAAGCATTGATGACAAATATTGTTAAATATAGAACATGATTTTCTGACAATATTTGACTGTAGATCGCAATTATAAGATTTGATTTAGCAGATGTAAAAATATGATGTGTCAGTTAAATCGATCATAGATGCAGATTGTTCTCAAATACGGAGCAAAATACATACCAAATTTAGCCGATCGCACGACAAAAAAAGATTTACCAAAAAATAAAGTGCGTTAAAAGTTGGTCAAAATTGCCAAAAAAATCCCTAACGATTTATCGGCAAAAGTTAGGGATATAATGTTATTCAATTAGCTTCTATCTGTAACAGATTTACTAGCTCAAAGTGAGTTCGACGCAGTGATAAAAACTTAAAAATTGTATAACTCTTTAATTTTTAAAGGTCTGAATTCCTTATTCTTTCGTTATGAACAACATAACTCCGAATTCAGGGGCGACCCCGCGTCGGCTTAAGACGCAAAGTAAGGCTTTAGCCGCAACTGACGCGCCCCTGCACGAATTCCGAACTCATATAGCTTATTTATTATCCTCGGAATCTCTTTCTAAAAGATCTTCCAAAAATTGAAATGATATATCTTCTGAATCATTTTCGGCTTCTACTTCTTTGGACGCGTCTGAGTCTTCAGTTTCCAAATTGTTGTTTTTCACATTTAATTTATCTAACCATCCTCCGATATCCTCTGAACTCTGGCTGGGAGTTTCTAAACTGTTTAACCAAGTTGATATATTGCTCATATCGTTAGATTTATCTTCAGATAGCTCGGTTATTTCAGCCGCATTACTACTTAGCAAATCAGATGTAGATTCTTCTGTTGAATCTTCAAACTGTAAGTCATCCAAACTGATGTCGCCCTCATCATCTGTATTTAGCTCGCTGAGGATACTGTCTATAGAACGATCTGTTTCGTCATCAAAGGTAATCTCATCTAAGTTAATGTCGTTGGAAGTATCGGTGCTATCAAAGGTAATTGCCTCCAAACTAGCATTAATAGAGTTGTCTTCAACATCATCTAAAGTAATCTCATCGAGACTAATGTTGGTAGAGGTATCGGTGTCTCCCAAATCAATTTCCTCTAGACTTCCACTAGTAGAGTCGCTTTCCACATCGTCGAAGATGATATCGTCCAGGCTGATGTCATCAGCAGTATCAGTACTATCAAAACCGATCTCTTCCAAACTACTGATGGTGGAATTTTCTTCTACATCATCAAAAGTTATTTCATCAAGACTAATATCTAGATCGTCAGTACTCGATATTCCATCTACCAAACCCGAAGGGCGATCGCTTTCGGGAGTTGGAACATCGTCTGCTGTCTCCGTATCGAGATCCCATAAGCTTGGCTCTGCTGCTGCCTGAGGTGTTTCCACACTACTGCCAATCTCAGTACTAGGTTCTGCAAGACCGCTATCTAAACCGAGATCGATTTTAGCTTCGTCATTGGTAGTTGTATCGAGGTCGAAATCATCAGTCTGAAGTTTGGTTGTCTGCTCGGAGACAAACGCCGTTTCTGCTGTCTGATTATCTGCATCTGTTGCTGAATCTTGAGGGCGATCGCCAAACAATCCCGCACCTGCGGCGGCGGCACCGCCTATTGCCGCTGCTCCACCTGCTAGAGCTGCACCACCCGCGCTTGATATTCCATCTACCAAACCCAAAGGGCGATCGCTTTCGGGAGTTGGAACATCGTCTGCTGTCTCCGTATCGAGATCCCATAAGCTTGGCTCTGCTGCTGCTTGAGGTGTTTCCACACTACTGGCAATCTCAGTACTAGGTTCTGCAAGACCGCTATCTAAACCGAGATCGATTTTAACTTCGTCATTGGTAGTTGTATCGAGATCGAAATCGTCAGTCTGAAGTTTGGTTGTCTGCTCGGAGACAAACGCCGTTTCTGCTGTCTGATTATCTGCATCTGTTGCTGAATCTTGAGTGTGATCGCCAAACAATCCTGCACCTGCGGCGGCGGCACCGCCTATTGCGGCTGCTCCACCTGCTAGAGCTGCACCACCCGCACTCGATATCCCATCTACCAAACCCGAAGGGCGATCTTCAATATCGTCGACAATATCGGGCTGTAATGTTGTCGGTTGTTCGGTAATTTGTAGCTTTGTTTCTTGACCTGTAAATTCGGTTACAGGATCGGAAGGAATTTCTTCAACGACGGAATCGTCTATTTCAGCATCGGGTAGCTCTACCTCTTCTAGATCTAGGTCGATTTGATTCTCTGTGGCTGTGTCTTTCTCCCCCGCTACAAAATTTGCTGCTGTAGCACCTCCAGCAAGAGCTGCTCCTCCTGTGGCTAAAGTAGCTCCTCCAAATTTAGATGTACTGTTGACACCATTCTCCAGACCAGTTGCAACGTTCGCGTTTGCCCCAACAGCAGACAAATTGTCACCATCTGGCATGGGAGGCAAGCCTCCGCCTCCATCGGGATTGATATTAGGTACATCTGTTATGGCAGGTTCATTGTCGCTTCTTCTCTTGTCGCCAAAACCAGACACTGCTACTGCTGCTAAAATTGGGATGCCTAATATCAAAGGTAGCCACCACCACCATTTTCCCTCTTTTGCTGCGGCAACTTCACCGTCCACATTGGTCTCTTCTTCTGTAATAGCTGGAGAGATTTCATTGGCATTTTCATCCGTATCGATCGCCGCATTTGGATCTCCACTGTCTTCAATATCTGGGTTTATATCACCGCTGCCTTCAATATCTGGGTTTATTTCACCACTGCCCTCGATGCCTGGGTTTATTTCACCGCCACCTTCGATATCTGGGTTTAGCTCACCACTACCTTCGATATCTGGGTTTATCTCGCCACTACCATCAATGTCTGGATTTACTTCACCACTACCTTCGATGTCTGGATTTAGCTCACTATCACTATCAGCTTGAGCCAGCGTGTCTGCATTTCTATCTGCGCCCTCGGCATTCGCGCCTTCCACATCAGCATTCGTGCTACTATCTAAGCCAGTAACATCCGCGCCTTCAGCATCTGCATCTGCAACATCTGCACTATCATCTGCGCCTTCGGCATCTACGCCAGCAACATCCGCACCTTCAGCATCTGCATCTGCAACATCTGCGCCTTCGGCACTTTCAGCGTCTGCGCCAGCAACATCTGTATCTTCAGGCTCAATTAAATCGCCTTCACCATCAAGTGTCGTGTTGGGCAAATCGACTGCACCTGTGGGTAAATTTTCCCCTTCATTGGCTAATTTAGTGGCGATCGCTGTAGCGGCAGCAGTAGACATAGAACCAACTCTGCTGGCGACAACTTCTTCTCCTCCTTGGGATGTAGCAAAACCTAAAAATGCTGAAGTCGCTTCACTGGGTTCTCCTTGATATACCAAGTAAAAAGGTTGAGAGAAAGGATATCTTTCATCATCGGGTTGAGTTTGATGCATGGTCACAATTTTGACATCATCTCGATTGACGACGTCATTGGCAACTGCATAGCTAATCCCGTCTGCACCCAACTGAGCTATTTTTTCATCGATGCTATCTTGACTTAACTGGGTGGCATTAGAACCTGTGGTAAATTCGCGATCGCTGAATACAGGATAGCTAGGAAAAGCCTGTCTTGTATCGTTAGTTTCGGGAGAATCAATAAATTTAATTGCACCTGGCTGTCCTCCTATTTCTGACCAGTCAGTAATTTCACCTCTAAATATTTGGGCAAATTGGGAGATGGTTAAATTGCCTTCATAGGGATTGTCTTGGGAAACTATAATCGCGATTTTTTCACGGCTGACAGGAACTGAGACGAATCCTTGTTGCCTTTCTGTTGCGGTCAAATTACGACCAATACCCACTAGGTCTAATTGACCTTCTGATAAGGCTTGAAGTGCATCCTCAGAACTTTGAGTTTCGATGTTGACCTGTGCCCCTGGAAATTTATTGATGAAATTTTCTTTTAAACTTTGATTAATGCTGCTAGTACTGTTAGAGGTCGAAATTTGTACTGTTGCTTCTGCGGGTAGATTATCAGGAACGGTAAAAGTTGTCGCCTCTGGGTTAGCCTGAACCAATAAAAAGGCTCTAGCAGGTTTTGACACTCCTACTAAAGCCAACAATAGTGCCGCTAATGTAAATATAGAATTAGGTGTTTTCTTTAACATTTCGTCTCTAAATACTATCTGATTATTTGGAAATTAATTATATGGGCGAACAATTTAAACGCAGTCTTCAGCCATTTTAATTTTGAGTTTTCTAAATTGCGTGCAAACACTTACTGTTTATTTTGTTCACACATATTATCAAAAACATCAGTTTATTTCTATAAAGTTGGACATAAAATAATAAACTTGTGAAAAGTTTTCCTAAAAGACAATTTTTTGTTGAGAAATGATAAGCAATCGCTAAATATTTCAGCCATAAATCAGCAAAAAAACACCTAATGACCAATATTCATGTCTCGGTCATTAGATGTCAGAAAGATGCTTCAATCTTTAAATCTAGACAGCTAAATAATTAGCCAAAAGAAAGTTGTGATTCTTCTATGCCCACTGTTGTAGAAACCATTGCTGCCATCAGTTGTTCTGCAGAAACTTTAAAGGGCAGTCTGTGTATGTCTGACTTAGCCTGAGTTGCTATTTCTGCTGCATGACGTAGTCGAGCGAGACTAACATTTTCTAAACCAAGATCTTCAAGGGTTTTTGGCAAGCCGATTTCGCCATAAAATTTCAGCAGTTGCTTGCGCGATGCAGTGGCGAGTTTGTTGCCTTGAATCGTCTCTTCCAAACGTAGCTGTACCAAAATGCCGTAGGCTACTTTTTCCCCATGCAATACATCGTGAGCTTCGGTTAGATGAGTTAAGCCATTATGAACGGCATGGGCAGCCACAGTACGACAGTCTGCTCCTCCAACTCCACCAATTACTCCAGCCAACAAAACAGTCGCATCGACTACTTCTCGCCATTCATCGCTTTGAATATCCTTGAGGGCGATCGCCGATTTCTGAAGCAATATATCTCTTAGAATCCTAGCCTGTTGCACTGCCGAAACCATTAAAGTAGCTGTGGAGTCACCACTACTAACAGAAGCCTCATACCATTTGGCGATCGCATCTCCAATGCCAGCAATCAAAGTTCTTGGTGGTGCGGTTCTCACCAAGCCATAGTCGAGAATGAGTAAATCGGGACAGTTGTTGAGGGATACATCATATTGAAACGCACCTTGCTCGGAGTAGATATTAGATAGAGCCGTCCAAGCCGCACAGGTAGCCCCAGAGGTAGGCACGGTAACAATAGGCAAATTGCACTCATAAGCTAGTAGTTTGGCAGTATCCAACGCCTTCCCACCACCGACACCAATAATTAAATCTGCCTGATGACTTTGCGAAATTTCTTTCAATCTCAACAAAGAAGATTCGGCACAGTCGGGACTATAGTTGGCAAACTTTGCAGTAAGTTTTTCTCGCGCCAACATAGGTTTTAAATCCTGGCTAACTGCTTCTAGGGTCTTATTTCCTCCAACTACCAAAGGACGAGTACCAAGCTTGGCTATTTCTTTACCCGAGTCCCTCAAACAATGTTCTCCTCTCAATACCCTTGCAGGAGCGATGGCTAAAGGAGAATAGCTGACTGTTTTTTTCGTTGATGTAGAGATAACTTGCTTGCTCATAAAATTGTTCGATACTCTTAATCGTTTAGCTACTGTGGGGAAGCTGGCTCAAACTTGAAGAAAATGTATTTATTTGAATGTCTTCATCTCCATTCGCAATTAGCGCTCGCTTTGCTTCGCCTAAGAATAGAGGCTGAGATATTCCCTCTTGAGGATGTAAAACCGTCCTGAGTTTAACCGTAAATTGATTATTCCCATTTGTACCAGTTCTACCATAAGAATAGAGGTCTGATGCTGCCTGAAGCAAGGTCGGTTCAATGGCGGATTTCTCTATATCCGAGGCTACCGCCACTACTGCTTGATTCGCTCCATTATCGTAAATTAGGGTATATCTCACCGCACCAGGTATTTCCACCTTAGGAAAAAAGCTCAAGCCTAGAGCAAATGTCCCTACCGTTAACAACCCCATGAAACTGGTGACGCCTACAAAGCGGAAACGGAAACTCCAGCCAAGTACAAAAGAGATAATTGTAACTAACAAACAGAAGATGGTGGCAAATCCCAGCCATTTTCCATACATAAAAAGCTCGCTATTAAAATCCATAAGTCTCTTATATAAAAAACAGGTATCGTGTAGAGATAATTACACGATACCTATGTTCGTCGATAGAGATTATATCAGTTGCTTTGTTCGGTCATTTAGAATTAGTTAAGAACTACTAAATCAACCTTTTACAATCAATCGATTATTCTGCTGCTTCTTCACCCAAACCTTCAATAGCATTACCAGCGTCTTCTAAACCTTTGTTAACGCTATCTTTAGCCGCACCAGCCGCATCTTCTGCGCCTTTTTGTAGGTTTTTAGCGCCATCTTCGATCGCATTACCAGCATCTTCTGCACCTTGTTGAAGATTATCTAGACCGCCTTCAACAGCGTTGCCAGCATCTTCTGCGCCTTGCTCGATTCCTTCAACACCCTCTTGAACTGCACCGTCTACAGCATCGGGACTTTCAATTGTCTGATCCGCACAAGCTCCAAAAAGAAGAGATAAAGCGACAAATGCAGGTACAGCAATATTTTTGACTTTGATATTCATGGTATTTACTAGAGAAAACTTAATTGGACTATGTAAGTGATACTCGAAAATTCTTGTAGAGTCAAAGAGACTGCCATAAAAATTTTCAGTGAATAAAGGTAAGTGTAATTAGCTAGCTAGCTGCTAGGATTTACCAATTTACTCTGTAATAGATAAATTTTGGACAACACTCTTTTGGTTTATCGTTTTTTTATCAAAAAGCTTTTAGCTCTAAGCTTTTAGCTTTAAGCTAAGAGGGTTTAAGACTATTTCTGATAAGCTTATAGCTTACGGCTTATAGCTTATGGCTACAGCGAAGCCGTTTATTGCTTAAAGTCTTAAATGTGCAATCAGGACAATTTAATCTCGCCCTACTTCCTCAAAAATCTTCGCCAAAATTTCACCCGCACCTTGCTCTCTAAGTTTGCCAGCCAAGTCTTTGCCTAGTTGTTCTGCATCCTGTTTGTTGCCAGTTACGGTATCTTTGAGTAGCTGTTTTCCATCCAAGCTGGCAACCATACCAATAACGGTAAGAGAATCGCCATCAATACTGGTATTAACACCAATGGGAACTTGACAACCACCTTCTAAATCTCGCAAAAAGGATCTTTCTGCGGTAGTGCGATCGCTACTGTCGGAATCTTCCAATACTTTTAAAATCTTTAGAATTTCTTCGTCCCCCGCACGGCATTCAATACCCAAAGCACCCTGTCCTACTGCATGAAGCGAAACTTCAGGAGAAATGATTTCGTGAATGCGATCGCTCATATTTAACCTTTGTAAACCTGCCACAGCTAAGATAATGCCGTCATATTCCCCCGCATCCAGTTTAGCCAAACGAGTATTGACGTTACCGCGAATATCTTTAAATTCCAAATGGGGATAGTGATGGCGTAACTGTGCCAAACGTCTGAGGGAAGATGTACCAATCACCGATCCTTCAGGAAAAGTAGCCAAAGTTTTATCCTTATGCTTTTCATTTACCGCCAGAGCATCAGCAGGATCTACTCTTTTGGTAACGCAACCCAGCATTAAACCTTCGGGCAAATTAGTCGGCAAGTCCTTAAGAGAATGTACTGCAAAATCAGTAGAATTATTGAGCATTCCTACTTCTAGCTCTTTAGTAAATAAGCCCTTATCACCAATTTTGGCTAAGGGTACATCCAGAATTTTATCTCCCTGGGTACTCATTTTTTCTACTTCAAAGTCAATCTCGGGAAAGTGTTTCTCTAACTCGGCTTTTACCCAGTAGGTTTGCACTAAAGCAAGCTGACTTTTACGGGTACCGATACGTACCGTACGTTTAGCCGTTTCAATGGTGGATGTCATAGGAATTATCTTAAAAAAATCTCATAAATCACGCCTATCTAGGGTATCGCAGTACGCGAAACGTATTGGTTAATTTTTGTTTTGGATCTCAATGAAAATCTCACTCATATTTCTATCTAATTGCGCCAGCTTTTTGTACTTTATATAAACAATATATTTGTATATAAAATACTACGAAAAAACATCGTAAGTTTATGGTTATCCGCAAAAACCACGGTTATATTAGTGATGTAATACAAGCATTGCTACTTAAGTTATGTCAACTAAGACCGCTACAAAACTAGATCGAGTAACTTCATTACTACTAAGCTGGTTGAAAATACGTTTGACAAGTAAGTCATTAGAATGGCTAGAATGCAAAATTGAAGTAATTACCGAGATAGATTCTGAAAAAACTTTATTTACTTCCTTTAGTGCCGTTCCACGTTATTTAGGAAAGGCAGAACTAAATTTATCTGCTAGCGAATTACAGGAAGCGGAGAAACTAATTCCTGGTTGGAAGCCAGCTAATTGGACTGTAGACCAAGTGGGCAGAACTCTGTTCCTTCTTAGTTGTAACCATGGAGATCGAGACCGCTACATTGTCACTATCGATAAAATTTTGGCAGCAGCGGATGTTGGTGAAGCGATCGCTTTTTATCAAAGTCTCTCTTTACTACCCTATCCCGAAGCGTTTAGTATGCGTGCAGCCGAAGGAATTCGCACTAACATGACCTCGGTATTTAATGCAGTTGCCCTACATAACCCCTATCCAGCTCAATATCTAAACGATTTAGCCTGGAATCAAATGGTACTCAAGGCTTTATTTGTTGGTACTCCTCTACACCCAATTTATGG
>JBCDCO010000082.1:0-19649 GCA_039181635.1 Cyanobacteria bacterium P01_G01_bin.19 | reverse complement strand
TCATGAAACGAAATCTCTGATTACCAAGTTTCTTTTAGAATGCCATCGATCGCGATTGCGGAGCTAGCCGAAGGCATCGCATTTCTGGCAGTTTTGACTAGTACAATTGCTCACCTTAACAGGGGTAGAGCTTAGAGCTTAAATATCTCAGATCTCAGCTTATAAACCAGTCACTTTAAGGCTTATATTTAAAATCAGAATTACCTTCGTATCCAGAGAGTTCGGCTAACTCGGCTAAAGTTTTTGTTCCAGGATAGAACTGACCGTTGATTTCCCAAGTGGGAAAAGACTGTATACCTGCCGCCAAGCAGACTTCTCTTTGGGGATCTTTACCTTTTGGATCGCATTCTAAATAGGTTACTTCTGCAAATGCTGCCTTGCCAAATAGCTGTTTCTGGTCGTAACAATGAGGACACCAATAAGCTCCATATTTTTTAGCGTTAATAGCAGTCAAATGCTTTGCTAGTTCCATTTCTGCCTCTCCAGAGGTAGTCGTAATCTCCCAGCCTTTGGGAGCCGTCGCCTGCCCTTGTGCTTGGGGGATAGGAATCAATCCATCGACATCAGCTACTTCTTCTTGTCCTGCGTTAGCAATAGAAGAACTATTAATGTTGGAGTAAATCCCTAGAGTTACAACTAGAGTTAGCAATCCGACAATTGTTCCTGTAAACATTATTTGCCCCAAATCTTCCCAATCTCTGCCTACCAAAGTAAAAACCAGTAGGCTTAGAGAGAAGAGAGCAGAACCAATACAGTAAGGACAAGCAGTTTGTAACTCAGTAGCTAAAACATACATCAAATAGCCGCTAAAGACCGTCATTGCCATGCTGCCTGCAAGCAATAACCACCAAGTATAGTTTTCTAACTGCTTTTTGAGATTTTTCTGTTTATTTCGATCTACGGCTAGAGGAACTAGAGCAAAGGCTGCCATACTCACATAAGCCAAACAGCCAAACAGGCTCAGGGGCAAGCCAAAGACGGTTGCATAAGCACTGTCTAAAACACCGCCGCAGCCAGCACCCGCACTAGCACCCGCTTCAATCGAGCAAGCGGGACCTGTTCCAGTTAATTTTGTGACTGTCAAATAAGCAGTTAAGACTGCACCTGCAATGGAGATCGCCCCAATAATAGGTCGCGACCAACGGTATATCCAGGGTAAAGAACGTCTACGGCGCATAGCTTTAGGATCGATTAGTAATATTTTTTACATTAAAAAGTAGTTTCGTCGCTCATCATCTAGGCTTAGGGCTATTCCTGAGTCATAAATGAATTTTTGCTGAGAATCTACTTAACATTGACAAATAGTTAATAATTTGTTGTCCAAATTATAGCTTGAGTTTAAATTGAGCTTAGTCTTGAATTATTTACAAGTTACTTAAGTTGCTTGAGAGAACTGCCCGATCGGGGTTTACGTGGAGTTTTTACTACAGATTTTGCTGCCTCGACAAACTGGGAAACTCGAATTGGGTCGATAGTTTCGTTAATGTCTCCGTAACGTTTTAGAGAGCTAGAAACAATTACTCCGTCTGCAGCCTGCATGAGCTGAGTAATATTAGTCCAGTTGGCGCCGCTGCCCACAAATAAGGGAGTATCTTTGGCTACAGCAGAGGCTAATTCCAAATCTTCCTTGGAAGGCGGATTGCCCGTCGCCCAGCCAGATAAAATAATGCCGTCAGCCAAACCCCTCTCGATAGTATCTTTAACGGCAGTAGTTAGATTGGGCGTTCCTAAAGGATGGGCGTGTTTGACCAGCACGTCGGCTAAAATAGCGACATCCGAACCTAGTTCTCGGCGATATCTTAACAATTCGTAAGCTTTTCCTTCAATTATTCCTTGATCCGTAGCCATAACCCCCGTAAGCACGTTTACGCGAATAAAATCTACTTCGGTACAGGTTGCGATCGCCATTGCACTTCGAGCGTCGTTACGCAAAACATTGATCCCAATTGGTAGCATGACCATTCCTTTAAGGCGATCGACGATTAGGGTCATTGCACTTACTACGGCAGGATCTACTCGATCTTTGGTAAAAGGCGCATCAAAAAAGTTTTCAATGATAATAGCGTCTACTCCACCAGCAGATAATGCAGTTGCTTCTTGTTCCGCTCTGGCAATCACCTCTTTTAGTTTTCCCTTCCAACGCGGAGAGGTCGGCAAAGGAGATAAATGAACCACGCCAATTACGGGATTATTTACTTGGAAAATTTGTTGTAATATCACGGCTTATCCACCACGCGATTTGTTTCCCCTCTTCAAAAGTTATTATTATCTCAGACAAAGCTTAATACTGTACATATTCATTTCTCAGTCGAGGAAAAAACTAATTTTGCCAATAAATCCTGTAATTTTTCTAATGATGGATTCCCACTAAGGATTTTATCTGTTAATATATTTTAACGAAAAGGTTATTTACGTATTTAAACAGATATGTATAGCCGCAAGTTCAAAACCCGTCAGAAATGGTGTCTTGAATGATAAGTGGTTTTGCGGAGCGAAAACTGTCTGGTTGGCTCCTACTACGCCGCGAAATTAAGGAGTACGATCCAAACAGTTGGTCTTGAATAAATTATTCCCAACGTAGCTGTTGTAGACCAGGGAGAGCCGCTCCATGCAAGCAAGATGAACGAGTCTGACTCAAATACAAACCTCAAGAAAACCTTTGTATTGGTCTTTAAAATTTAGGATAAAGAATGGCAAATAAGCCAACTATAGCCATGTCCCATTTGGGATGTGAGAAAAACCGTATAGATTCAGAGCATATGCTGGGCTTGCTGACCAAAGCAGGTTATCAAGTAGACTCGAACGAAGAATTAGCCGATTATGTAATTGTTAATACATGTAGTTTTATTCAAGATGCTAGGGAAGAGTCAGTCCGCACTCTGGTCGAGTTGGCTGAAGCCAACAAGAAAATAGTCATTACTGGCTGTATGGCGCAGCACTTTCAAGGTGAGCTACTAGATGAACTACCCGAAGCTGTTGCCGTTGTCGGTAGTGGCGACTATCACAAAATTGTCGACGTCATCAAACGTACTGAAACTGGAGAGCGAGTCCAGGAAGTATCCCAAGAGCCAGTTTATATTGCTGATGAAACGGTTCCTCGCTACCGTACTACCACCGAAGGAGTAGCCTACCTCAGAGTTGCAGAAGGGTGCGACTATCGCTGTGCTTTTTGCATTATTCCTCACCTACGCGGTAATCAGCGATCGCGTTCTATCGAATCCATAGTGTCAGAAGCCAAAACTCTGGCAGCTCAAGGAGTTAAAGAGATTATTCTGATCTCTCAGATCACTACTAACTATGGGATGGATATCTATGGCAAGCCCATGCTGGCAGAACTTTTAATCGAGCTAGGAAAAGTTGATGTTCCTTGGATTAGAATTCATTACGCTTATCCTACGGGTTTAACCTCCGAGGTTATTGCTGCCATTCGCAACACGCCCAACGTTCTGCCCTATCTTGACCTACCCCTACAGCACTCCCATCCAGAAATGTTGCGGGCTATGAACCGACCTTGGCAAGGAAAGGTAAATGATGCCATCATCGAGCGAATCAAACAACAATTGCCAAATTCGATCTTGCGTACTACCTTTATAGTCGGCTTCCCTGGAGAAACTAAAGAGCATTTCCAGCATTTGGTGGAATTTGTCCGACGCCATCAGTTCGATCATGTCGGCGTATTCGCTTTTTCGGCTGAGGAAGGAACCCCTGCCTACAGCATGGAGAATCACGTCCCTCCAGAAACAATGAATCGGCGTCGAGATATTTTGATGCAGGCACAGCAGCCAATCGCCGCAGCCAAAAATCAAACCTACGTGGGCAATCAGCTAGAAGTTTTAATCGAGCAAGAAAATCCTAGTTCGGGGCAGTTAATCGGACGTTCTGCGCAGTTCGCACCTGAAGTGGATGGACTAGTTTACGTTCGAGGAGATGCTTCCCTCGGTTCGATTGTATCGGTGGATATTACCGCAGCCGACGTTTATGACCTATATGGCGAAGTTGCTCCAGTAGCGGCGTATCTGACAGTCTAATCAAATCGCTTTGCCAAAGCACATAAGATTTGCCCCATCTGCATCTACTGTCTGCAAGTGGGTGCGCAACGCCTTAAAAAGCTAAAGAGTTTTAAGAGAAAACACAACATAGTATAAAAACTTATGACGACTACTTTCAAAGACCTAGGATTATCAGAAGCCACTTTAAGTCAACTGACGCAGCTTGGTTTTGATGAGCCTACTCAGATTCAAGCAGATGCTATCCCCGCTCTACTCCAGGGGAAAGATATTGTCGGTCAATCTCAAACTGGAACTGGCAAAACAGCAGCATTTGCTTTGCCTACTCTCGAAATTGTCGAGGCAGAAAATAAATCAGTCCAAGCTCTTATTCTTACTCCTACCAGAGAATTAGCTCAACAAGTAGGAGAAGCGATAAGCGATTTTTCTTCTAGAGAACACAGAATATATTCTTTAACCGTCTATGGCGGTCAATCGATTGAAAGGCAAATTAGCCGTCTTCGTCGCGGCGTACAGATTGTAGTCGGAACTCCTGGCAGGATAATCGATCTACTAGAAAGGGGAGAACTAAAGTTAGACAGTCTTAAACTGGCAATTCTCGATGAAGCAGATGAAATGCTAAGTATGGGCTTTATTGACGATATTAAGCGCATCCTGCGCCAAACGCCATCAGCCAGACAAACTGCCTGCTTGTCGGCAACTATGCCCAGAGAAATCAAAGATTTAATCAAAAATTTCCTCAATTCGCCTGTTTATATCACAGTCAAGCAAAAAGAAGCGGCTCCAGATAGAATCGACCAGCATGTTTATATGATCCCTCGCGGCTGGCAGAAAACAAAGGCACTTCAACCTATTCTCGAAATAGAAGAGCCCGACTCTGCAATTATCTTCGTTCGCACCAAGCGTACTGCTAGCGAGCTAACCAGCAAGCTACAAGAAGCAGGACATAGCGTTGATGAATATCACGGTAATTTGAGCCAAATGCAGCGGGAAAGACTGGTAAAACGCTTTCGCGATGGCAAGGTAAAAATGGTAGTTGCTACTGATATTGCTGCTAGAGGGTTGGACGTACAAGATTTGACTCACGTCATTAACTACGACTTGCCCGACAACACAGAAACTTACATTCACCGTATTGGTCGTACTGGTCGCGCGGGTAAAACAGGAACGGCGATCGCCTTAGTCCATTCTGGAGATCGTCGCACCCTCAGACAAATCGAACGCCGCTTACGCAGCAAAATAGATATTGCCAAGATTCCCAACCGAGCTCAGGTAGAAGCAAAACGGATTGCCAAACTACAAACTAAGATCAAAGAAACTTTGGCAGGAGAAAGAATGGCATCATTCTTACCCCTAGTTAGAGAGTTAAGCGAT
Source organism: Cyanobacteria bacterium P01_G01_bin.19 (assembly GCA_039181635.1). Lineage (GTDB taxonomy): Bacteria > Cyanobacteriota > Cyanobacteriia > Cyanobacteriales > Xenococcaceae > Waterburya. The sequence continues at coordinate 14,268 of JBCDCO010000082.1, read as the reverse complement.
GAATACGATGCTCAAGCGATCGCTGCTGCTGCACTACAGATGGTTTACGACCGCGATTGCCCCAACTGGATGAAGGGAGAATGGGATGTTCCTGAAGACAGCTACACCAAACCTGTAATCAAAAAGAACAGACGCTCCAATCGTTCGTCTCGTAAAGGCGGATATGATGGCTCCAAATCCCATCCTCGAACTAAGCCCCAAGGTAAGGTAAGATCGGAAGTAATTATCGAACAGTAGGTCATCGATAAGTTATCTCCAAATCAGCGGTTTTGTTCTCATACTAAAGAAATGCTGGATTGTTCCGACAAATCCAGCTAAATTGTTGACTGGCGATAATTATTCGTAGATCCCAGATACTGCATGAGCTTGCCAAACTCAATCAATAGCTATTAGAAGCTAGATGTTGAAAGCTCAATAAAACCCTAGTAGAAATAGCCCGTGACATTGAGTACCTTATATTCCAAACTGTCTTATCCACCCATTGCTAAAGCTGCGAACAATTGGCAAGGTTTAATTGAAACCTATCGTCCCTATTTGCCCGTTAGTGAAGCTACTCCTGTAGTTACTTTATTGGAAGGTAATACCCCTCTAATTCCAGCCCGCAGCATTTCTGATAAGATTGGTCGCGGTGTAAAGGTATACGTAAAATACGACGGTCTCAATCCGACAGGAAGTTTCAAAGACCGAGGTATGACCATGGCTATTTCTAAAGCAAAGGAAGATGGGGCACAAGCTGTCATATGTGCCAGCACGGGCAACACTTCGGCAGCTGCGGCTGCATATGCTCGTCGGGCTGGTCTAAAGGCGTTTGTGGTGATTCCCGACGGTTATGTAGCACTGGGTAAATTAGCTCAAGCTTTGTTGTATGGTGCGGATGTAATCGCCATTGATGGTAACTTTGACGATGCCTTGAATATAGTCAGGGGGCTATCGGAAAACTATCCAGTTACTCTAGTTAACTCAGTCAACCCCTACCGCCTGCAGGGGCAGAAAACAGCCGCTTTTGAAGTAGTGGACGTATTAAACAATGCTCCAGATTGGCTGTGTATTCCCGTAGGTAATGCGGGCAATATTAGTGCTTACTGGATGGGTTTTTGCGAGTATCGTACAGCAGGAAAATCTTCTAAGCTGCCCAAGATGATGGGATTTCAGGCAGCAGGTGCGGCTCCTTTGGTATCTGGCGAACCAATCCCCAATCCCGATACTCTAGCAACGGCAATCAGAATTGGGAACCCCGCTAATTGGGAGAAAGCAATAGCCGTCAAACAGAATAGTGGAGGAGAATTTAATCCCGTTAGCGATGCCGAAATCCTAGATGCCTATCGGCTCTTGGCATCAGAAGAAGGGGTATTCTGCGAGCCAGCTAGTGCAGCTTCGGTAGCAGGTTTGCTCAAGGTTAAAGACCGAGTGCCAGATAACGCGACAGTGGTTTGCGTTTTAACTGGGAATGGTTTGAAAGATCCCACTAGCGCGGTCGATCATAGTCTTAACGATTTAAAACAAGGTCTGCCTCTCGACTTGGAAAAAATTGCCCGAGTAATGGGATTTTAATCGCTTTCTTTTTATTCTAAATATTTTAATTCTAAGAAAATCGCGTACTAGTGGCTGCTAGTACGCGATTTAACTACGACTTCACTGATATTGCTAAATGTTAGTCGTCCTATGATTGTCTAGGGCGTATTATTAGCAAAAATCCTAACGCGACTCTAAGTTATATCTTCTAAGTGTTTTCGTCATCAGTAAAAATACGGATATAGTAATGTTTCGTAATTTGCAATCATACTCTGTACGGCAAAATGTGAGAAAAGAGAATGCATAACCGTACGAGGTTGAGTTGAGGCAAGTCTATGTAATTACTCATAACTTAAGCTGCTTTTGAATCTGATATGACCTTAGCGATAACTTTGTCTTTGACTTGAAACCATTTTTGATGTTTGGCTGCTACCAACAAAACTAACAGCAGATCGAAACCGACAAAGCTGGCAACTACCAACTCGGAACCGCCATCGGCAAAACCGTAGCTGTGTAAACCAGTGCCTAAAACGAAATTAACTCCATACCAAGCCATCAAGACAGCGTTGAATGAAACAACGCTAGTTACTGCCATGCCAAAATCCGCCAGCCAGCCAACCAGGCGACCGTGTAAAGGAACGACATAACACATCAGGGCAATTAAAGCCCAAGTTTCTTTGGGGTCCCAACCCCAAAATCTTCCCCAGGAAAAATGCGCCCAAATTCCGCCGAGAATAATTCCCGTTGTCAGCAGCAAAACTCCTGCTTGCAAAACTCCATAGTTCCATTTGGAAAGACTGCGGATCTTAGCTTTTGCTTGGGGAGCGAGAAGATAATGTCCCAAAATAATATGACCCAAGCCATAAGCTAGAGCAAAACCAGCATAGCTGAGGGCAATAGTAGGAACGTGAACGCTCAACCAAAAATTATCTCTTAATACGGGGACGAGGGGGGAAATGGTCGGGTCTAAGACTGCGGGCAAACTATCGGCAAGAACCAGACATAAGATAGCTAAAGGTGCTGCTGCAGCAAAATAGTATTTAGCTTGATGAATTAGTTCGAACAACAAGGCGATCGCAATTATGCCAAAACTGACCCAAATTACTGACTCGTACATATTAGTCACGGGAGGTCTGCCCGCAATCTGCATTCTTTCTACAAAGCCAAAGCCATGAGTTATTAGTCCCGCGCTAAAGATGCCGACTCCACTCCAGTAAAGTTCCCAAGTGGCGATCGCAATTGTTACCAAGATGGTTATAAATCCCAGTCCATAGAGTATGGAGGCTTTAGCAAAATAATGCGAGCCATAGAAACTGACTTCTCTTTGAGAAGTAGCCAAAGTAGGATAAATACTGGGACTCAAGCTAGCTAAATCTTGTCTTAATTTGTCTGCAGCCAGCTCTAGATCGGGAGATTGTTGGCGGTAAGCTTGTTGGAGCTGAGAATAGTCCTGTTGAATGATTTTGACCGCAGAATCTGAATAGTATTCTGTAGCCGAATCTAGATCGAGCCATTTGCCCTTAATATCTGTAGGGTGAGGTACGAGAGGGAGACGATCGCTTCCTACTGTGGCAATAGTCAAGGCTAATCTCTCTTCAATAGTTAGGGCTTCTTTCTCATTTCTGGTTAAGTCTACTTCTGCCGCCTGTTTTTCTTTAGCATCTAAGATAATCGAGCCTAAAGGCGATCTCATTAGTTCGCCAAAGGAGAAGTATTTTTGCTCTACGTCCAGTCCCAATTGTGTTTTGAGAGGACGATAGTTAAATAAAATTAAAGGTTCTTCGTTCCAGTCACGAGTGTTAAACCAAAGAGAGAGATAAGTATCTAGATAGTCGAGTTTTTCTCCCTCAACAGTTTTGTAACTTCCTTTACCGTAAATTTGCATCACCGTTTCTCTGGCAACGGTATCTAAAGGTTTCTTTCTTCCTTCTAGCTGTACGGAAATATTTTGAACCGAACTCAAAGAAGCTGGTTGAACTTGACCGATGGGAAGCATAAAAATGACGACTCCCAAAAGCAGTCCGAGAATAAATTTAACTGGTTTCATTTTCTTTAGTGGATAATCGAGAAATATAGTCGTTTCAATTAATTTTGAGACATTTAGTTTATTAGTTCGGGTGACTGGGGAATAGGGATTTGGGGGGGGAATTTACACAAATTAAGCTTGTATCATTCTTATTTGGAATGACCATAACAGACAGATTGGGTCTGTTCTTAGGGTGTTGCGGTTAATTTTGTGACAGGAACGGTATCGGTATCGATAATCTTTTCGGGTGTAGCTTGAGAATTTGGCTTTTCTGCTCGTTGGCGAAACTTACGAGCCAAGGCAGGAGCGTAAAACATTACGGCAACGCCTGATATGACTAAAGCAGAACCGAGCCAAGTTAAAGCAGTAATCCAGGCAGGTTCGCGTTTTACCTGTAAAGTTGACTGTTGTAAATCTCCAGGATTCCAAGAAGCTTGGGCAATTTTCCAACCCCTATACCAAGTAGGATGATTCATCCAAACTTTCCGCTGCTCTACTCGGCTATTTTGGGTATCTTCGATCCGAATTTTACTCGTCCACATCGCCACAGATTCTGCACCTTCATTGCGTTCGACGATAAATTCTTCTAGTGCGATCCCAAAAGGTATTTGCATAAACTTAGGGCTAAAAGCAGCATATATTTCTCTATCTCCATCCGCGATCGCACTGGCTTCTCCCCACGGTAGCCAGGTTGAGCTTCCCGACTGAGTTTTCACTAGTAAAGCTGGCGATCCTTGGACTCCAGTATCCTCTGCTGCGGGGATAATTTGGCGCTGTACCAGAGTTTGGGGCAAATATTCTTCTAGGGTAATTTTAAAATCAGCCCAGCCAGGGGTTACGCTCTCCCCTAGTTTAAGAGTGCCAGATTTGAACTGCTTTGATGACTTTGCCGTGTAGTAAAGTCGATCGCCTGGCGCGGTAATCACTTTAAAGTAGTCTCTTACCTCAGGCGCTTGGACTCGATAGTCGGTATCCAAGCCTTGAATAGATTCTCCCGCAATAAGAGTACGTACGGGGGGGAAATTATCATTGCTAAAAACATACCAGCGTTCTTTTCCCTGGGGAGAGGATACTGTCAAACTCAGAGCAGGATTGCGGTAATTCTCCGAAACATTGACGGGCTGCCTGTCGCGATCGAGGCGAAAATCGGGATAAAACTCTTGAATCGTAATCTTATTATCGCCCAATCTTAAGGTTTTAGATTTGTTTGCTTTGGCATCGACGGTTAGCTTCTTTTTCTCTGTGGAGACTGCTAATTCTCCCCAAGGATGCTTATCTGTTCTGGGAGGGTTCAACAAACTTTTTAGCTGTGATTCGCTTTTGGCAACCACTAGCTCTAATTCTGCAGGACCGAGGCTCATCTGGCGGTAAGCTTCGGGAGAAGCTACCAAAGTTCGCTCGATAGTTTGTCCCATCCGATCGCTTGCCAAACTCAGCTTAACTCCAGGGTTATCGATAGTTCCTGCCGAGCTAAAGCTGATTTCTTGGATGGCGTTATTTGTGTAGGCTTCTAGCTCTAGTCCTGCAAAACGATCGGGACTTACCGACCCATCTTGTCTAATAAAAATACTGCCCTGCTGGATTTCTCCCTCGGAGTCCATGACTTCTAATAAGTCTCCCTCCACTCTAAGGCGATCGCCCAATCCACCATCAGTTCTGACCAACAGCATTCCCTCCATACCGAGATGAATTACTCCTGCCGAACCAGCAATAATTACGATCAATCCAAAATGAGTTAGAGCAAAGCCGACTTTTCTCGCACCTCGCCAGGGATAGCGAGACATTGCCGAAATGCCCAAATTGACTGCCAGCATAAACATCAAGGCACCAAACCAGGGGCTTTTGTATATTTCTTGCTGTACTGTAGTCGAGCCGACCTGAGATTCATAAAAAGTTGCCCAGATCAAAATACCGATAATTGCACTCAGTAAAGGTACAGCTAATTTTATCGAGCCGACAAAGCGAACAATGCGATCGAACATAAAACTATTAATTACTATTAACTATTTACTATGAATGAATTTACTTATTTTTCGACTTTCGTGACTTTAAATACTTTCTGCTCTCCGCACCTAAAATTATTATCTCGTGCAAATAATTACGATGCAGAAAAACTATTGTCAAAGGCTTCTGCAAACTTTTAAGGGCTGCCTTTATTTGCAGAACATTAAATACTTAATTGTTTTTTTATTCCTAATGATAGTAAGACAATTGAGTTGATAAAAAACTGTATTTATTGTTACCAATTATTATCGAACCTGTTTTTTCTAAAGATAATCTTTAGGTTAAGACACAAACATTTACTTCCCCAAACTATTGTGCATGAGGGTTTTTACTCACCGTGCTACTTTAAACTACCTAAAAATCTTCGTTTTTTAAAACTTTAAATGCTTTTATTACATTGATTCAATTCGACAATTGAATTTATGCTTATTGATTGTATATTTGGTTACATAATACCATTTCTTACTATTTTATAAATCTATAGAAAGAAAGAAATTGCTATTTCAAAAAAGACTTAATTATCGGCATGTTTCAAATCTAAATATCATTTTCTGTTATTGATATTTTATGTCAATAATATTGATATTTACTGTCAATTGTCTTGAGTTTTCTTACACATGTTTTTTTGCTGCGACGTAAAAGACTTGCCGTTTTACACACAATAATTTATCCGTAAATCAAGGAGAATTCCATAAGTAATGCCCCTTAAAGTAGAAGTCTTAGAAAATAGTTTTGATGAAATAAAGCCTCACGCTGATGGATTTGTCACTAGTTTCTATGAAAACTTGTTCACCGCTAATCCAGAGGCTAAACCTCTATTTGGCAACACAGACATGTCAGCTCAGAAGAAAAAACTGTTAGGTTCTTTGGTTCTAGTTGTCGAAAGTCTGCGCAAGCCAGAGGTCTTGAATAGTACATTACGAGGATTGGGAGCGCGCCACGTCAAGTATGGTGCTTTACCCGAGCACTATCCCTTGGTCGGAAGTGCGCTGCTAACTACCTTTGAGCAGTATCTCCAAGAAAAATGGACGCCAGAGGTCAAACAAGCTTGGGTTGACGCATACGGGGCGATTAGTGAAATTATGCTCGACGGTGCCGATTATTCCCAAGCCGAAATTGCCCTACCAGCAGAAGAAGAAGCGGGTTTGCAGGTAGAACTTTTAGAATCTAGTTTTGAATCGGTCAAACCCCAGGCAAATGAATTTGTAAACAGTTTTTACGACAACTTATTTACCGATAATCCCGAAGCCAAGCCATTATTCGAACATACGGATATGGCATCCCAGAAGAAAATGTTGCTGAATTCTTTGGTGATGGTAGTAGAAAACCTCCGCCAGCCCGATGTATTGGATAAAGCTTTGCGAGGATTGGGCGCACGTCATGTTAAGTATGGTGCTTTACCCGAACATTATCCCCTGGTTGGAGGCGCATTGCTGAAAACATTCGAGCAGTATCTGGGAGAAAAATGGACTCCCAAAGTCAAAGATGCATGGGTAGGTGCCTATGGAGCAATTAGTGAAATTATGCTCGATGGTGCGGGCTATTCTCAGGCAGAAGTTGCCTTAAAGACCGAATCTGAAGATACCGTGATGGCGGCTGTAAATACTCAGCCTCTCACTTCTGCCAGCCTAAATTCTACTGGTGCTGTGGCAACAGCAGGAGTTGGTGAAGAAGCTTATTCCCACGACTCTGGTAAGGCAACGATTACCGCTCTTGCAGGAGGAGGAATTATGGGAATTGCGGCAACCATTTTGGCATTGCTATTTTAGAGAAAGAAAATGGCAAGAAATGCACCCCGTGGTTTTCGACCCCTAGCTTTATTAAGTTCGAGATATGCCATCGTTGGAGCCGTGCTGATTCTCGTGTTGTGGTTTGGTTCGGCTTTTGCCTTAGACAGTCAAACTGTTTTTCTCCCAGGAGAAACTTCCAACGGTCATGTCTTGTTTGAAACCTCCTGCAAATCTTGTCACGAAGGTTTTAAACCTGTGAGTAACGATACCTGCAATCGCTGTCATGAAGCAGAAATGGCAAAAGACATTCACGGAGCAAAAAAGTTTCGTGATCCTCGCTGGGCAGAATTACGGGAAAACATTGATGTTTTAACCTGTACGGCTTGTCATCGGGAACACGAACATATGTTTGCTCGAGGGGTAAATTTACCGCCAGACTTGTGCATGGCTTGTCATCAGGGAGTGATTGAAGGGGAGCTAGCGAGTCATAACGGCTTTGAGGCTGATGGATGCTGGACGGCTGGTTGTCACAACTTTCACGATCATCGCTCGATTTCCACTGGCTTTTTGCGTACCAATCTCAATCAACCCTGGCTGCTACCCAAACCAGCCTTACCAAAAAGAACTGTTACCGCTAAATTGCAAACTGCTCCCAAAGCAGATTTAAGCCAAGAGTTCTTGGGAGGTAAGAAATGAGAAGTCCTAAAGGATATCCCCATTCGAGGACAAGCCGCTACCTATATCAGAAGCTAGAAGTAAGAAGTAAGAAGTTTACTGTTATTCTCTTGTGTTTATTTTTGATCTTTTCTTTGGTTTTTCCTCAAGCAGCTTTAGCAGAGAAGGTGACTCAGAAGCAGTTACAGAAGATAGAGCAGCAGTGGCAGACAAGCGCTCACGCACTAGCGGAAGTTAATTGTTCTAGCTGTCATCAGGAACAAGAAACTAAAAAGTTTGTTGCCAAGCCAACCGAAGAGAGTTGTAGAAGCTGTCATGAAACCAGCGTCGATACTTTTTTATTGGGCAAGCACGGTATTCGCACCCTAGAGGGCTTATCTCCTCTGACCCCTGCCATGGCACATTTACCCATGCAGGCAGAGATAGAAGACAAGCAAATGAACTGTAATACTTGTCACAACGTTCATACGGTCAATACTTATCAAGCATCGGTAGATTCTTGTCTTACCTGTCATGCAGATAATCACTCTTTAAATTATAAAAATTCGCCCCACGCTAGTATCTTCCAAGAAATTGGTACATTGCCCCGTCCGAGTCGAGATTCCGTTACTTGTGCCACTTGCCATTTACCGAGAGAAGCCTCGGAGGATAATGTACTGGTCAATCACAATAATACCTATACCCTCAAACCACGCGATCGCATGGTCAAAGAAGTCTGTATGAACTGCCATGGTGTAGAACACTCTTATGACAGTATTTTCGACGATGAGTTAGTCGAAGCCAACTTTGCTCGTCCTCCCAATCAAAAATTGCCTACCTTTCAACTGGTGCGCGATCTAGAAAAGAAAAGGTCGAGCAAAGGGAATTAATTCTTTCCACCATACTCAACCACAAATATCCAAAACTATCCTAACAATGAACAACATAATTACAAGAGTAAAAACTAAAACAATCGGTTTGATTGTCCTAGCTGTGGCAATTTGTTTTACGGCGATCGCCTGTAGCGGTGGCGGTTCGACTCAAGCCACAGTGGGTATTTCACCCGAAGTAGCCGTAGACTACGTACATACCGTGTTGATGGCAGACAGAACTGCTTATACCAAGCACGTAATCAATAGACTCAAAACCCTAGAAGGAAAAGAGAAACCTAAAGGAGTAGTCCCTGCAGAAGCAACAGAAGGTTGGGAAGACACTGATGGTGTTCCTCTACCCGCCCAAATGTTTCGCTTGGGTTCGGAAGTTGCAGCCGAAGTCGCCGACGAAAAAGGTATCGGTTTTACCTATAACCTAATTTCTACCTGGAACATTAACGATAGCCACGCACCCAAATCTGATTTCGAGAAAAAGGCGATGCAAGCAGTAAATGAAACAGGCGAACCTTACAAAGAGTATCAAGAGATCGGCGGTCAAAAATACTTCTCGGCTCTATATCCCGATAAAGCAGTTGCCGAAGCTTGCGTAACTTGTCACAATACTCACCCCATCCACCTCGAACGCTATCCCGATAAAGTATTTGAGATGGATGATGTAATGGGCGGTGTCATTATTAATCTTCCTATCGAAGAAAGTTAATTCAATTTTTAAGTAAGGTGGGCATAGCTATTTTCCAATTAATTGAGAAAATTGCGTTATTTGCCCACCCTACAGCTACTTATCTGAGAATTACAGTGCTTCAATGCTCAATGATAAATGATAAATGACTACGTCCTCGGAGGAGGATAAATGAAGCCCAAGTTTTCAACCCTAATTATTCTCACGTTGGTTTCGGCAGCAATTCTCGTACCTTTTGCCGTTAGCCCAATTTATATACCAATTATTCGAGAGCAAGCCTTTGATGTTCTGTATTTTCTTCAGGCTAATCTTTACAAGCAGATAACAGGCTATATTTCTCTGGCTTTTGTAATTTTTGAGATGGTATTGATCGCTCGCAAAAGAGGTAGAAGTTGGAAAATCAAGATACCAGTACCTGGTTCAATGCAGCTATGGCGCAGACTACATATTTTCTTAGGGGTAGGCTTGATTGCTATAGTCTTAATTCACACCATCGGCGTGGCGGGCATCAATTTTAATGCAATTTTTCTGTGGGTATTTTTCGCCGTTAGTCTATCTGCTTTGGTGGGAGTAGTCGCCGAAACTGGAGTAGTAGAGTCGCCCCAAAAAAGGTTTTTACCAATGTTTAAAACTTCGATTGCCGAGGGCAAGCAAGTTCCAGGCATATCTAAAGGAAATATGATTCGCGGGATGCGGGCTTTGTGGCTGAACACTCATATTATTCTCGTGGCAATATTCTCGATCATGCTGTGTTTCCACATATTTTTGGCTTATTACTATCAATAAAATCATCAATCAATTTAGTCTAAGAAATATGACCTTAGATATCGATCTTTTAGAAACAAGTTTTGCTTGGGTCAAACCAAATGCAGCCAATTTTTCCGCCAGCTTTTACCGCAAGCTATTTGATTATCATCCAGAATTAAAACCTTTGTTTGAAAAAACCGATCTTGCCGCTCAAGAAAAAAAGCTTATTATTTCTCTGGCAGTTATTGTCGAAAATTTGCGCAATCCAGAAGAATTAAGCCTGGCTTTAAAAAGCCTGGGAGCATATCATCAAAATATAGGAACGATAGAAGAACACTATCCATTTGTCGGACAGGCTCTAATCGAAACCTTTGCTGAATATTTAGCAGATCGATGGGATAGCCAAACTCAGGCAGCTTGGTTAGATGCCTACAGTTTGATTTCAGCAATAATGTTAGAAGGAGCCAAAGATCCAGAAGCTTATTTGGGAGGAGAGCTAACTTTCTATGAATGGCTGGATTTATACGGAGAATCGAGTCCAGAAGTGAAACGAGCGATCGCCGACACGACTAATTATGAATATCGAGATCGAGAAGCTAGCAATCAACCAAGCTAGATCGAACGATTATTCTTGCCTGATTTTTAAATACTTAAATAAATACTTAAATATTTATTGGCGATCGACTCGATATAAGATTTAGTATTATTCTCTACAGGTAATAATCATCAAACACAAGACAGATGTGTGTGGTTAAATGACATTATTTTCGGCAAAAGAAGTTCTTCTAAAAGTAGAATCGGGATATGAGTTCAAGCAGGCAGAATTAAGTCGATTAAAGTTGACAGGAGTCAATATCGATGGAGCTACTTTTGCTAACTGCTATATGCGTGGAGCTATTGTGACCGATGCTTCTTGCCAAAAGCTAAACTTTAAACATACCAATCTTGCTTTCGCCAAACTTACCGACGTAAATCTCAGTCAAGCCAATTTAGAAAGAACAGAATTTAATAGCGCAACTCTCAACAACGTTGTCTTTGACGATGCTAATGGTTACAAAGCCAAATTTTTTGGCGCGAAACTAAAAAACATTCGAGCAAAGCAGATGAACTTGTCCTTCGCCGACTTGAGAGATATTTTCGGACAAGATATTAGCTTTGATAGTGCCAACCTCAATAAAATATCTGCCATTAAAGCAGCTTTAGAGGAAGTAAATTTTGAGCGAGCGACTCTGACTAGCAGCGATCTTCGAGGGGCAAATATTAAAAACTCTCGCTGGCTTAGGGCAAATTTGCAAAATGCCAATCTTTCCCAGGTAAAGCTAGAGTCGGCTGATTTTGATGAAGCTAGTTTAGTTAATACCAAACTGAGCAAATCTCGCTTAGATGCGGTGCGATTTGTTCGGGCTGAATTAATAGAAATCGATCTTAGCCGAGCCGAGTTAAGTGACGTCGATCTTACGGACAGCAATCTAATATCAGCTAACTTAGAAGGAGCAAGTCTGACCAACGTCAAGTTAAATAAAGCTAATTTGCAGGATGCCAACTGCGAACAAACTGTTTGGCACAATGTCGATTTTGCTGACTGTAACGTTAACGGAGCGGTATTTTCCAAGGCAAAAGGAATAACAAAACAACAAGTTCAATGGTTGAAAGAAAATGGCGCGCTAAATATTTAACAGGGTGAGTTTGGAATTCGGAGTTAGTAGTTCGGAATTCGGAGTTATGCTATTTATAACGAAAGAATAAGGAATTTAGACCTTTAAAAATTAAAGAGTTGTACAATTTTCAAGTTTTTATCACTTCGTCGAACTCGCGTTTGACAATGTAAATTGATGGATTGTTGCTTAAATTGGCAAAGACTTCTTAGCTATCTTGGCTAAAAATACGCCACATGACAAATAAGGTAATCCCCAAATAACCAAATACTGCTAACCAATCTAATTCACTGCTTGTAATCATCACCAATAACTACTTAAATAATTTAAGCTTACTATCTTATTCAACGCATAATTGCTCTTATTTTATATATCAGTATCATCTACACGATCTGCAATCTCACAGGGTAAATCGATTGTAAAAGTTGTGCGATTCTCGCTACTGACTAAATAAACCCTTCCATTTAGAAGCTCGATTAGGTTTTTAACCAGTGCCAGTCCAATACCAGTACCGCCAAACTTCCAGGGATCGTGACTGGGAATTCGGTAGAATTTATCAAAAACTCGGTATTGTTCTGCAGGGGAAATTTCAATACCAGTATTAGCTACTTCTAGCTTAACGCCATTTTTATTAGCTGTAGCTGAAAAAATAATTTCTTCTGCCGTTGGAGTGTATTTACAAGCATTATTAATCAGTTCTGCAAGAATTCTTTTGACTACCGAGACATCAGTTTTAAACAACGGCAGCCTATCGTCGATCGCAATTGTTAGGGTTTGATTTTGGCTATCGATTCTTTCCTGAAATGGTTCTACAATCTGTGGCAGCCAAGCAGTCAAATCGATCCATTGCAGCTTGAGTATTTCTTTTTTGGCATCTATATAGCAGAGAGTGAGCAGATCGTTCACCAGCTGATTCTGCTTTTGACAAGCAGAGCGAAAAATATCTAGTACTCTGGAAAAAGTAGCTGATTTTTTCGCTCCTATTTCTTTTTCCAGCAAGGCTTCTAAAGTTTCTGAAGCTAGCTGTATGCTGCTCATAGGAGTTCTCAACTCGTGAGAAATCGTCTTGAGAAAATCGTCCTTGAGTACGTTGAGGTGAGCCAATTCTTTAATTTGTGCTTGGGACTGCTGGTACAGTCTGGCTTGTCTGATGGCGATCGCACATTGATTGGCAACTTGCTCTACCAAACTTATTTCATGCTGCTTAAAATACTCTTTCCGCGGACGTAACAGCCAAAGATTGCCAAAGATACCGCGATCGTCAAAAATCGGGCAAACTAATCTAGTAGCTTGAACGTCAATAGGACTTAGCTCAGGCACTTTTTCGACAAATTGCAGAGATTGCTTTTCTAGTAGCTGTCGATATAGTGCGGGAAAATCTTTAATAATCCTTTTTACGCCTTCGCAATTTGGCTTTTCAGTAGTGTATTCATAAGCTATCGTGGCAGTCGTGCGATCGCTATTATATAGTTCGATTTTGCATCGCTTTATCTGAAGTATTTTGCCTATTTCCTGGGTAACAGTTTGGAGTATTTGCGGCTCATCGAGACTATCCCTGACCTTTTCTGTGATTTTACGAATTAAGGATTCAAACTTAACTGAAGTTTGCAGTTTTTTGGTTCTTTGTCTGACTTTTTGTTCCAAATAATCATTGAAGCTTTGAATTTTTTGATAAAGCTCTCCCTGCTGTACTGCGATGCCAACTTGAATCGCTAACTGCTTGAGCAATTCGACTTCTTTTGTCAGCCACTGACGAGACGATTGACAGCAGTGAACTATTAGCAAACCCCATAATTCCCCATTGGCAATAATTGGAACGACTAAATTTGCCTTAATTTCAAATGATTCTAATACTTGTTTATAGCAAGGAGATAGTTTAGCAGCTTCGACATCGTGCACGACATGGACTTCTCCTCGCTGATATCTTTCAATATGCCGATCCGCAAAGCAGGGATCCTTGATCTTAAATCCCAACACCGTATCTATCTTTTCTTTTTTTGATTCCACGACTATCACACCGCTTAAATCTGGTTCAAAGCGGTAGATTAGGACTCGATCTGCCTGCAGAAACTTTCTCACTTCAGCAACAGTTTGGTTGAGGATAATTTCTAAATCCAAAGACTGTCTGATGCGTAAAGCGATCGCAGCTATTATATTTTCTTTTTCCCGATTTGAAGAAAAAGCCGCTGAATGATTTTCTGAGTTAAATTCAGACAAAAATAATATTTTCTCTAGCGAGTTTTGTTTCTTAACTTAAATCTTAATATTTTTTAAAAAATATCGAAGCTTTATTAAGCAATTGTTAAATTTACTTCCTCATTTGCTTCGATCAAATCTTAATTCATCAAAATACTCAGATTAATGATGA
>JBCDCO010000081.1:0-19737 GCA_039181635.1 Cyanobacteria bacterium P01_G01_bin.19 | reverse complement strand
GGTAAATGCAATCGGCTCATCTACCCAAATATCCAAATCTCGCCCTGTAAACTGATGATGCGAACGTAAAAGTTTGAGAATTTCTTGACTCAAACCAATTGGCGGTACGGGAAGTAAAATATTTTGGTTGTGATTTAAAGCTTTGTTGATCCTCTCCATCAACTGTTTTTCTTGCAGACGACGATGAGGATGCCGAACTCTACCGTAACTCCCTTCCAAAATAAGAACATCAGGAGAAAGCCCTCGGAGATTTTCGATAGACATTCCTTCCACCAGTTGAAAGTTAGAGACAGAAAAGTCTCCCGTGTACATAACTTTGTAGCGGCGTTCGGGGGTGATATAAGTGATGATTATAGCCGCAGCTCCTGGAAGATGCCCTGCTGGAACTATTTCAATCTGTAAATCAGGCGCGATATCTATAGGAGTGCGCCACTGCAATATTTCACACCAGTCGAGATTTTCTGCGTCTCGCTCTAAATTCCAGTAAAATGGCAGCAGTTTGGAAGTAACTTCACTAATATAAATTGGCAATGAAGGGAAGTTTTGATGTAGCTCTAAAAGACCTTGGCAATGATCTAAGTGGGCGTGGGAGCAAAAAGCAAAATCAGCGACTGAAGTTTTTTCCTTGATGAGACTCGACAAATCTGCCAAACCGCAATCGAGTAGAATACGATATTTGCCGATATGCAACAGCAAGCATACTCCTTCATCCTTATGACCTGCCGCGTATACAAAGCAAGATAAAGGCAGGGAACTAAAGGTAGTTTGTCCCTGTCTTTTGTTCATGTAGTTAGCTCCTGGTAATCCATAAATAAAATTGGCACAGATGAAAAATTTGGCAATTTACAATCTATGTCTAAAATCTTAAGTTATGAAGGTGACAAACTTTAACTCGATCTTAAGTGAAATTAAGTTTCGTTATCTTGAGTGAAAGTTATGTTTACAGGAATCTCGTCGCAATTTAATGAGCAGAGCCGTTGCCATCATATTTGTCAGTATCGTAGTAGCCACCTTTTGTTCCAAAGAACAAACAGGCAACGGAAAACACTCCAGTTAAGATAAGCAAGATTAATTTTACGTCCATGACTATCAAATATTTTGTCTAGTGAAACTTCAATTACATGATAGTGCGAGATATTTGATTTGATTCTGCAAATAATCTATCAATTGACTGTGTAGAGTACATAGCAAAAAAGCGATCGCTCTAAAATAAAAAAGCGATCGCTGAGAGAAAATAATAGTTAATATTGACTACTGTCGATAATTAAAAGCTAGTATTAAATTGATTAGTATTATGTCTATAGTATTAGGGCTCGATAAGACTGAGTAAATTATGAATAACTAAATAATTTAAGCTATGCCACTTGAGGCTCTAGCATTGTACTTAATTGCTCGATTCCTTTATGTAGATGTCGGGTAACAGTCATCGGGCTAATACCAATATATTTAGCTGCTTCCTTACGGGGTAAATCCCATAGAAAAACACATTCAATTGCTGCTTTTGTTTTATCTTCTAGCTGACTCATTGCTCGCTGTAGCTGCAATTTATCATCCTCTAATTTACGTTGCTGTTGATAATGCGGATCGGCAATGGTATCGCCAAAGGTAATTGATGAATCCATAGAGTTATTGACTACCGCGTCTAAACTAATAGGCAGTCTATTTTGTAAAGCTAGCTGACATTCGCTCCACTCAGCCAAAGGTACACCCAAGCCTTCTGCTAATTCAATATCTTGGGGTAAGCGTCCTAGCTGCTCGATCAAGTCCTTGCGTAGTTTCTTGCCCTTGGTATAAAGCTCTTGCCATCTACGAGGGATTCGCATCATACTTCCTTTATCTCTGAGGTAATGTAGCATTTCCCCACGAATATAAGGAATGGCAAAAGAGCTAAACGCCGAACCTTGTTGAGGATCGAAACGTTCTATTGCTCTGATCAATCCAAGATATCCAATTTGCTCTAAATCTTCATAAGGTTCGGCGCATTTGCGGCAAATTTGATGTGCTACTTTTCTCACCAAACCAATATTCAACTCTACCAATTTATTACGTAATTCTAAAGATGGGTTGCGATGATAACTTTGCAGAAAATCCATGCAACGATAACTAAGAGTTTTAGTAGCCATAAAAATAAAGTTTTAGTATCAACAATCTATTTATGCGAATCTAAATCTCATTTTCTATTGTTAGAAACATCTAGACCATGGTCGTTTTACGGAAAAAAACTTATCCAAACTTTTGGTCTACGAACAAACACGTATTCTCTGCTTAACTATTTTTAAGGATTTATTTCAATAAACTGCTTATTCTAGTCAGCAAGAATTATGATGGCACTGGAACAACATCGGTAAAAACATCTAAATTATCTTAAATTATCCAGTCAAAATAATATGTTTTTTAGAATATTTTGTTAGGCAAAAGAGAATTTTAAGTCGATTATTTTTAGCTGTAAAAATTAAAATTTAATGAAACTGCAATGAATTAAATAATTGCTATTGTATTGACTTAATTAATTTAAAAATATCTCTTAGAAAAACACAACTTAAAACGAAAGATGCTTTTGATTTTAAAAGCATCTTTCGTCTTGAAGAACAGAGAGCAATATATATTTGTCTATTTATTTTTCTGAATTTAGCAGCAATGAAAAAAAAGGATCTTCCCTGTTAAGATTCCGACTAAACGTTGCTGTTAAATAGCAATTGCAACATGCGCAACAAGATAACCTAAGATAACTAAGCCTTACAAGCGGCTTAATTCTTCGCTCAAAGCGTTGATGGTTAAATGAATTTGCTCGACCGTATGGTTACAGGTAATGAAAAATCTCAATCGCGCACCGTTCTGAGGAACAGATGGATAAATCATGAAGGGAACGTTGATCCCTCGCTTGAATAAATTCTGAGATAGTTGAATAGATTTCAACGATTCACCGACAATAATGGGAATCACTGGAGAATCTTTACTCATTCCCGTATTTAAACCCTTTTCTTTTGCCAAATCTAAGAAGAGTTTGGCTCGAGCTTGCAGAGTAGCTGCTCTTTCTGGATTCTCTTCAAGAACTTGAATTGATGCGATCGCCGCAGCGGTATTTGCAGGAGACATTCCCACACTAAAGACAAAACCAGGCGCAGTATACTTCAAGTATTCAATCAAGGCAGCAGAGCCTGCGATATACCCTCCACAGCTGGCAAAAGACTTGCTAAGTGTTCCCATCCACAAATCTACGTCGCGAGGGTTTATAGCGTAATATTCGCTAATTCCGCGACCAGTTTTACCAATAGTACCCATTGAATGAGCCTCATCAACCATCAAAAACGACTTGTACTTTTGCTTGAGTTCTATTACCCTGGGCAAGTCTGCAATATCACCATCTGTGCTGTACACTCCTTCGACAACAATCAATACCCGCTGGTAGCGATGACGGCGATCGCGTAAAATTTCCTCTAAAGCATCATTATCATTATGAGGAAACGCTACTAAGCTAGCTCCAGATAAAAAGCAACCCTGCATAATACTGTTATGACTCAGGGAATCGTAAATTACGAGGTCGTTTTTACCAAACAAATGCCCGATAGTGGTTACATTGGTGGCGTGACCGCCAACCATAACGATGCTATCTTCTACTCCAATGAAATTCGCAATTTTCTGCTCCAGTTCTCGGTGAATAGGCTTTTCTCCCGAGATTAAGCGGCTAGCGCAGGCAGAAGTACCATAAAGCTCTGTAGCATTTTTGGCTGCTAAATTGACCTGAGAATCGCCACACATGCCAATATAGTTATAAGTAGCAAAATTGATCAACTCTTGGCCATCGATTGTGGTGCGATCGTTGACTACTGTTTCTTGAGGAATAAAAAAAGGATTGCCGTTGCCTAGACTGGCAACCTGCTGTTGTTGTGCCTGTAATTTTTTATATTCGGGGAATTGGTCGAACTGGTAGTTTTCTGGCGGTATTTCTGAGAGATCTTTAATTTCTGATGATGAAGACAGAGCGGCAGAAGTGGCAAATTCTAAATCGTTAACCTGATTTGGAGGTAAGTTCGAAGTCGCCAAATATTGAGCCAAGGATTCAATATTTTGATAATCCCAAAGCAAAGTGGGTGGAAGACGGCAATTCAAATAATCTTCCAAATCTCCCGATAAATTGATCGCTTCGGCTGATTCTAGACCATATTCTTCAAAGTCTTGCCCTACATCAATTTGACTAGGCTCTAGCTCTAAAATGTCTGCTAGGCGATCGATTAGCCATCCTTGTATTGCCTCAGCCTTGGGGACGGCATTCGAACTATTTAGACCAACATTCCGATTAACAGAGATATTATTGGTTTCTTTACCATTTAACGTTTCTTTGAATAGTGTCATTAAACTCACTCCTACACCACTTAAATTAAAAATCTACTGTCGGAAATTTTTCCGACCGCAGAAACAGGAAATCATTGGGGTTGTCGATCTATTGGTCTAGCCGACACCTTCCAGACCACGATCGTGATACTCGATAGCTATTTTATTTTTGAATCTTCTGATTATAGAAGGCATAATTTTTGAACAACGCATTTTTTGCCACTAAACCCCCGCTACAACACAAGGGTGCTTGGCAAGGGTCCGTTCTATTTTTTTAGTTTGTAATAATAAAATAATGGCGACCCCACTTTTTGTTACAGAGATACAAAATCTATTGAATAATAGATCGAATCTATAACAAACTCGTGTAGATCGCCAGTTTTTCGCGAAAATAACTTTTAATAGTTAGCTCGCAATATACTCTCTAACGTAGCTCCTGCGCCGTCTTAAGTGAGCTAGGGCTTGATGTTCGAGTTGACGTACTCTCTCTCGGCTAATGCCCATTCTCTGACCGATTTTGGCTAGGGATAGCTCTTTGCCATCGTCCATACCAAAGCGCAATCTAATCACCTCTTGCTGTTGAGGAGACAAATCCGCCATTAAACTCAGCAAATCTTGACGCAGAAGTTTCTGAGTCGCATAGCTGTCTGGAGAAATTCCATCGTCTTCAAGCAGCTCAGATAGTTCTGTATCTTGGTTATCGCCGACGCGAACGTCGAGGGAAATTGGCTGGCGTGCGATACTCAAGTATTCTCGAATTTGAGAAGTCTTAAGCTCTAACTCTGCAGCAATCTCTTCTGGGGTGGCGCTTCTCCCTAACCTCTGGGATAACTCTCTTTGGGTTTTCTTGATTTTATTTAGCTTTTCTGTAATGTGAATTGGCAGACGTATAGTGCGTGCCTGCTGGGCGATCGCTCTAGTAATTGCCTGGCGAATCCACCAGTAAGCATAAGTCGAAAACTTATATCCTTTGGTGGGGTCAAATTTTTCTACACCCCTTTCTAGACCAAGACTTCCTTCTTGAATCAGATCGAGAAACTCCATGTTGCGCTTCTGGTATTTTTTAGCGATCGCTACTACCAGGCGCAAATTTGCCTCAATCATTTTGCGTTTGGCTCTTTGACCTTCTTGGATAACCCTGTTAAGTTCGATTTCACTCATTTGGGCTAATTTAGCCCACTCCTTCAGGCTGAGTTGACAATCTTCTTGCTTTTCTAACTCTTCTTTGACCGTTAACAGGATCATCATTTTCTGTACTTGTTTTCCATAAACAATTTCTTGTTCATGGGTTAACAAAGGTACCCGTCCAATCTCATGCAGATAGGTTCTAACCATATCTGCTGAATAACTCGTTTTGGCGGTGTTTTTTTCAATTTTGGCTTTGGGCATTGTTACAGTTATGACTCCTAGATAAACAGATTAAAAGTCAGCGATACTTCTTCTACTTAGTTCTTATTACGAACTGTCCGACTGTGTTTTTAGACGTAGTGTTAGTTTGAAAGGTTCAACTTTTTTTAGATTTTTTTAAGTTGCCGTTCGACCAACTCTACTTTTACCTATCTGTATACGAGCGACTTTCACGAATTATGCAATCCATAAGATGTTAAATCTCAATTTGCTAGAGATTTTTAAATAGCAATGTTTAGATTTAGAGATTATCTTCGCTGTCTGAAGATAAGCTAACTAAAGACTGAGAAAGCAATAAGAATTTCGCGAGCTATGAAATCAAAAAAGTTTTAAGAATTAAGGCAGTCCCCAACCAAATCAAAAAACAGTAGCGAGTTAAGTTGAGAGCTCGATCAAGTTTATCAACTGAGATTGGTTCTAGAGGATTGCCTAAATATGGTTTTTCTTTGACTACTCCCCTGTAGGTATTTTTGCCACCAAGTCTTACCCTTAAAACTGCGGCATAAACGGCTTCGCTCCACCCAGAATTGGGACTGGGATCTTTTACTCCATCTCGACGACAAATAGCTAAAACTTGCCGAGGTTCGCCAGAAAAAAGGCTAATAGTCAAAACGCTCAAGCGACAGGGAAACCAAGTCAAAAGGTCTTCAAACTGAGCGCTAAACCAACCGAGATCTGCATAGGGTTCCCTAAGGTATCCCACCATCGAATCTAGGGTACTGGCAGCTTTGTAAGCCAGTGCCAATGGTAAACTGCCAACACCAGAAATAAAAGAGCCTAATATGGCATAGAAAAGAGGCGCCATTACGCCATCAATCGCGTTTTCTCCGACAGTCTCTAGTAAAGCTCTCAATATTTCCGATTGAGAGAGGTTTTCCGTATCTCTGCCAACATACAAGCTTAAGCGCGACCTTGCTGATTCTAGGTCGCCTTTATTTATCACATCAACAACGTCTTTAACCGCTACTCGAAGGCTTTTTCCAGCAAAACAGCTAGCAAGCAAAACTATTTCGGTGCCAATGCCAAGTAAAGGATTTATTATCTGGGATATTTTAACCGCTAGCCAACCCGCAGTACCGCTTCCGATAATCAGGCTCAAGCCTAAGATGATGCCAGCCAACCGACGCCAACAACCAACTGGCAAGTATTTTATGGATAACTTACTGTAGCGATCGATAATCCATCCCATTATCTGTACTGGATGCAGCCAGTTCCGAGGATCGCCGATCGCGTAATCTTCCATAGCTGCTAATAATAAAATCAAACTCGAATCATGAATTGCCACAATAAAGAAGCCGACCTCAATTTTGTAGTTGAAAATTAATAACTGATGTTACGCAGTTCATCGATCTGTTTGAATAATGGACAATGGACAATTGATAATTTTTAAGCTGTTTAGCCACGTTATGTATGCATCTAAAATCGATCAACGGATCGAAACAATAATAATTCGCTATTTTGCGTAACGTCAGTTAATAAGCTACTACGAATCAGAATTTGAACCTAATTTGAATGAACAATATAGATAATTTCAAATTATGTTTGGCTAAATTGACCGTCAAAAGGTTGAATTTCTAAAATGTTAGTTAGGTCTCGGTCTAAAGTACGAATACGAATATTGACATCAATCATGTCAGGATGAGATCGAGGACGATAAAAAGAGTCAATACCGCAGGTAGAGCAAAAGGTATGATTTGCTGTTTTAGTGTTAAAAGTATAGGAAGTTAAATTGTCCCGACTCTGAAGCAGAGTAAAATTTTCAGGGGGAACAATCAAGTGTAAAAATCCTTTTTTGCGACAAATAGAGCAATTGCAGTCATATACTATTTTAGAATCTATTAATACTTGAAAGCGAACTGCTCCACAATGGCAACCTCCCTGGCAAACACAAGATTCTGCTAATTTATTCATGGTTAGTATTATGACCTAAATAACAAAATTATTTTCTTCTCCTTGTGCTGCTTGCCAACTTCGAGCATCATAATATAAGTCAGCCAAGGTGATGCTATATAAGGCTTCTTTTAATTTTTGGTTTAGTCTTTGCCAAAGACTAAACGTTACCCAATCCTCCGCCATTTTGCGATCGGGAGAGTGATTTTGTAAAGGTTGAATATTTTCACCGACTGCTTCTAAAATTTTACCTAAAGAAATTTGCTCTGGTTTGAAAGCTAACTGATAACCTCCTTTTGCTCCTCTAATGGATTTGACTAAACCCGCTTTTCTCATTTCTATCAGTAATTTTTCCAGATAAGGTGCGGGTAAATCCTGTCTGCGAGCGATTGTTGTTACCGATGCTGGCTGACATTCTGGTTGTAAACTGAGATCTAATAATGCCTTGACACTATAGTGACCGCGAGTGGTTAACTTCATGTTTATCTGCTTTGTAAAGTTTGACTCGTTAAAACTTGCATTCGTAACTTAATATTTTTAATACAGTTAGCACAATTAATTTTTGGCACGCTAACTATATCTTTGAATATTTAAAATTTAAATTTTTATTTAGTTAATTATGCTCGATAAGTGTAATATAGTTTTATATAAAGATTGCAAGGTAAAATATATAAACTTTGTATTACTTTAGCTAAACGCAAAATTGTAAACCAGAATAAATTTTTAGTTGTTTCAAGTTAATGGCAAAAGCAACCCAACCCCAACCTTTAGTAGGTTCAACATTAATCGGTAAAGTAAAAGAGCTAGGCAATCTCTCAAAAGAGGAAAAAGCCAGAGAATGTGGCTACTATACAGTCACGAAAAACGGTGTAGAAAGAGTCAATATGATGAAGTTTCTCAATGCACTAATTGACGCTGAAGGAATTGAATTAGATAGTACCTCCAACGGTCAAGGTAGAGGAGGTCGTTCTGCTAGTTATCGAATTAGCGTTCAGTCAAATGGTAATTTATTAATCGGTTCTGCCTACACTAAGAAAATGGGTCTAAATCAGGGTGATGAGTTTGAAATTACTCTCGGCAGAAAGCACATTCATTTACGTCAAATTGGTGTAGAGGATGAGGAGTAAATAAATATAAGTTTAGATAAACTATCTATTCCAATTGAGCTAATTTTTTAGTTTAAAAGCTGTTTTTTATGAGAGGAGTTCGGCTTAACGTTACAGTTGATAAGCCGTTCGTCCTCAATTTCCGTCTTTGTTTGGTTATTTGCTGGAATCGACATAGGCGAGGCGATTATGGTCAAGATTGGGATTGTGAATGTTTTACAGCCAGCATCCAGTCAGACGACTGATGTTCGCTCGAGGGAGTAGAAATAATATTTTTTGCGGATATATCAAGATTGTCGATCGCAATTGAATCCACCAATAAGTAGACATCGAGGTCGTGTTTTGGATCTGCTTCCCAATGAATTTTTAGATCGACTAGTTTGAGAGGCACGACTCGGCGATCGCTATAGAAATCTAAGCTGGGTCTGTCTCGAGACATGGAAGTATAAACTACCTGATTCTTTGGTGTATGCTCGCGAATCAAGCTGGCAATTGGTTTAACAGGTTCGACACTCCTCAGCTCCCAAATCCAATGAGGAGAAATAAGCAGCATAAATATCGAGACCAAAAGCCCCCAAAATAGGAGAGGAATAAATTGCTGTTCCTGCTGAGCCATCACAATAGCAGTAGCGGTAAAAGTAATGGCAAATGAACCGCAAATAAATGGCAAATAAAAATCGCTGTAGTTGCGAATTCCCCAATGTAATCCAGCTATAGCCGCAATAACCGCCATCAATATAAAGCTGTAAGTCCAAATTCGAGGATAGTCTATGTAGCTGGGCAAATTGCGAATTGAGTCGAGTTTGATTCCTCCTGCTAAGGCAAAAACAGGATACAAGGATAAGAAGGAAATAGACCAAAAATCATGATTATAAGTC
Source organism: Cyanobacteria bacterium P01_G01_bin.19 (assembly GCA_039181635.1). Classification (GTDB taxonomy): domain Bacteria; phylum Cyanobacteriota; class Cyanobacteriia; order Cyanobacteriales; family Xenococcaceae; genus Waterburya. The sequence continues at coordinate 10,124 of JBCDCO010000081.1, read as the reverse complement.
AATAAAAAAAGAGTAAAGTAAACTCCAATCCAGACCACAAATAGCCTGCCCCAACCCCAGTGAATATTTTGTAAAGCCAGTCTCGAACCAAAAAAGATTGCTAGTCCCCAAGGAAAAATGTACGTCAAACCTCGAATCAAATGATTAGCCGAAAAAGCAACAGCTTCTGCTTCACCATTAGACATCTGACCCATAAATAGCTCAAACAAAGCTAGTAAATTATCAAGCTCGTAATAGTGAAAATATTGAGCGACATACCATCCGATCCCTGGTAAAGCTCCTAGCAGCAAGCCCCCAATAAAGTAAGAAGAGGTAAGCAAACGAGGCGTATCCCAAAGTAAAAAGCTACCAATAACGATCCAAACTGGCAAAGCAGCGGCTCCTTGAGTCAAGCTCACCATCCCTAAGCCGATTCCTACCAGTAAAGACCATCTTAAATCTCGACGCGATCGCAGCATTGCCCAGACAGCGATTAGTTCAAAACAAAGCAAAGGTCCGTCAGACATTGCCAAACGGCTAGAACGTACAACAGGCAGGCAGGTCAAATAGATCAACGCCCCACATACAGCGGGAAAACGAGCCACAAAAACTTCTCGTCCGATGTTGTATAGCAAAACTACTGATGCTGCTCCCAGCAAAGCTCCTGGTAGGCGAGTTGCGAATTCGTTAATGCCAAATACTTTATAGGCGATCGCGATCAGTCCATGAACTAAAGGTGGTTGAGCGAAATATGGCTCGTTCCAAAGGGTGGGGAAAATCCAGCCAGAGAAGCTACCTTGCAGAAAAATTTGCTTTGCTACCTGTGCATTTGTCCCTTCATCTAAATCTAGTAAAGGTAAACTGCCCAAATTAACTAAGAACAAAATTAGTGCTGCTAGAAGTAAGCTTGTAAAATAAAAACACTCTAGCCAAATTTCACTTCGGCGCAGTTTGTTCGGCGAGCGTCTCCAGATAGATGTACGATGGGGTGACATAAGTTGAGGGACTTTGAGAGTAAAAAACTTGATTAAAAAACGAGTGTTGACAACAATACTGGATCTTTAAAAATATTGCTGAAAATGCTTAATATTTGAATTTAGTTTTTTATGAAAAACAATTTATCTTCAATAGTTTATCTCTTTCCGCTACTAGAAAGCCAAGGTCGATTGAGATAGAAAAATTTTATTTTTACTAAATGCTAAAATATGACCGCACAAAATATTCTTCGCCTAGTTTGATAATTTTAATTGTCAGTCTGTTCGATTTCAAAATTAGACCGACCTATGTTTAATAAATGGACTCAATCGGATTAGTGAACCTCAGTAGAGTTGACAAATTAAAATTTTGTTCCCAGTTCAACTGTCAGTCTGCGCAATAATGCCAATTTTTATATATAGCTCATGGAAGGATCTTTTGAAATCACTCTACAAATAGTTATCGCTGTTCTTGCAGGTATCAGCGCGCAGGTGGTAGCTGAATATTTTCAAGTCCCCAGCATAGTTTTTTTGTTGATGTTTGGCATTTTATTAGGAACAGATTCTTTGGATGTTCTTCATCCTCACGATCTGGGTGTGGGATTAGAAGTTTTGGTCGCTCTTTCTGTAGCCATCATTTTGTTTGAAGGGGGATTGAATTTAGAACTAAGAGAGCTGGGAAAAGTTTCAGGCAGTTTGCGAAATTTGGTAACCATTGGTACTTTAATCGCATTAATTGGTGGGGGGATGGCGGCTCACTGGTTAGCGGAATTTCCTTGGTCGATCGCTTTTCTCTATGCGTCTTTGGTCGTAGTGACAGGACCAACTGTAATTGGACCTTTACTCAAGCAGGTGCGGGTCGAGCGTCAAGTAGCAACCCTGTTAGAAGGAGAAGGAGTATTAATAGACCCCGTAGGCGCGATTTTAGCAGTAGTAGTTTTAAATACGATTCTTAATACCAACGCCGAGCCTCTAGATATTATGAGTGGCTTAATTTTGCGCTTGGGCATTGGCGCAATAGTTGGAGGATTGGGAGGATGGTTGCTGGGTCTGTTTCTTAAAAAAGCTAACGAACTCTCAGAAGAGTTAAAAAATCTGGTCGTTTTAGCTGCGGTTTGGGGACTTTTTGGTCTTTCTCAAACTCTACGCAGCGAATCGGGTTTAATGGCAACTGTAATTGCAGGAATTGTCCTCAAGGCTTCTGCTATTCCTGAAGAAAGACTGTTGAAAAGATTTAAAGGTCAGCTCACTGTTTTGTGCGTCTCTGTTTTGTTTATTCTCTTGGCAGCAGACCTTTCAATCGATAGTGTATTTGCTCTGGGTTGGGGTAGTGTTTGGTCTGTGTTTGTGCTAATGCTGGTTGTCAGACCGATTAGCATTGTTGTTTGTACTTGGAATAGCAATCTCAATTGGCGGCAAAAGACCTTTTTAGCTTGGATTGCACCTAAAGGAATTGTTTCGGCTTCAGTTGCCTCTCTGTTTGCTATTTTGCTGACAGAAAAAGGAATCAATGGTGGTGACGCAATTAAAGCACTAGTATTTCTGACAATTTTAATGACCGTATTTTTCCAAGGGTTGACCGCTAGGTGGGTTGCTAAATGGTTAAAAATTACTTCTAGTGATGCCAAGGGGGCGGTGATTATCGGCTGTGATGCCTTGGGTCGCTTTATGGGTCGTCTATTTCAACAGTTGGGAGAATCAGTCGTCATGATTGATACTGACCCCGAGGCTTGTGAAAAAGCAGAAGCAGATAATTTGACGGTTTTTCAAGGTAGTGCTTTAGTCCCTGAAGTACTTGATGAGGCAGGAATTGAATCTATGGGTACATTCTTGGCTCTAACCAACAATGGAGAAGTTAATCTGGTATTGGCTCAAAGGGCGGTAGAAGAATTTCAGCCGCCTAAAGTACTGGCTGCATTCCCGCAAAATAGCTCGGTCGAGAATGGAAAAACGAAAGTCAACCAAGCTTTGATTCCACAGCTACCGATTAAAACTTGGAATAATTATATTGACGATGGGCAAATTAAATTGGGCTTGACAACCTTAAAAAAAGCAGATTTTTCGTTCAAATTGGCACATTTACAGGCGCTCATTCGTGCGGGGGAAATGCTTCCTCTGCTGGTTAAGCGCAACGATAGTCTTCAGGTAGCGGTGGCAAAAGAAGAATGGCAAGTAGGGGACGAGGTTTACTACTTGATTCACGATCCAAGACCAAAGTTATTAAAGCGTTTGTCTGGAGGGAATCAATCTTCCCGCCTTTTGCTAGAAAAATTACCTGAAGTAGAAGAAATTCCTCTAGCCGCTCCCGTCAAAGAAGCTTCTTCCCAAGTTACCGAAGAATCAATTTGAATGAGAAACAAGTTTTGATGATGAAAAGCTAACATAATGGCATATCCAAACAACGTGAGCTCGACGGAACGACAAAAACTTGAAAATTGCGTAAGTCCTAAATTTTCAAAGGTCTGAATTCTTGATTCTTTCGTTATGAATAACATAACTCCTAATATGCGGAGCGGTATCCTTTAGGACTCCGAATTCCTAACTTCGAACTCACGTCAAACAGGGTTTATTATGGTTTCCTAAGTCAAAGAAATATTATTTGATCGCCAAAACATCGTCGTACTTTTTGCAGATGTTTACTAGCGCAACTGCGACATTGTTCATCTATACTTTACATTTATCTCAAATTTCAATACGGAAACTAAAATAACAAGTACCAAAGATAATGTTATTATCTTTTCAAAGCTTATTTATTAAATATTGTTTGCCAAAAATCAATCTAATCTTTAAATACACAAACAAATTTAGCGGGTGGAATTATTAGCGTCATTAATGTCCTCTACCATCTCAATCTCTTGGAGAGTTTTCCATCCAGGTATCCAGAGGGAATCATCTTTGAGCTGTAAGGCATTTAACCAGAACTTAGTCTGAGGATCGCATGATGCTACCATTTCTGCAAATACCCACTTTCCTTTATTTTTACGATTGATAACCTGAAAATGCCTCCATCCCCATGTTTTTTGTTTGGCTGTCCATTTTGAACCGAGTAAAAAAGGAAACTTTTGTTTTTGCTTTTTCGACATTTTAACTTCAAGAGACAATAATGTTAATCTAGTCGCAATAATCAACTTCTTTTCATTGTGATCTTTTTATGAAAAATACTTCTGTTTTGTATCAATTATTTTTAGAACGAGTTAATAGCTACAGTGCGATCGCCTTGTCTTTGTGCTTGGCTCTGGCGTCTGCGCCAGCAATGGCTCAAGACAGTACTATAGAATTGCAAGATTCGGGTTCTAGTACCTCATCACCCACAAACGAACCTATTAACTATCGAGATTTGCCTCCTCTGGAGGAGGATGCATTCTCTCAGCCAAATTCTCCCGCTCCTTTACCTGCAGAAAGCATAGAATTTGCTAGCGGGGAAAGCGACTATACTCTTGGTTCGGGAGATAGGATCAATCTTAATATTTTTCAGGTAGAAGAATACAGCGGTGAATATCCTGTTTTGGTCGATGGCACCATCAGTTTACCGCTAGTAGGTAGAGTAGACGTTCGCGGATTGAGTCTGAAAGAAACCTCTGACAAAGTTTCTAAAGAATATTCTACCTATCTCAAAAGACCGATTATCACAGTTGGTTTGATCGCACCTCGTCCCCTTAAGGTTGGTATTTCGGGAGAAGTTGATAATCCTGGTTCCTATGAAGTCGCTTTGGAAGGAACAAATCCTCAGTTTCCTAGCGTAACTGATATGATTCAGCAAGCGGGTGGAATTACAACTATTGCTGATGTGAGAAACGTCAGGGTTCGTCGTGAACTACAGGGCAAAGAAGTGGTCTACAACGCTAACCTTTGGGATTTATTGACTAAAGGTAAGATTAAAGAAGATATTTCTCTACGAGATGGAGACAATATTTTTGTTCCTACTACTGATGAGATCAATCCCAAAGAGCTAAATCGTTTGGCTCAAGCCAGTTTTGGTCTCCAGTCAGACAAGCCAATTCAGGTAGCTGTGGTAGGGGAAGTTTATCGTCCTGGTTCTCACTTTGTTCAGCCAGAGCTGTTGAGCAGAGGCAACAATAACAACGGAGCTAACCAAGACAGACAGGAATCGATCCCTCCAAGATTGAGTCAGGCGATTGAAGCTGCCAATGGAATCAAGCCTTTGGCAGACGTCAAAGAGATAGAAATTAAACGAACTTCTTGGGATGGTTCGGAGAAACTTATTTCCGTAAACCTTTGGGAATTGATTAAGTCTGGCGATAGCAGTCAAGATTTAATTTTGCAAGACGGAGATAGAGTCATTATTCCAACAGCCGATGCTCTAACCGAAAAAGAACGACAAGAAATTGCTGAAGGTACTATTTCTCCAGGAGAAATTACGGTTAATGTGGTCGGAGAAGTAGTCAGCCCTGGTCCAGTTCAGGTACCCCCCAACACGCCTCTAAACCAAGCAATTTTGGCTGCGGGAGGTTTTGATAGCCAGCGTGCCAATAGAAATGAGGTAGAGCTAGTAAGCCTAAAGCCAGATGGCACGGTAGACAAGCGTAAAGTAAAAATCGATTTGGGAGCAGAGGTTAATGATGAAACTAATCCCGTACTTAATCGAAACGATGTAGTTGTCGTAAATCGTTCTGGATCGACTGCCGCATTTGATGGTGTGGGAAAAGTTACCAGTCCTTTGGGTGGACTGTTAGGCATATTTCGTGCCATCTTCTAAAATCAAATTTGGCAAAATTATCAACTCATTGCTTCTGCTTTTTTGTGGCGGCAATGAGTTACTATGCCAATAACAAAATTTTTATAGTAATCCCTTGTTGTGAGGATTAATGACATAATGCCCGAGAGAAGTTCAGATCGCTCTATTTATCCTCCCATTAAAAATGGTAACGGTAATGTAGTTAACGATAGAAATGGAAGTAGCAACTACCAATACTCTTCACCTATCGTCAATCAAACTGTCAGCACCGAAGCAGATAATGATAGTCTCGATCTACGTCAACTAACGAGCATTGTCAAGCATCGCCTGCGCTTGATTGGAATTGTAACATTTGGCGTTACTGCCGCTGCAGCGTTTTTTACTTTTACAAAAGAGCCAATATATCAAGGTGAATTTAAACTTTTAGTCGAACCTGTGGCAGAAGAACAAGAAAATCCTCTATCTGTCCTGCAGCAAGATTTGGGTGGTTTAGACTACGATACTCAGATAGAAGTATTGCAAAGTCCTACAGTATTGGGGCCAATTGTAGAAACTCTCAGGAGTCAGTATCCTGAGCTTGAGTATGAGAAATTAATTAAACCAAAAAAGTCTCCTTTAAAGATCAAGCAGCTAGACGATACCAAAATTATTGAAGTATCTTATTTGGATGCCGATCCCGAGAAAATCAAGTACATTTTGGACAATTTATCGCAGGCATACTTGCGCTATTCTCTGGAAGAAAAGAGGGCACAAGTTCAACAAGGATTGGACTTTGTTGATCGCCAGTTGCCTGAAGTAAGGGGTAGAGTTGACGAACTACAGGAAAAAGTACAAAGTTTCCGTCAACAATATAACTTGATCGATCCGCAACAACAGGCAGAAATTTTAACTAGAAAGCAAGTTGACTTCGAGCAGAAATTTTTTGAAGCTCAAGCAAAGATGAAAGAAACTAAGTCTTTATACGCTCTGTTGCAGCAGCAGTTAGGACTGCAGCCTCAGCAAGCATTAGCAGCTAGCTATTTAAGCGAATCGCCACGCTATCAAAATCTCCTAAACGAATTGCAAAGCCTTGAGGTCGAACTAGCTCGAGAATCGGCTCGCTTTTTGCCTTCAAATCCTACCGTTCAAAATTTGCAGGAAAAGAAAGCCAAACTTTTAGAACTGCTGGAAAAAGAAGCAAACGGAGTACTGGGTAATAATTTGGCGAATACAGTTGATGGCAGTAACAATTTGACTTCTCCTAGTTCTTTACGTTTGGAGTTGAATCAACAGTATATTCAAGCAGCCAATCAAATTGAAATTTTAGAAATCAGACAAGAGGCTTTGTCTGAGGCGATGTCTCAACTAGAAGGCTTGACCAAGCAGTTGCCTGTTGTAGCCCGTCAATACACTGACTTGAAAAGAGAACTTACTGTAGCTACCGAAAGCCTGACTCGTTTTTTAACGGCTCAGGAAGAACTACAGCTTCAAGGAGCGCAGCAAGCGTTGCCCTGGCAGACGATCGCTCAACCATTAGTGACGGAGGATCCCGTATCTCCTAATCCTCCTCGTAATTTAGCTTTGGGATTAGTGTCGGGCTTTTTGCTGGGATTGGGTGCTGCTGTCCTAGCAGAGCGTTTAGACCCCGTGTTTCATTCTTCTGAAGAACTCAAAGAAAGTGTCAATTTACCTATATTGGGTCTGATTCCAATTCAAAAAGATTTAAAACCAATAGATGAATTAGAAGCTATTCCCAAAAAAGAAAAAATAAATTTGCCCCAGCTACAGGTGGGCAATACTACTATCAACCTAAGCGGTTCTTCCAAACCAGAGCAAAAATCTACTGTTAATGCCAGACAAAAATGGTATGGGGCATCTCCCTTCCTTGAAGCTTTCCGCTCGCTGAACACCAATATTAAATTACTGGGCTCTGATAGTTCAATTCGCTCTTTTGTGATTAGTTCTTCTATTCCCTCAGAGGGTAAGTCAACTGTCTCTTGTCACTTAGCTCAAGCTGCAGCCGCTATGGGACAAAAAGTGTTATTGGTTGATGCCGATCTTCGTCGTCCACAGGTTCATCGCTGGGTGGGGGTGGCAAATGAAGAGGGCTTGAGTAATGTTTTGGCTACAGGATTGGATATTGAAGAGGCGATCATTAAAGTTCCTCAATGGGAAAATTTATCAGTCGTTACTGCGGGAGATATTCCTCCAGATCCAACCCGTCTACTAGCTTCTCAAAAGATGCATACTCTGATGGAGCGTTTGAAGAACAGCAGTAAATATGACTTGATTATCTATGATACTCCGCCGATTCTTGGCTTTGCAGATGGCAGAATTTTATCTTCCCGTACGAATGGAGTAGTCTTAGTAGTCAGAATTGGTAAGACAGATCGCTCTTTACTCAAACAAAACATTGACAACATCAACATGTCCAATGTTCCAGTATTGGGTATTGTTGCCAATCAAGCCAATCGCACCACCAATTCTTACCATTATTACAGTCACTATTACTCGGAAGCCGAACGTAAATAAAGCAAGTATAAATGATAACTTGGTTTGGCTAAACTATAAGATAAGGTCAGTCGGTAAAACTACTTTATTTTGGTATCGATCAATGAATTCAGTTGTTACTTTTCTTGTTTCTCTAGCGGCTATTCTAGTTTTTTCTTTGCCCATAAAGTCGGCAGCAACAACCAGAGCCTTAATAGAAAAACAGGCAAGAGCTTGGGAAACTCAGGATACAACCGCTTTAGTTGCCGATTTTGCCCCCGATGCCGTGTTTAAAGCAAAAAATTATACCTTTACTGGAGTAGAGGAGATTTCCCAAGCCGCATCGGACTACTTTAGAGCTTTTACAGATACTAAGGTAGAAATCAAGCGCATCATTATTGAAGGAAATCAGGGGGCTGTCGAGTGGGATTGGAGCGATCGCAATCGACAGACAGGTAAACCATCGGCGGCGGAAGATGCGATTATTTTTGAAACTAGAGATGATGGCAAAATTACGTATTGGCGGGAATACATCGAGAAAAAGCAGATCGAACAGTAACACTGCTATTACTAGATAATTCGATAGAGAGGAGATTTGCCGATGGAGCAATTGCTCAAAAGTAGGTTTTATCTTGTTCCGATCGCTTATACAATTAAAAATTAATATCTTTTAAGATTTCTTTAAATTATTAAATTAAGTGATAGTTAAGACAGACCATCTCAATAGCGATCGGTACATAGCTAGTTCTGGTGCGATTACTATCTTATTTTGCCTATTCTTTACCTCTGGCTTTACGGCACTGCTTTATCAGGTAGCCTGGCAGCGCATGTTAGGTTTATTTTCGGGTTCAGACGTACGCTCGATGACAGTCGTAGTTGCATCCTACCTATTGGGTTTGGGATTGGGCAATCTAATTAGCAGCCGTAATAGCGATCGCTTTAACAGTCGTCAGTGCGTGCGAGTTTATGGATTTTGTAATCTGGGCATAGCTCTATTTGCTATATCCAGCCGCTTTTTATTCTATGACATCTTATTTTTGAAGTTGCAATCTTTGGCTCGCTTTCCCTTGGTAATGTTAGGGATAGTGCTGGTAAGCCTGCTGATACCGACTACAATGATGGGCATCTCTCTGCCTCTGCTATCTAAAGCAATCAATCGCAGCGTGGACAATGCTGCCTCAAGAATCGGCTGGCTTTATGGAGTCAATACTTTAGGCTCGGGTTTGGGTACATTGGTTTCTGGCTGGTATATTATCGGCACTTTTGGTTATGAAATAACAGTGTATATCGGGGCAGTATTTAGCACTTGCGTCAGCTTAACTGCCTTGACGATCGCGCAAAAATTTGGGACGAGCGATCGCCGCACTCAATTTTCCGTCAGCCCCCTGGCTATTTCAGATCGCAGGCAGAAAAGCTCTATTTGGGAATGGTATTTTCTAGTTTTCGTTTCTGGTTTTGCGGCTATTTCTTGGGAGATCGTCTGGTTTAGAGTACTAGATATCGCGCTTCAGTCTAATGCTTATACCTACGCTCACCTTCTCGCCTTTGTTTTAGTCGGCACAGGCGTTGGCAGTTTGTTGGGGTCGAAAGCAGTTCCCTACATTCGTAACCCTAAAAAAGTATTTTTATTAATTCAGGGTTTGGTTGCAGTAACTTCTGCGATCGCTATCTGGACAGTTGCTTCGATTTGGCAAACCTACCCTCAATTGCGTTCTGATGAGGGATATATTAACCTCAGCAACATTGACTTTTCCCTGATTTTTAAATATCTCATCGTTCCTTCCCTAATTACAATCGTACCTAGCTTGCTTTTGGGCTTTTACTTTCCCATAGTTCAAAAAGCAATTCAAAAAGATGATGAGGGGATCGCCAAAGGAGTCGGCTCGATTTTGGTCGCTAATATTTTGGGGAACGTTACGGGAAGCTTGGTCACTGGTTTGATTTTGCTCAATGCGATCGGCACTTCGTGGTCGATAAAACTGTTGTCTTGCTTGGGACTAGGCTTT